>NZ_JAVDUA010000001.1:0-465924 GCF_031456105.1 Pseudomonas sp. BE134 | reverse complement strand
CACTCTTATCGTTGCTGTTAGTCATAAACATAACCGTTTGCCTATCCCTTATCGTAAGGGGGAAACGGTGTCCTGTCTTTCATGGGGCTCGTTCAATGCATAACGTAGGAGATATTTAATATGCCTAGTGAAAGTGCCTTTGCTGTGGGAAAAATAATATTTAATGCGAAAGTACTTTAAATAGGAAAGTGCTGCGCCGATAAGGCCAAAGTGCCTTTCGCTAGGATGGCGAGCGTGTTCCCACGCCAAAGTGCTTTAGCTCGGAGGCTGTGAGGCTGATAAGGCGAAAGTGCCTTTCGCTAGGACGGCGAGCGGTTTCCAACGCCAAAGTGACTTTCGCTCGCTAGCGGCCTGTCACCGACGTCTGTTTACGACCCAATGTCTTTCGAGAAATGCAGCTAACTGCTAACAGCAGACCTTCGGCATTGGGTCTGCTTCTCGCCTAAATGTCGGCAATAGTTGGCGACAGCATCACCCCCTCTAGATGTCGATACGTGAAATCTGGAAAACGCACCACCAAACAACTCCAAATTTCCCGAAATGCTACCGCCGCTTCATGCGAGTCTCGGTATGTACGTCCCTGAGCCATGGAAGATACGAGTCTCAATCGGTGAGATTCGCACAACTCTTTAAGCTCCGAACCAAAGTTCGAAACTGTGGATTCATTATATGCGGAAGGAAATCTATTTATTATAAGTGTAAATATTTCTCGAAAGGCGGGTAGTTCCTTAGGGTTCGGAGCAGTTATAGCGGCATTGTAGCCCCACCAGCTTCCCGATAGCGAGTTAAGGTTCGCAGACTGTTGGAAGACAGTACCTATTCCATTTGAAGTCTTGCACGCCCACGCAAACACATTCAATCTGAGCAAACCTTCTTTATTGAGAGTAACGTCATCGAGACCTATCGCAAGCTCATCATTTTGACCGTAAACTCTATTTACTCCTCCATGAGCCATCAATAGCACAGATTTAGTGTGAGCCAGTTTAAAAATATCAAACAACGCCTGCTGGGTGGCGCCTTCGCCAACAATTAGATTTGAACTATAGGGAAACAAGTGCCTAGCAAGCCTAGCATTCTCATAAGTAGCTATATCATAGGCAGGTACAAATGCTTTAAGCATCTTTGTCAACCTCTGATGCTTGAGCCGCCAAAATATCTCGAGAGAGACGCAGAAGATCTGAAATATATCGCAACCCTATTTCATCTCCCTGAAGTATTTTGTCCCCCAACTGACCGGCAGAATAGTCTCCCTCTAAAGTTTTCCAGCTTATTTTATCATGGGGTAGTTCGCGTAATAAATTGGCGAAAACTTGCCTATTCAAGCTCTCGGAAATTACAGCTTCTGAATAAGCGT
Organism: Pseudomonas sp. BE134; assembly: GCF_031456105.1. Taxonomy (NCBI): domain Bacteria; kingdom Pseudomonadati; phylum Pseudomonadota; class Gammaproteobacteria; order Pseudomonadales; family Pseudomonadaceae; genus Pseudomonas; species Pseudomonas sp. BE134. Next base: position 464,570 of record NZ_JAVDUA010000001.1, on the reverse strand, counting down.
GAGTACGTCCCAGTGCCGTTTCTATACCCCTTACAAAACTTAAAAGTGAAGCGCTTGATGCCACCGCACGCCCAATATCCATGCGGCGTAAAAATGAAAAATCTCGGCTATAATAACTTCCGCGAAATGCCTTTTTAGCGAGGCGCCAAGGCTCAATCAAAGATTCAGGCGTAACTATTCTCCTAATTGCCGCTCTAGCTGAATCATCATCAACTGCAAAATCCAAGGCAAGTTGTTTGTCTGCAAATAACCAAGCTTCGATTGTAGGAACTGCACAAAACACAGGAATCTGGGGATGTCCTAGATATTCACGGGCGAACTGGACGGAATCAGCCACCGAAGATGAGTCCGCATCAATCAACGCGATGGCGTTGTCATTATCAGTCAAATTTTTGACCATCCTCCTAACATGTTGCTTACCATCACATTGAATTATGTCAAAGCCAGCATCGACCTCTAGGCCCATGGCGATTAAAATATTTGACACTATCAGCCTGTCGGAAGCCCCCTCAACAAAAATCCTTAGCTTTCCATTTGACGGCCAAATTACTGGGGAACTTAAAAAATTAGCACGTTTCATTTTATCCTCCGAAGCTTGAGATTGCTGGTGTCAACTGTATGACAGGCCTGCACCAAATATCATTGGGTAGCACCCGTTTGGCAACTACTACCGAAAATTCGTTTGCAGTGCAATTCCGCAAATATATAATCACTTCTAAATATTAGCTTTTCCACACCACCGAAAAGCCCTTCGCGTCTGCTTCTGGATCAATTTTGCCGCTTTGCAATGACCGGAAGTAGCCTTTGTCGACCGCCCGCAAATGGCCGATAGCGGCATTGAGCAGCCGCTGCGAGAATCGTGTCGCCCTCAGCATCGTCAAGGAGGCTGCGTCCTCAAGAGCCAACGTAATTTGGAGCGCTGATTCACTGATGTTTTGAAAGACGGGTTGTACGCTTTCCCTATTACGCACCACCCATCAGGCCATTCGTAGACCCTGGTAAGTTTCATTTAGCTTTAAATGAAACGTTATGCAGGCTGGGGGGCTATGCTCGGGGACTGGTGGAGCCATGTCTTACCGATGCGAAACGCATCAAATTCGAAGTCATCGGGAACAAGGTCACGTGCTTGAGCTGGATTAAAACCATGAAGTTGAACTCGTCGATTAAGTTCGGATTTAAGCCTTTCATCAAGATTATCCCACCACACAGGTGAGGCCCACGTGTTTTCACAGAATGTGTAGCAATATTTCACAAGCGCTGTAGATAAATCTTTGGGAGCAAGGCTCATGAGAGAATCAATAAATCTCTTGCAAATTTTATTGTGCGTGCTCAACCATGAAAATACAAAGCACCCTTTGTTTTCATAGCTGATGGCATTGTAGATCAGATGGCTCAACTTACTGCCATGAACGCCAAGGTTCTGTAATCGCGCTCCACTGAAATCGAATTCCGGTTGAGTTGATCCGCTTACTAAAACGTCGGGAACATCCCTGAGTTCAATGACAAAGTGATTCATCTCATCAAACTTTCCACTCAGCAATAGCCTGTCCATTTCATTCTTAATTAAGTTTAACTCATCTAGCGCCAGCTTGATTCCGGACTCTTGCAATTTAGCCTGCATTTGAATAAATTGCTGGATGTGGTGCGGCTGCCCCCGGTCGGCGACTTTCATAAACTCAACGCCTAGCAATTGTTCATCTTTTGCGTAAAGCTCTCGGTTCGTCGAACGATAGGCGAGCAAAAATAACTGCTCATTAGACAAAGAGATCTTCTGGTCTTCAAGTGCTGCGAATAGTTCTTTGTCGTGGTATGAGCAAAAGCCAGTAAAAGTAGAAGCATCGTTGATGCCGACTTTCTTTGTCACCAAACTGCCTTCTGTTTTTATAAGTTCATTTAAGCTTGTTTTGGTACCCATGACATGCCCATTTTCAGCGATCTGCTTAAGGCTTCCGCTTTTGGAGATAGTATGGGCTTTAATTATTTTGGTGGTGCACAAACCGTCATTGAGTGTTTCAGCGCAGCATGTTTTAGTATGCTTTTTGGTTTGCTGTTCAAAATCCTGACGCTCCAGTGGCGGTTCATGCTCACGATTGAGGTGGCATTTTTTGAACTTTTTCTCAGAGCCGCACCAACACGGGTCGTTCCTTCGGGGAATATCGAACATCCATTATTTCCTTTAATCTAGTCAAACGCTTTGTGAGGTTAACTGGGGGCAGATCATGTTCGTTGCAAAACCCTACAACGTGTTACCGGCGCGTGTCCGTTCTGGAGATGCCCGTCGACCATGAATCTACGCATGCCTCGGACAAATCATAACGATGAAACGGGCAAAGTGCCATCGTTCCTGGCTGTAAACTCGTGCTCTAGGGGCGTGGTTAAGGGATGTTGTCGTGGGCTGTGAAAGATTATTCGAGGGTGGAATGCCATTCTACGACCAAAACGTCGGACCTGGGCATCAGCAGTAAACTACTTTCTGAGGCTCATCTTCTTATAAGGCGAATATTGCTTTGGCTGAATAATAGTGTGCCTAAGTAACGCAGTGTTATTTGATATCAAGCAAATGGAGGCATATGTGTACTTCTCTAGGGCTGGAATTGCTCTCTATTTTCTGTCTCTAGATGTCCGCTTTGGCCGTTTTCTGTCCGTCGCGACAGGCAGAAAACGGCCCAGAGTGTGTAAAAACGTCGACCAAAAATTGAAGAGCTCGCTCCTGCGTCGATTCTGAAAAAGTCTGTCAGTTCTACAGACTAAGAATTCACGTAGAGACGCGATTTTGAGATCGCTTTTTGATCAGTCGAGCCGTCACGGGAGTTTTTACACGCTCTGGGCCAACAGCTGCCACTCGCAGCGGGCAGCTTCCGGTCAGAAACGTATGTCTAAGGCATTTCGCCATTACACGTCTACAATTGGCTGCTTCACTGACCAATAAAGCATTGAAGTCAACGTTAGATAAGGAAATTACGATGCGCCTTAAGACCGTCAAGCTCACTCATTTCCGCGGTTATCGCACCACCACCATCATTCCGATCGATTCCGCAATGACCGGCATCGTGGGCCGAAACGACTATGGGAAATCGACTGTCCTTGAGGCTCTGGCCATCTTCTTCGATAGCGCAGATATCAAGCCTGACAAGAGCGATATGAACTGTTTTAGTTTGACGGAGGGGCATGACAAATTCGAGATTGCCTGCGAGTTCGATGACCTTCCGGAAGCCCTGGTGCTTGATGAGAATGCTCAGACCTCATTGTCGCAGGAGTTCCTGCTAAACGGGGAAGGCGCCTTTGAAGTTGTCAAAACCTTCAAGGCCAGCACCGGCAAACATGACGGTACGGCCATTCGCTGTCAGCACCCCGCAGACAAAGCACTCGCAAGCCTGCTGAGCCTGAAAATGATGGATCTGAAAAAGCTTGGCGAGCAATTTGGAGTCACTGAGCAAGTGGCTGATCAGCGGGTGGCTTCACAGTGGCGGCAAGCGATTCGCAATGCAGCCGGAGATGTTCCCTGCCAGGAAACGCTGCTCGACGTAGGCAAAGGTCTATCGACAGAAGCCAAATCTATCTGGGAGAAAATTGAGGCGCTGTTGCCAACCTTCGCTCTTTTCAAAGCTGACCGGGAAAGCAGTGACGGTGACGCCGAGGCCAAGAATCCTCTGCAACTAGCGGTCAAAGAAGCCCAGGCTGCGCTTCAAGCCCAGATCAGTGAGCTGGAGCGGCAAATCGAAAGCAGCGTGCTAGATGTAGCCGAACGCACCCTTAACAAGCTTCGGGAAATGGCGCCTGAGCTGGCAAACGAGCTGACCCCGCGCTTCAAGGAAAAGCCCAAGTGGAGCTTCAACTTCACTCTGGAAGGAGAGAACGGCATCCCCATTAACAAACGCGGCAGCGGCGTACGTCGCCTCATTTTGCTCAACTTCTTCCGAGCCGAGGCAGAGAAAAATGCAGTAGTTGGAAGCCCGCGCAACGTGATCTATGCCATTGAAGAGCCGGAGACCTCACAGCACCCCAACTACCAGATGATGCTGATGAAGGCGCTGCTGGAACTATCGAACCAGACAAATCGGCAGATCATTGTTACTACCCACGTCCCTGCACTAGCGGGTTTGATCCCCATTGAAGGTATCCGTTATGTTACTAGGGACGAGAACGGCATCCCCATCGTCAAGATGCCCAGCCAAGAAGTACTCAAGGAGGCTGCCGAGAGCTTGGGCGTACTACCCGAGACAGGGATGGAGCGGGCAAAAGGCGTAGTACTGGTGGAAGGCAAGTCTGATGTCACCTTCCTCCGCCACGCTTCGAAAATCCTAAAGGCCGGTGGCCATCTTCAAGCCAGTCTTGAGGATGCTGGCATTGTCCCTATCCTGATTGGTGGGTGTGGCAGTGTGAAGCACTGGGTCACCCTCAACCTTGCCGATGGTCTCGGGCTACCCTGGTGCGTGTTTCTGGACTCTGACCTTGGTGGGAGCCCGGAGCAGGTCGCCGCGATTTTAAAGCGTAAACAAGAAGTCGAAGGACGGGGCCGTGCTTTCTACTCGACACGTAAACGGGAAATCGAGAACTACCTTTGCCCCGACATGATCAACGCGCAAACGGGGATACATGTGGCTTTTACTGACACCTGCGACGCCAAAAAAATCATTGGGAAAGCAGTGGGCATCAAAGCGGACGATGTGATCGACAAACTCTGGCCGCTGATGACGGCTGAGCAGATCCTCCACCGGTCTACGTACCGGGAAAATGATACAGATCGCGCTGAGCTTAAAGAGCTGTTGGAAAATCTGCTGAAGCTCGTCGCTTGAGTTCCTCGACAGCTAGCGCGCGGCTGAGATCCGTTTTCGGTCAGAAGCCTCGTCGTGCGACTGGTCGCATTAGGTCGTTCTCTGCCGGTCGTCACTACGGCGTGTGCAGGTCTAGTCGAACGCAAACGATTGGTCAGATCTGATGCAATTGACTGGTCAGTGGCAATGCAAATGGGTGGTCAAGTCCATGCAATTACGCAACTAGTAGTGGCCGTGTGGAACTCCTCCGATCTGCTGATCTGGAGGAAGGCCGAGGAGGGCGGTCTCGTCTATCGCCCGAGTCCTCGCAACCGCCGCTACAAGATTACAGCCCAAGACAGACGAGGATATCGTCACCTAACGAATGAGATCACTCGTCTATTTTTATTCTGCTGCTCTGCCTCAAGGCCTGGATCACAGTCGTTTGTATAACTCTTTCCATCTGCAACTACGTAGATGTAGTGACGACGGCGAAACTCGGAACTCTCAACGTAGTTAATTTCCAGCAATGGCTCCATTAACCACCTGCTCTGACCGTTCATGGTGGCCGGTGACACCAGCAAAATTTCTTCTACCAGTCCCGAGTTCAAACTCAGGTGGAGGTTTTCCAGGGTGGGGACATCAGAAATCATCAGCATTTCCTTAGAAATCGAATCACCCTGGCTCCGCACCACCGTCACATAAAACCAAGGGAGATGGAGAATCTGTTCCACGTAGGGCCATAACTGAAGGCCGGGCTCCAGTCTTGTGTTGAGCGGGATTGCGGTGTGTCGATAGGTTCTGAACATAAAAATCCTCCAAATGAACACTATAGATTGTAGCCCTATAGTGTTCACAAAGGCTTCATCGTTCCATTTGCGAGCGATGAAAAAATGGAACTGAAGAAAGCTTTTGGTATTGCACTGAGAAGCCTTCGCGTCAGCAAGGGACTTACTCAAGAGGACTTCTCAATTGTCAGCAGCCGCACCTTCCTTAGCTCTCTAGAGAGAGGGCTGAAGGGGGTCACACTCGAGAAAATTGATGAGCTAGCCTCAACAATAGGAGTACATCCGGTGACACTCGTAGTAGCCTGCTACCTTCAAAAAGACTCTGCCTCAGAGCTGAATGAGCTATTTAGCCAAGTCCGCGCGGAGCTGGAGTGAAATCGGAATATTTGACAGCCTTCGAAGCCAAAACATTTAGCCTGGAGGTACGATTAGACCAAGTGCATTCCGAGCCTCCTTGACGCTTCAGCCCTCGATGTTTTCGATCAGCGGCAACAGTATGTCTAAAGGAAGGGCAGGGTAGCTAACCCTGACGGAACCCATTTTAAGGCGGGGAAGTTTCAACAACACCAAACGCGTTTCAGCTGAGTATGGGGGTGATTGAATCGTGTTCCCCTGACATTAGACAGCCAGTTTTTCTGGTTTACCGTGGCTGGGAGTGGAAAACACTTCAGCATTGGGTAACGCTTGCAATTGTCTGAGTTGCTCCCGGGTTTCTTCCCATACAGGGAAAAATTTGCGCCATGCAGTCATACCGCCCATCTCACCAACAGCTAGAAGCATTGCTTTGTGGGATGCTACAAGTAGATCCCGCTCGCCTTTCAGCACATCATTTTCTTGCGTTAGACGCGCCACCTTTGCTTGTAGGTGGGTACGGGATTGTTTGTCTGTCTTTTCCATTAAGTTACGCAATTCGCGCTGACGCGTTTTGTACCGGTCCAGTAACGCTTTACGTTCGGGTTGACGAGTCACATCGCTAGCGTGCTTGAAGGGGCAGTCCGTTTCCCGAATTACAGAGCGCGCACTGATGTCAATGTTGTCGTTGAGCATTCTTTGGAGGATTGCGTCCAGCCTCTGGTCTTTCATGTGGGACTCCAAATCTTGGGTTCATCCAAGATGGTTGACCCTCGTTTGCTCTCAACGGGGTTGTATAGATCTTCACCATCTGGAAATGGCCGCTCGCCGGGAGCAGTAACAAGTATTTTTTCTAGGCTTTCAAGACGCGACTGCGCATGTTTTAGCTGGTTCTGCCAGCCAACATTTCGTGCATGAGGCGGACTTGTCTCAATAACGGTAACGACATCGATCATTCTCTGCTTCAGCTGTTGTAGATTCTGATTTTCCTCGGATATTGGCGAGCGAGTCAGATGCCGACAGTCGTAGCATTCTAGATGTTTAGGGCAGGGGGCAACCGTAAAACTGTTCACGCAGAACCCAAAAGGTGTTGCGTGTAAGCCGTCTGCCTCCGCAGATAAATAGCGAAAAGCTTCGTCGTCGCCCAGATCTTTCTGAATCTTCTGGAACTCGTCGACAATCGGCCCCCTAATTTTCTTGGCCATGATCATTTTCAGGGTTTCTTGAGCTCTAGGAGCCATATCCTCTGCGCCGGATGGCAGATCAATATTGGCTAGGTCCTCCGCTAGGCTACGATGGTCATACACATAGCTCTGGGCAACACTGTGCCTATTGAAGCGTTTGGTGATGATTGTGTCAGCCACGCCAAGTCGAAAAAGTTCAGCATTTTGAAGATGGCGGAGTGAATGTGTATTCAGACTTAGCGCGCGATCCGCTTCCGTCTGACCATAGCGAGAAAATATATTATTAGCGCCTCCGCCAAGATGAAACTGAAGATCTTGGTTAGATGCACGACCAACCGCAAAATAGCGATTGATATCAAGTAGTCCACCATTTCGCAATTCGATATGCGCTCGGATGGGCATAAGGAACATTAGTTCGGTGGGATACAGGCGCCCACCGTCGCGGAGTAAAAAAGCTTTAGTATCCGGCAGTTTTGAGGCCATGGAATTCTGGATCAGAACTTCCACCTCCCTTACTCTAAAATGAGCTTTACTCCAGTCAACCGTACCGACAAAAAGAGAGCCATCGGCGCGCCGAGGAGCGATAGGCCATTTGTTGAAGTACTTCAAACAATTATGGGACAACCCGTGAGTGTCAACGCGGTCAATTTGCCATTTGCGGATTTCATCTAAATATTTGGAGTCAAACGTTTTGCGGTATTTTTCGACTAAATCCTCAGGCATTGGCAGAGAAGTGAATTCAAGAGATCCCGTCACTCGACTGTAGATGTCCCAAGCCGGCGCTAAAGCATCCGATGCTAGCTCTGGCATTAGCCGTCCCGAGGTGATCTGAAGCCGTAGACGTTCGCGTAGAGGCGTTGTAAGTCTTTCTACTTCTCCAAGGGCTTCAGAAATCAGATCTTCGAAGATAGAAGGAGTGTGTTGAGTATTTTCGACAAGTACGATGCCCTCTGCGCCCACATCCTCATCCTGTTTTTCGGCAAAATTCCGAACTGACAGAGAACGAGAAATCCCCCCCTTCGCTCCCGCCGGGGAACCATCAGTTGCCAAATACTCATGCCAGCGTGCCCAATCTAGTGGAAGTAATGTGTTCTCACCAACGCGAAAACCGCAGGCTATGGCGACTTTGATTTGGTTGAAACGAATAGCGTCGACAAAAGTCTTGGGTTGTACGGTAAAGACAATACGAACAAGCTCCCAGAAAGCTTTGTCACTTGGTAGTTTCGCTGCTCCTTTTCGATCGGAAAGCTGCGCCCTCAGCTTGTTCGTTTGACGGTACGTATTATTGCCACGCTTGAGTTCTGCCACTTTATCCTCTGAGGAGGACTGATTTGGATAGGCGAAGCAGTGCGTGGAGAGTGGCGAGCGATCAGCGATATGCAGACCATCGATCAAGGTTCGAACGACCATGGAAATATTAGCGGCTATTTTTCCCGAGGAGCCGATATCTAGGGCGACGTTATATGCGCGCTGTATCGTAGCCGGGGTTAAGTCCCATGGTGCTTCTGAATCAGCGCATGTGGCGATGATCCGAAGAGGGCGCCCGACATTCAGCAGCGCATGTCCTGGCTTGTTACGCTTTACAAGCAGCTCATTCAACAAGGTAGCTTGATAAAAGTCACGCCAGTGTTCTGGTAGGGGCTGAACAGCAAGGCCCGGCAGATTCTGTTGTTCGCGCAGGACATTGAGAATGTCCAGGGCATTGACGTCGTAACCAAGCGATGAGTGCCAGAAGTAAGGTGGTGTTACAAGGCCGCAAAGCGTAGCTAGGTCCCAGCGTGCTGCCTTTGATACCTTTCCCACATCATCGACTGGCAGGTACCAAAGCAGCCCCCGCAATTCTGCCAATGATCTACCGTTCTCGATGAATCTAAGATAAAAATCATTCATGCTGGCTTAGCCTCATCATCAATCTGCATTAGGCGAACTTCCTCCGCTACTTTTAATGCTGCTTGAAACATTCGACGTAGCTGAGTATAAGCAGGGCTCTCGTCGTTATAGCGGGAGGCAGTAGCAAAGGCAGTAACAACTGGTCGCAAGCTCTCAACTACGGATTCATGGATTTTGGGATCAGATAACGGCAAAAATTTTCGGCAAGTGTAGCAACTTAAAATTGGGTTCTTAGTACACAGAGATTGTCCTGCGGAACAGCCACCAATACCGGCAATAGGTATACCGTGTGGAACTCCTCCAATCTGCTGATCTGGAGGAAGGCCGAGGAGGGCGGTCTTGTCTATCGTCCTAGTCCTCGCAACCTCCGCTACATTGGAGTAGATGTTAGAAAGGGCAAGCGCCTGGTTGACCCGCTGCGCCTGAGTAGGGGATGCATCAAAATAGACGTTGGCGGTCAATGTTGTTGCATGCCCCATAAATTCGGACAAGGAAATGTGGGATACACCGGAGTCGACAAGTCGTTGTGCGGCGCTGTGTCGCAGATCTGTCGCACTCCAACGTTGCCCAGTTATCTTCTCTGTCAGGCCCGCAATAGCTAAGGAGACATCTTTAGGAGGCATACGAAAAAATAAATGATTGGGGTAGTCGTTGTTTACAAATAGGTATGAGTTTGCATCAATGTAAGAGTTAAAAATTTTCACCCAGTCGGTTTTTATTCTGCGAGTGATAAGACGTTTTTTTTCTGTACCCCTTTGCTTTCCAAGAGGTACAGAAATGTGGAGTGTTTTGAGATTATACGATCGTACGTCAGCAGTTTGAATGCGGGCAATTTGCCCCGGCCGAAGACCAAACTGATGACTTAAAATTAGTAAACATGCATCTCTAAGGACTAGCGCAGCCTCTAGATTCAAGCTTGAATCCATCCGAGCTGCTATTTCATCCAAATACTCAATTATCAAAGATTGGTGATCAAGCGGAAGAAAACACTCCTGCATGCGAACGGTTTTATATGAGTCCATCTTAGGAGAAGGAAGCAGGCTTACATAATCACTCAAATCTAGCGTCCAACCGCCTAAATTTAATCTGCACATCGAATGAACGGCCGTTCTTGTCGCAAGAGCATTCAAGTATTTCCAATCAGGCACACTGGAAATCCAATAATCACGAAATTTTTGTGGTGGCTCGTGGATAGCTACCATTGCATGGTCAGGGGTGCGAAGAATGTTTTCTAGAAACATAATTGCTGATTTAACATCCAGACGCCCCAACATATCGATTGCAATATGCTTGAATGCTAGCCTTGCACTCTGAGGAATCTTTGTAAATTTCACAGTGAGTTTTTTACCATCGAATTCTGTCTTCCACTCATCCTGGCTCAGATTACTGATGGTGTTATATTTATCCTCAAAGTCATCGTAATAGCGGACAACGCTTGGTAGTACAGGGAGCGAATCATCCAACAACAGCTGATACTGCTGAGGGTAGCCCTCGCTGCGGCTATCCATTAGCGACCTCCCTCAATTTCACGGAGTGCACTAACAAATGTATCGTAGCTATCTGTCCAAACATCAGCAGATTCCGATTCAAAATAGGCTCGTGCGTAGTGTCTTGGCATGGCTGATGTCGCAGACCAGCCAAAAAATACGCGCAATTTATTTGTTGCCGTGTCGAGATCAATCCCCGACTCCATAAACTTAGTTAGCCGATAAACAGCACATGTATGACGAAGATCATGCACTGTAATACATTGGCTTACTCGATTCACCAGAGCCTTTTTCGCTGTCGCGGACAGATGCTCTGAGGCAACCTCAAAAATACGTTGGATGGACCGCAAAGAAATGGGTTTTCCCTTTTGAGATCCAAATAAGTAGCTGTGAGTCCGTGTACGTCTATAACCCATGCTCAAGTTGTCATTGGCAATCAAAACGTCCTGAGAAATGGGTAACTGTCGCCTGGATTGGGAGTTTTTAAGGCTAGGAGCATCAAAGCGAGAGTCCTCTTGCTCATAAGGGCTCTCGTCGACATTAAGCCAGTAGCGCTCCTTGCCTGTAGCAGCGTCGAAGTCCGACTTAATAGCATCCAACGGCAAAATTGCTATTTCAGACCTTCGTAGGCCCATTGTTGCTGCTAGCAAGAAAATCATGTAATTACGCCACCGTAACTGTTCTGTGCGAAATGGGTTTTCATTTGATAGAGGATTAAATACGCGATAAAGATCATCGATCACAATAGACGGCAGCGCCCTTATTGGAGCGGGAGGTCGTGGTTTGCACGGTGCTAACTGAGCGTAGAGTCGCTCAAGCCTGAGAACTCTTACCGCTAAAGTATTACGTATCTCATCGGTCCACGCTCCGACATGCCGGATTACGTCCAGCATGAAGTTAAATGCGGACGCCCACGTTGAGGAGTTGTCCACGCCGTCAAAGGTGGCTTGGTTCCTAAGGGACGAGAGAAACCCCGTAAGACCCGACTCGATTTCGTCAAATTGACAATCAGTCAGTAGGACATCAAGCAGATCAGATCCGTACTGACGCTCGAAATGCAGGTACAAGCGATCTATCGCGTAAAGATGGCGGCAACGCGTGCTGTCCTCAAGTCCTGCGCGAAGAACGTCAGCCCACACGGTGGGCCAATATCTCGGCATTCCTAAGGCATCCGTTAGGACCCAGCCGCCAAGCGCTTTGGGCGTATGAGGTGATCGTAGTCTGAGACAAGGCATCGACTGATCGTAGTCAGTGATCTAAAAAATGCCAAGCAAGGAGCAAGCATCAGAAACGTTGCTAGGGTTAGCCATTGGGTGGAAATGCAACGCTTACGGAACGTCCTGTCTTTAACATAATATACATTACACGTAACAAAGTATTTCTGGATTGGCCCGGTTACACGCAGAATTTGCTGTCGTGTTGCTTTAAAAACGATAAATTTGCGGTTAAAAACAATAATGGAGCAATTACATATGCTTGAAGACTTCATCAGAGGTTATTGATTAAGCAATTATCGTTTTAAGAAGCGCTCCAAGTCCCTCTCAGTACGTTTACGATTTTGTTAATCGATCACCTGGTTCCAATTCTCAGAAGTAAATGTGTGAAAAAACGGGAAGTAATCGTGTGAATCGAGCCTTTCGCTTCACGTTCACGGATTTGCTTACAGATCACCTGTCCGGCAATCATCTGCGCGCTACAGGCTCTGGCACGGCCTTTGCGGCCGCTATCGTGCCCGATTTTACGTCATGAGCAGCGAATCCAGAAATGTCACTCTTGATCAGCTGATCGTGCACCGTATGCGAATTCGCCTATTTGTTTGATTTGAGTAATTTTTTTGGAGGCAGCTTGTTCGTTTACGACATTGCTTACGCCACAAGTCCACCTGCAGGCACGTCGCTGTGTGAAATCTGCAGCGTTCAGCGTGGAGTTGGTGCACAGATTTCAATTGCTGCCACACGTGAAAAAGACAAACTTCGTGATTTAGGCATATGAAGTAAACGGCGCCGTAGTACTTGGAAAAAATCGCGTGAAAAGCTGGTCAACCAAATATAGGAGGGTCTAGAGAAATCTAGTGATGTCTAGCAAATTTTGCTAGACATCACTAGATTTCGCAGTTGACATACATGGAGATGCTGACGGTTTAGCGGTGCACACCTTGTGCTTAAAGTTTGTGGAACGTTCCTTTCACCAAATACCCTGGAAGCTCGCCAGAATTTGGCTGGATGAAAAGCTCCGTAAAATCCTAGTTTGGTACCGTTGTTAACCACAATTTTGACTTGTTAACCATGGTCGTTAACAAGTCAAAAAACAAGTTTGCAGAGTAATACTGAGCCTGCTTGCTAGCCTTGATTTGCCTAGCGCGGCTGGGGTTTCAAAGCTCCGTAATACTGTTCGAATTCCGGGGTTTGCCAGTCGAAATGTATACCCCTATTATCACTTGCGTTTCACTGTCAACAGCGACCGTAATCTATTGAGGATAGTCTATGCACCACCAACCGCCAGAGGTACCTTACCAGTCTTTATATGGAGAACATCAACCAACTCAACTAAACGACCATTTAGTTGACTTAACCTTAAGCCCCCAGCCCTTATCTCACAATAGCCTTTGGCTCTTCCCTGCCCGCCCGATTTTCTTGCGACTCCATGAGCTTGAAACTTTTCCATCAAAAAAGCCGATGGCGCACTGCCTTTGAAATGTAAATTTGAAACTCTCGTGTAAGGAGATCCGCAAATCTGAAACTTTTTTGCAGTCGGGACTCCAGCTCATGGTTCATTGTTTGCGCAACCCGGTCCCGCAGTATCAGTACGATCGTTGGATGAGTTGAAGCGCTTCGGTAACTGTTTGCGAAGCGCTTGGTTTTGGCGCTGGTTCATTCAGTTTCGGTTTTATGCTGGGCCAACCACAGATCGTAGGCCGACTGCCAGCCAAGCCACATGTGCGTCTTGTCCAACCCCGCCAGTTCTAGGCACCAGGCGAGGTCGGCGCTAGTTGCTGTGCGGCAGTAGATCACGTTGGACAGTTGCACCTTGGAATAACCGAGGTGTTCGGCCAATGCTGTCACGGTCATTTTGATTTCAGACAGTAAGTCCTCGCGGAGCCACTTCCCTGGGTGGGAGGATTATGCACAGTCGTCTGTCGTTGTCCTGTGAGCGGTGTAAGAGGTAATCGACCAGCTCTACATCAGTGCCAATAAAGCGGAAAATAACCCGCCTAGGCAGCCACCGCGGTTGAACTATTAATTATTTATCCCACTGCGGCCCCTACTCCAAAGGTGTTATTCGGCCTTTGTGGGATTCATTGGCCGTCCCGCAAAGCTAGACTTTTCGACCTTGGAGAATGCTTCGATTGCCTCTGCGGAAAAGAAGGTTTTATACCCCGCTGACTGATGCATGCGTCTGAGCTTCGCAACCGCAATTGCGACCATTTGCGTGTTTGATTTGCCATTGCTGCTATCCATCGGAATTTGCACCTGGCGAAAAGAGGATCCCATTGTACCGGCAGTGAGATCATCTGCCATGATTCTGCGGTCATATTGAGAGGTATAGCACCGCTGAAGTCTTCCCGAGCCGTAGTGGGCTCCCCCTGCCCCGCTTGGAAACCATCCACTTATCTGCTCCAACTTCCTAGTCTGCTCCCCCGCTCGTGATGCACGGGGGCATTGGGTGATTACCTCTGCTCGTTTGAGCAGCGAGCCAGACTCGTTTGCTTTTGAGAGTGTGAAGGATCTCATCTCCAAGCCAGTGACCAGATTCGATACGTCGCGGAGATCTTCAATGATGGCGTTTTCAATCGACAATAGCAGCTGGCGTTCACGGTGATCATTTACCCGTGGATGGTTGATCGACTTGTAGGCTCTGTAATTCAGAATCAATTTTTCTCAGAAAATCTTCGATTCCCAGTGAGCACTCTTTTCGCATGTAGCACGCTGCCACCAAGGTGACTGGATGAACTCCTAGCACCGAGCACAACGACTCTAGTTTTTCCAGCGTCGGGCTAGTGCCTCCTCGCTCAAGTAAGCTGACATTGGTACGGCTGCTCACTAAAGAAAAATGCTCCTGCGTCAGGCCTTTCTGAAGGCGAGCCTGTCGTAGTGTCGCCCCAAATGCTTCTTTCAGTTCCATTTTGCTTACCCACAAAAGGAACGATAAGGCGACATTGCGCAATATATGACTACAACATATATTGTGCATTCGAGATGCTGAGGTACCAGCGATGAGCAAGAATCATGAAGGGCCGACGATCATTTCCAACCTTTTCAATGCCGATTTTCTGGGGCGTCCGTACATGCGGCAGACGGTCATGATCCCTTGGTTTTACCTCGAAGCACGCGTTCGATACGGCAATGAATTTGTTGCGGAAATGCTCATGGTCTCCTCATTTGACGCGTTGAAAGACATTCTCAAGGTCCAGCACGAGTCATTTCGGGTGCGCTCCATACAGTACGTGACGCCAGGTTTTGTAAATGAAACCGGCCAATGGAAAATGGAGCCGCTCCTCGAGGCAAGTGAGGCGACTAATCAACAGGGTGAGCGAGTTCCACTTTTCAAGGTTCCTGATCGAACCTACACACACTTGGGTGTGAACACCGAGGTGAACCTGAAAAGCGTTAAGGTTCTATTCCCAGCCGTCAAAAAAAAGCGCGACTGAGATCGAGCATTTCTCCTTGATGCACCGGCGCAAACCTTGTTCGTTCTCCTAGCTCAGGAGTCAATGATGACGATGCCGCATGAACGTACGCGATCGATAATTCAGGCCCGAGACTTTCTGGTTGATCTTTCCCATGATCAAGCGTTGCCTGAATCCATACGCAACGAGGCTCGCCGACTCTTGCGTCACTACCCCACTTCAAACGAGATTTTGCTCGCCGCAAAGGTGGAAGATGGAATGAAGAGTGGCCTAACGGAACCATTTTTGAGCTCCAAGATCGAGTAATGGATCTATCGAAGCCTGAGGCGCCGCATCAAGTGTTTAACCTTGAAAAAAACAGTGAGACCGTAAAACTTACTCAACCGGTATGCCTTGCTAGGCTTGCAGCCTGTGCTGTGGGATTTGTTGGTGACGGCGCACTGTCGCCTCCCCCCGCAGACTCTCATCCGAGCTTTCCGTTGCTCACCCATGCAGAACGCATGAACATCCAAACCACTGACAGGCGTCAGGTAGATAAGAAAGGTGAATTGCGCGACACCGCGATCACCGCATTTTTGGATTTCAGCACCAATCGCGTATCACTCAAAGATTCAGAGCGATTGCTTCAGATCAAAACAGGCTTTCCGCTCAACTTTTACAAGTGGTTCGCATAGCCTTTGAACTTCGGGAGTGTTGACGCCGACGCCGAATTGACCCACGGGGGGTGCTGCAAAAAACTTGGACTGCTTATGCCGCGAGACCGAGGCTCTCACGATACTCAACAGGACTGAGAGCGCCGAGAGAAATCTTGATTCGTTTTTCGTTGTACCAGCGAATGTATGAATCCAGGGCCTGAATGAACTGCTCAATGCTCGTTGACTGCCAGTTGCGAGGATAGAACAGTTCCGTTTTCAGCCGGCCGAAGAAACCTTCACAAGCCGCGTTGTCTGGCGAGCATCCCTTTCGCGACATAGAACGAATCAGCTTCGCATCAGCGATACGCGATAACCAGCCGGGCCAGCGATAGTGAGCGCCGCGATCGGAGTGAACGACAGGCCGTTTGCTGTTGCCGGCCACCGTTTCGACGGCGACATCCAGCATCGTGTTAACAAGATCGGCGTCTGGACGCGTGCCGATTGTCCAACTGATGACCAGCCCATCGAAGCAGTCAATCATGGGGGACAGGTACACCTTGCCGGCCGGGATCTGGAACTCCGTGATGTCCGTGAGCCATTTCTCATTTGGAGCAACAGCCGTGAAGTCGCGGTTGACGAGGTTTTCCGGTGCGGGGCTGATCTCCCCGAGGTAGGAACCGTATCGACGCCGTTTCGGCTTGGCGACGACCAGGCATTCCTGCTTCATCAAGCGCTGCACCACCTTCTCTGACAGACGCACACGCTGCTTGCTCAGCGACGCCCGCATCCGGCGGTAACCATAGCAGCGATGATTGAGCTCGAAGATGTCCGCCATGGCACGACGCACTTCGGTGTATTTATCCGCGACCTGCATTCGGGCTCGATGATAGAAATAGGAGCTTCGGGCCAAGTCCAGCGCTTCAAGCAGCTCTGACAAGGAGTATGTCTGCCTCAGGGCATCTGTCAGCAATGTCTTCTCCCTATTGGTCAGGACTTGCCGGTCGATGCCCGTATCTTTTTTTATGAGTTCATTCGCCTTCATCAACAGTTCGTGCTCAAGTTGTAGACGGCGCACGTCGAGCCGAAGAGATTCAAGTTGCCGCTCCAACTCTTCTCGCTCCGGTGAAGATGCAGTTTTTTGTCGGCGTTTCATGGGTGCGGATGCCTCTGGGCCGAGTAACTGATTTTTCCAGTTGTACAAGGTCGGCCTGCAGACGCCCAGCTTTTGAGCCACGGCGTTCGCACTTTCTTGTCGCGTGCACAGCGCGATCACCGCAGCCTGTTTCATCGCTGGCGGACGTGCTCGCCCGTCAGATCGACCAACGACACGCGTGTGAAGATCGGGATGCAACTTGTAAATCCAGGCACGCAACGAATCCCGTGCTGGGTAGCCCAAAGACTTGATGGTGGAGGCAATGCAGCGCCCGTGTTCGAGATAGTACTCGACAGCCTTTTCTCTTTGGGCCCGTGAGTACTTCGGCTTCGAGATCACGTAGCCACGCGATAGGTCGAGGCATCGCTCGTACTCTTCATGCCAGCTCTTCAGAGAGTTCTTCGTCGGGTAGCCCAGCTGGCGAATAGTTGCCCCGATGCGCTTCCCTAGTTTGATGTAGAGCTTGACCGCTCGGATGCGGTCTTCGTATGAATACATGAACTACCTCCAGGTAGTCCAAGTTTTCTACCGCCCCCCCCACGTGCTGACACAAGACTGACCCACCTCCAAATCTGCACAAATCCAGCAAAGGCAATGGTCGCGGGGAACGGACTGGGTGAATTAGGCGTCGGCACCAACAGTTGAGGCTAGTCGACTCCCGACAAGCCCCCCAATCCAGTTTCTAGTCGGGATGAGTGAATGTTAGGATGACATCGTGCCCAACAATTAGCGGTAGCACCTTTAGGGCCCTTCAGGCACAGTTCGACTTCAGTTCGTCACTCACATCTCGGGGTGTGACCTAGTTATCATGTAGGTGATCAATCCCGTAGGTATCCATCATGGCTACTACCACTGTGAGCTCTAAAGGGCAAATCACAATCCCTGCTCAGGTACGGGCTTCTCTTGGACTGCGGCCAGGCGATAGGGTTGATTTCGTCGAGATAGAGAACGGTCAGTTCGCCATCGTGGCTGTCACGCAGTCTGTTAAACGACTGAAGGGGATGATCCGAAAGCCGCAGAATGCCGTAAGCATCGAAGACATGAATACAACTGGCTGAATGCAAATGTCAGCGGCGCGTGTAGGAGTCAGCGATGAAAATAACCGGAAGAGTCGAAATCGAGACCGTCACTGACGTTGTGTGCGATGTATGCCGTTGCTCCACCCGCTTGAATACTGGCGGGCACCAGTTCTGCACCCTGCAAGCACACCGGGGCTATGGCACTGCCCATGATGGGGAACGCTATGAGCTGCACCTATGTGAGGATTGTTTCTTCCGAACATTGGCTTACCTCAAGCAGGAGCGGCGAATTCAACATTTGTTCAGCGAGGATGGTCAGGATCTCACCGATAATCTCGGTCTGGTCGCAAAGGATGATTATTTCGGTGACGCTGGGAGCCGATAGATAGTCTCTGCAAATCGTAAGCGGTCAGATACGAAGCAACGTTTGCCCAACTCACCTTGCCTGGGCAGCCAGACGGCCACTTATGGGGCCGCAACTCGATAATCCATTCGATACATCATGATTCCATAGAGTCGATTCAGTGAGTCATTTGCCGAGCATTGACGAGAACAGAAGCGCAGCGATTAAAGGCAGCAGCTCGGATCAGGTAGGAGGTCTATGCTTCATTTGGCGGGTTTACTTTGTTTTTTGATGGAAACGTGATGAGCGCCCCAACGACTACACTGCATAGGCCAAGCAAGAAAGACGAATTGCGTAACGCCGCTATCGCTGCGTTTTGGGAATTCATCTCCAATCGGGATTTGCTCAAGGAGTCGGAGCGGCTGCTCCATATCAAGGCAGGCTTCTCCGCTCAGCTTTCCCAGGTGGTTCGCATAACCTTTAACCTTCAGGATCGCAGCGTGGAGATACTCCTCAATGCATCGATCTCCACGCTCGAAAGACGTAGACGTGAACAAAAGCCCCTCAACGCTGTTGCGTCAGAACGACTAGATCGAGTTGCCGTCGTCTGTCACTTGGCAGAAGCGGTCTTTCAAAGCAGAGATACGGCCGTATGCTGGATGTCGAAACCAAACAAAGCCCTCGGTGGAGAGACACCGGTTATGCTCTGCGAAACCGAGATTGGAACCAAGCAAGTTCGTCGTGTGCTTCAAGCTTTGGAATGGGGTGGTGCTGCCTGATGGAGGCCAAGTGAATAGCAAAAACGAAATGAACAGACGACCTCTTGCTATGAAGGATAACTGGGCGGGAGCTGATCCACATAAGGCCGCCTTGAGGCCGTTGGAGTCCACAGTCAACTTGGCTTTGCTCTAGGGCTTCGCTCAATGCAACTTAGGGGTAGGCACTCCTAGCGCTTGTCTCTGGTACTTGTTCATAGCGCTTCTGCCTCAAGGTGAAGCTGGATACAGATGTCCGCTTTGAGAAGCGGGACTTACAACTGGCCGGCTATCGATCTGGGCGCACTTCTATTTCTGCCTTCAACCTTGTGGAAATTTCTAAGGTCTTCATCGTCTCGCTGCGCTGACATCTTGCAGTAGATGTCGATTCTTGCGGCTCCGCGGTCAAGTTAGCCAGTGGCTCACGAGGCTATTCTACCGATGGTGCAATTTCCGTCGGACCCAGCATGTGTATCCAAATTAGCGAGTTTATGCTCAGGACATAATTTCACTAATTTCCATATATATCGAGACCGTAGAAAACTCCCTCGTTTGGCTGACTGACCTTTGAGTCGCCACGAGTTTCGTTAACGCCTCTGGGCCTTACAATGAGGCCTTGTAGGCGGTGCCATGAGCAACCTGAATCTCTTTGGCACCCTCCAGCCGGCAAATTACTCGCCCGTTCTTTCTTATGACGAAACTTTGGCCTTGGGCGACCAGTGCAAAAAGGCGACGGAGTCGCCGGCGAGCATGGCTACAGCTGAAGGTTGTACTCATGACGGAGGCACTTCGTAAATGGTGTTCTAGAGAGTAGATTTTGACACCGATGCCGATGTGACCCATGTGCTGACGCAAGACGTGCCCCACGTCCAAATCTGCACAAATGCAGCAAAGCAATGGCTCGCGAGGAATAGACTGGGTCAGTGACATCTCGGCAACTGGGTCTATTCGGCGTCGGTGCCAACAGTTTTTACCAGTCTTCAGTTGAGGAGCTAAAAACGGGGCCAAATGTACCTATTCCTAGTTTTTTCGCTTGCTCTTCAATTCGACCAGCCTGTAGAACATCCTGCTTAGTAGGAAAGTGGCGTAAAAGGAAGTGTGCGTGTTGTCTAACGCGCTCGGGCACTTCTGTGTCGCGAGCAAGTTCCGTCAGGAAAGCGTGAGTTTGTGCTACGGACCTGGTCCGTTCAAATGGCATCGTCATGTAATCCACCACGAGTGAGATCGTCAGTCAAATTCAAGGCAACCAGGCTCGGTTGCCAAATTTCGCAGGCCTAGTCCAGGCTATCGGTCAATATGGACGCCTGTCCAAGGATAGCTTCCGATTCAGAGCTGAATTGTTCACTGGAAAGTGTTTGGTGAAAAAACCACACCACCGAAGATTTAAGGTTTCTCTGTTGAAGACGTAATCAGTAGCGCTCCAGAATCGCCAGGGCACGCACAACGATTTCTGTCAGTGGCATGCATGGGCTTTGTTCAGAGCATAGGGCGCAACAGCTCAAAGCTCCGGCACCTTTTATCCAGGCTTCAAGGTAAGGTTCTTTTACGCAGTTGAAGCAGACAGCGCTTGGTAAGGCCATTGCGAATTTCAGATCCATTTTATACGGGTAGGTATCAGTAGCCGATGGTGTTGCCGGAGCCCTTCACCAGACACTCAATGAAGATTCGTGTGCAAATGGGATCAGCCCCCATCGGGCAACCACCCAGTCCGGGTTGCCTGAAGAGGTAATGCTCCTGGAGCGGATCGCCAGTTCGAGCCGAGGATCGCCAGCGCATTCACGGCAGCTCAAAGCCTAACTGGGCTAGCACAGGCCGATCCGCTGGCTTGAGCTTCTTTACCGCCCAGATCAGCATGTGTTGCGGCCTTGAACTCGCGACGTATGCAAACCGCGTAGCCTCCGATTCGCGATCACGCAGCCAGTCCTGCCAATGTGAGTGATATTTTCCGGATTTCAGGGAGGACACGACGACCGTCACATCGTGAGTTTCGCCCTTCACCTGATGAATAGTCTCATAGCGCAGATTGTCTGGTTGGCCATCCTGGTCTTCTTGACTCATGAGCCGCACTGACACGAGCTTCGCCCCCTGTCCTGGGCGAGCTACAAGGTTCAATGCCCTGAGGGACTCCAGCTCATCGCGGATCTCTGCTGGGATAAAAGCCTGATCGGGGAGTTTCCGGATAGCCAGCTTTGCTGTGCGTACCCAGGCCGACCAGGTTTGATCCGGGTTGCCCGCGCCATTGGCGACCATGAATTTGAGACTGTCATGGATGAACTTGCGCCACGCCAATTTGGATTCCATCGCAACAGGACAATACGGCCCTGCTTTGGTGACCTGGAGCTCCAGTTTCTCTGCCAGCCATTTGGCAAACGTTTTCAGGCTTTCCTTGATGTCCTTCAAGCTACCTGCGCCTGCCGAGATACATGCGACGGCCAGCAACTCAATGCCCTCGAAGGTCTCTCCGTTGCGTAGACGCTGAAGGGTCGTATGACCCCGCGCAACGAGCACCACTTTGCTATACGCCTGTGTCATCGCCCGGATAGTTGTGAGCAACTCGGAGGGGCAACGCTGATATTCGAGAATTTTGGGCTGTACAGAAGGAATGCCTGGATTGCCGGTGATTTTCCCCGTCCCGATGATGCTGGCGCAAACGTCAACGATCGCTTGCCCGCTTCGCCAGTTGGCGGTCAATTCGTATGGTTTGAACTTAAGCTCCTCCATCAGCCTGCCGACCCTGGCCGGGTTTGACTTCCGGAACCCGTAGATGGACTGGTTCAGATCACCGATAAAATGGAACGTCACACCGAAAGCGCTGAGCCTTTTCACTATCTGCAACTGCTCGGCGGAGAGATCCTGGCATTCATCAACGATGAGCACGGGGAACCGACAGGCCACCCGCGAGAAATAGCCGTCGAAGCGTTTATCCTTGAGGGCCATCAGCGCCAGCATGTCGATGTCACCGTAGGTCGCAAAGCCTCCTTGCCAGAGCCTTTTTTTGGTGGCCACAAGGTCTTTGAGCGTATCTCCGGCGATCTCTACTGCGTTCAGCTGATTGTCCAGGCCACGCTCACCTGTTGAAAATACGAACCGCGCGGTTTCCAGGTCATAGTTGTATCTGCAGGCTGAAATCTTGCGATCACAGATAGGGTGATGAGTGCGATAGATGTCGGCGGTTTTTTCGAGGATTCGAATGCGGAAATCCCCATCTTTACCCTTGTAGCTGGTCAGCTCGATGGCGATGTTCGCCACCAGTCGCGAGAGCACGAAGCTGTCGAACGTGGAAATGCAATGGGGCAATCCAATAGGCTCTCCCAGGTATTTGCGCACCCTCCCCCTGAGCTCATCTGTTGCGCTGTTGGAAAAGGTAAGAACCGCAATGCCTGAAGGATAACGAGACCACTCTCGGACGGTCTTACACACCTTGGCGGCGACTACCTCAGTCTTACCACTGCCTGGGCAGGCTTTCAGGTAGACGTGTCTGTCTAGCGGAGAATCGATGTAATCCTGCTGCTCCCGGGTGAACTTCATCTCACCGGCAACCCTTGGCTCCTCACCTTCGGTGTACGCTGTCATCCCGCTGCTCCTGCCTCCAACCCGCAGGCCCAGAGGATGGCAAGGCGGATGTACTCTGGCACCACGAATTCAGTCTCCAGGCCCGCAAGCGCATCTGCAAAGGACTGGGCATACAATCCCTTGCCAATCTCATCGCAGTCAAGCCGATCAAGTAGATCGCCAGCAAAAATCGCCCTTTCGGCAGAGGTCATGGCCCCAAATTCCAGTTTCGCGTCCTTCTCCAGCCTCTTCACTACCGAGCCGTCGGGCACTGGCCAGAGCACGGCCGCGACGGTTAACATGGTTTTGAGATTGTCGCCCTCCATCGCGATGTCGTACTCGAACGTCTTGTACATGCCTGCGAACAGTCGAGCGAATTGCGACCGGTTGATCGGACCCCGAAGCTCCAATGCCGGATTGTTGCCGACAGGGTGGTCATCAGCGTGGGGCAGAAACGGAACTGCCTTTTTTCCACCCTTCCCATCGTCAATGGACGTCAAGGACTTCGGTGGGTCGTTATCGGTTAGCCCGGCGCACCTCACCGGCACATTTTCGCCAGGCTGCTCGCCACTGACATCACAGAACAACTGCATGAAGTGCTTGAAGTAGATCCCGCCCAAATTGATCACCGACACGCCGTAGTCATCCAGGGAGTTTCTCCCCTTGCCATACGGACGCAGGACAATCCGAGCAAGCTCCGGCACAACGATCGCTTCAGCGATGCCCTCGACCAGGATTGCTCCCTTGGAAAACAGCAAATTCGACTTCGTCACATCCAGCCAGCGATCTACAAAGCATCGACTTTGCTCGGGAAGCCCTGAGTTCCTGAGCGGCACTGCCGCAGGCTTATGCTCATTGGAGAGGTGGATGATGTGATCTACGGACACGGCAGCGGAGATCACCGTCGAGTGAGTCGTGATGATTACCTGTATACCCCGCTCCTCAGCGACCGTTTTCAAATGCCGCAACAGGCGTAGCTGAAGTTGCGGGTGAAGGTGTGCCTCCGGCTCCTCGATCAGCAGCAGGCGCAGATAGGTCGCCTCGCCCCGATCTTCCTCCACCTCTAGGATCAGCTCCGCCAGGATCGACGCGATGTACAGGAGGTTGTTGTACCCGAGGCTATTTTCCTCAAGTGACCGAAATTGCGTAGGGTCGGCCTGTGTGAGATTTGGGAAATACAGAAGCCTTAGTCCCTCCACAATGCGTGAGAAACTGACCTCGGAAAACTGGATCATGGTGCCCTGGGACAGGTTCAGCCCCAGTGCAGCCTTCAGGTTGTCGCCGATCCGCTGGTTGGCCAGTTTGATAGCAAACTTGTCGCTCTCGGAAAGCTCGCGGTTGAAGTCGCCCACGTGTTGCTCCAGCGGGTGCAGCTTGCCTGTTTTTCTAGCGGCTTCGAGATCCTTGCGGCACAAAGCTTTCAACAAGCGTGCAAGGCGAGACTGGCGTCCTTCCCGCAGCTTCGTCTCGGCGTCACGTAGCGGTGGTAGGTAAACGCAGTGAATGTAGTCGAGCGTCTCGGTTTCAAATGCCTTGGTGTATTCATGACCGCCGTACGTGTGGTGCTTGAACCGGCCACGCGACTCCTGGTTGAGCGCGGTGAAAGTCAGTTTCGCCTCGTGGTGATTTCCACACCAGTCGTCAAAGGCAATGACATCTTTTTCGTCCAGGCCTGAAAACGTGGCCTGAATTCTGATTTGCTCGGACGCAACAGCACCAGCCTCAAACCCTCTGTAGAAATCACGCTCACTGATGATCCGCTTGCCCGTCTCCGAGTCGTTGAAGAGCTGACGTATCGCGCTGACTATCCCTGTTTTGCCCGCCCCGTTTTCGCCCACTAGGACATTTAAGCCGTCGTGAAACTCTATGGTGAACCGCTCGCCGAAACACTTGAAACCATTGATGTCCAATGCCCGCAGATACATGAGAGTCCTTTCTTCGTAATTTGTCTCAGCGTCGAGCGCAAGCTCATTAGCCGTGGTTGGAGGTATCTAAGCGATGGCCCGGATTGCGGTAGTTTCAAACCCGTGCATTGGTTACGCTGCCTACCAATCCGTGCGATGGTCAACAGTTAGCACCCATGAGTGACGTGATGGCAAGCTCGCCTGCACTACCTCAAAACATGCAGAACCAAACGAGCGCCGGTCGCCCCACCGTTTATAGCGACGCGCCACACGAGGCCACATGAATTACGTAGAGCAGATACAGCATCAAGCCGAACAGATTTTTGGCAGCAAGGAAAAAGCGAGCGTATGGCTAAATCGGCCGAAAACAACCAACGCCTGTAGCGATCGCTCTCCGTGATGAAGGTTATCTTTTGGTCACGAGTGCACTTGAGCGAATCAATCACGGGTACTCATCGTACTTACCGTCTTTGACCTCAACCAGAACGACGCCGAGTCCCTACTCCACCACATCGAAGATGTTCAGGCCCAAGTTAGGTGGCCCGCGTGAAGACGCGTTATCGCGAGATGCGCTGCTCGAATTCCGCGCCGCATTGGTGTCGCTTCTTGGTGATCCAGGCACTCCAGCTGGCCGCGAGATGAACGACAGATTTAAATAGAGATACCCATTACACCAAGACTTACGCAGGGGGAATCTCGCTGCTCCATGTGAGGCGTCAAATGCGAAATCTGCTTAAGCGGCCCTGAAACACGGCCCAAGTAGAGCATCTCAGTAAGACGCTCATGGGCGTATTTCAGAGCCGGCCGGCCTTCTAGAGAGCTACTGCGAACGGTGTTGGTGGCGGTCATACAAATCTCTCCTTGGGGGTCAACTGGTTTCGGCTCAGTGATTCAGTGGGTCGAGCACGGTTTAGTGCAATGGGCTGAGGCCTAGTCAATCATGTGCCACCAGATTGATTCATGTTCCGCTGCAATTGAGCGAGCTCTGAAGATGACTCGGCCAATTGTCTGTTGATCCCAGTCACCTGCTCATTGGCCGCCCCCACCTCCCCCTCAAGCCGCTTGGCCTCTTCCCGCAATAGACCAACCTGCTCCTGCAGCATTTCCTTGGCTCCTTCCGCCTTGTTAACGGTCGTTTTCAAGGCATTGATTTCTCCAGCTTGCCGCTGCATCGCGTCCTCTTGAATGACGATCGTTTTTGCCTGATGGCGTGACTCACCCAGTAGCCGCTCGTTATCCCGATTCAGCCGAGTAAGCTCATCCTGCTTGAGCATCAAAGTTTGCTGCAACTGGCGGAGTTCAACCTGAACTTGCTGCACCTGTCCTTCGTGCCGTTGCTGTTCCTGCTCACGCTGCTCCTTGACTGCATTGCGGTAATGCTCAAGCGCATCTCGAGAGTGCAGGTGCTTCTCTTCCAGGGAGCGGATCTGCTCGTCCTTCTCCTGCACACGGAGCTCCAAGTCACCGCAGCTCTGGCTCAAACGCGCGTTACGAGTGAGTTCGGCTTGCAGGCTTGTCTGACTGGTCTGCAGTTCGGCCGTCTGGGCTTCCAGTGCGCTGCGCTGGCTATCAAATTGGCGCTGTAGCGAGACGAAATGTGCCTGTGAGACTGAGAGCTGTTGTTCTAGGTCAGCCTTTTGCTGATCGAACATCGCCTGGGCATCGGTGATGGCGGCCCCAGACTCTTCAGTCATGCGCTCCAACAGGCGCGATACCAGATTTGTTAGCTCATCGCTGAAGCGTTGAGTGGGCTCCCTAGGATCTCCCCCCATTGAAGCGGCCTCAATCTCCTTCATGTACCGCTGAATAGTGGTTCTCGATCCAGTATTGCCCATCTCAACGCGCAGGGCATCAATGCTTGGATTTCGGCCGCGGGCGAGCAGTGCATTTCTAGCTTCCAACACTACAGCCTTGTTAATTCCGCCGCGAGCCATGTTCTCTCCTGCGATATCGTACTGTGTGATGTATCACGTACATACATAATAGCTTTTGAAAAAATACAGATCAAAAAATAACGCTTTCTCTGATAAAATAATCGAGCGTTATCGCATCATAGAGCCGTTTTTGCCTTCTTCGATGCTGAAATAGGTACGTTTGAAGTGGATGGGTCGACATGAGCAAGGCGGATCAGTACCTGCAGGCCGGCACCCGGGACAACACCCGGCGCAGCTACCGTGCGGCAGTGGAACATTTCGAAGTGACCTGGGGCGGGTTTCTGCCGGCGACCGGGGACGGCATCGTGCGTTACCTGGCGGAGTACGCCGATCAGCACGCCATCAGCACCCTCAAGCAGCGTTTGGCCGCCCTGGCCCAGTGGCACATCACCCAAGGCTTCCCCGATCCGACCAAGACGCCGGCGGTGCGGCAGATGATCAAGGGAATTCGCACCTTGCACCCTGCCCAGGAAAAGCAGGCGGCTCCCCTGCTCCTGCAGCACCTGGAGCAAGCTGTTCAGTGGTTGGAGCGAGAGGCGGAGCAGGCGGCCGCGCGGCACGACCTGACAGGCATGTTGCGCAGTCGGCGTGACATCGCGCTGGTGCTGATTGGATTCTGGCGCGGGTTTCGTGGTGATGAGCTGTCACGTTTGCAAGTGGAGCACACCCAGGCGCAAACGGGCGTGGGCATCACGTTCTACCTGCCGCACAGCAAAGGCGATCGCCAGCACCGCGGCACGACGTTTCGTACCCCGGCGCTAAAGAAGCTCTGTCCGGTCCAGGCTTACATTAACTGGATCACGGTAGCCGGCATTGTGCAGGGCCCAGTCTTCAGAAAGCTCGATCGTTGGGGGCATCTGGCTGAAGACGGCTTTAACGCCAACAGCCTGATTCCACTGCTGCGGCGAATTTTCAATCGCGCGGGTGTGTCTGGCGATCTGTACACCAGCCACTCGCTGCGTCGCGGCTTCGCCACATGGGCGGCGGCCAATGGCTGGGACATCAAAGCGCTGATGACCTACGTCGGTTGGAAGGACATGAAATCCGCCATACGCTACATCGACACGGCAGATTCCTTTGGAGCATTGGCGACAGGTCAGCCGCTCACATCATCAGCTGTTCCCCACCCGCAAGCGTTGACGGTTGCTGGAAAACCCTAGGGCCAGATGAGGTTCACATGGGTAGCCATACTCCAGCTCGCAAAAGTCTTCTGCATAATGCGATTCGATTGGTCGATCCGGGTGAGCTCTGCCAATGTGATTTACAACGAGAGTTGTCGTAGTAATGTAAAGGCCTGCTTCATTTGGTCTTCGCTGACGACGAACGCCCGTAGCTGCCCTGCCATGTCCAGCCCTTTGGCTACCAGCCCCTGTGACTCAAGGCTGATCTGCCATTGCAAGTCCTTCCGGTTGGTTTCTCCGGCCAGGTGCAGTGGCATTTCCGGGGTCTTGATCTTCACCAGCATCGCCGGGAACTTCACTTGCTCATCGCCACCCAGCACATTACGAGCCAGGGTCATGGCGCTTAACTGAATGGGTTGCAGAAACGGCAGCAGCTTGCCCTCGATTTGCGCGCAATCGCCGACGGCAAATATGTGTGGGTCAGAGGTGCACATGCGTTCATCAACTTCAATGCCACGATCCACCCGTAAACCAGCCTGCGCCGCCAACGTCGTATCAGGTTTCAACCCAATTGAGGCAAGGATCACATCGGTGGAGATTTGCCGGCCATTGGACAAAGTCGCCAACAGGCTATCGTCTCTCCTTTCAATGGATTCCAAAGCCTGGTTGAACACCATTTCCACACCCATCCGGCATAGCCGATGCTGCAAGCGGCTACTCACCTCAACAGGCAGCAACGAGGCCAGCAGGCTGCAGGACTTATCCATCAGTACCACTTGCTTTCCGGCACGATTGACATCCATGGCCAGTTCACTGCCAATCAAGCCGGCCCCCAGAATCAGTACGCGCTCTGCCGCTCTCAGAGCATGTTGTGCATGACGGTATTCTTGCTGACTGTTCAGAGTCACCATCCACTCCCGTCCGGGAATCGGCGGAACGATGGCTTGCGCACCCGTGGCAAGAATCAGTTTGTCGTAGCTGAATGCCTCACTGCCGGCGCTTATACGCTTGTTTTCGCGATCAATTGCAGTCAGCTGGCAATCCGCATTCAGGGTTAACCGATACATCTCGGCAAACTCCGCCGCAGACTGACGAGTCATGTCGTCCGCTGTCTGATTGAGACTGATGACGTGACTCAGGTCGGGCTTGTTGTACTCATCGCAACTGTCTGCAGCGATCAACCGAATGGGCACCGCTGCATCGAGCCTGCGCAAGTTCTTGACCACCTGACGAGCCGCGAAGCCGGAGCCCACAATGACGATTTCCTTGTTCATTTCGCCTCCGAAGCAAGCTCATCGAATACCGATTTACCCAGTGAACATTCAGGGCACAGGAAGTAATCAGGCACATCGCACCAAGCCGTATCGGCCTGCACATCCTGCATCGGCTCCCCGATCGCCGGGTCGTAAACCCATTGGCAGACACTGCACTGCATGCGCGGGCCGTTGTCCGCGATGGGTTCCGCCTGGGCAGATGCGGTGGCTGCAGGTCGTGCGACTTGTGCGTCCGTCGATGGATGCAGCGCCCATTGCCGAGCGATTTCGCGGCCATGAGCTCGGCAAACCTCAAGCGAGTCACCGTCTGGCCGCCACTTGGCTTTGAGCGCCAATGTGGTTTCAAAACCAGCGTCCATCAAGCGCGTCTGGATACGGTCTACCGCCCCACCATTCCAGCCGTAACTGCCAAACGCCGAAGCCTTTTTATTACGAAAACGCAGCCCGGCTATTTCCTCCAGCAGGCCGGCGACTTTCGGCATCATGACGTTGTTCATGGTGGACGAGCCCACCAGAACACCTTTTGAGCGGAACACGTTGGTCAGAATCTCATTCTTGTCGTGGCGCGCGACGTTGAAAATCTTCACCGCCACACCCGGATCGACTTCGTGAACGCCTTGTGCGATGGCGTCGGCCATCATGCGGGTGTTGTTCGACATGGTGTCGTAGAACAGTGTGATGCGGTCCTCCTGATAGTCCGCCGCCCATTCCAGATAGCGGTGCACAATCTGCGTCGGATTATCACGCCACACCACGCCATGGGCGGTGGCAATCATATCGACCGGCAGATTGAAACCGAGGATCTCGGTAATCTTGGGAATGACCAGGCGACTGAATGGCGTAAGGATGTTGGCGTAGTAGCGTTGGCACTGATCGAACAGTTCGTTTTGATCCACTTCATCATTAAACAGGTGTTCGTCGCAGTAATGTTGGCCAAAGGCGTCGTTACTGAACAATACGGCATCGCCGGTCATGTAGGTCATCATGCTGTCTGGCCAATGCAGCATCGGGGTCTCCACGAAAACCAGCTGTTTGCCATTGCCGACATCCAGGGTGTCGCCGGTATGTACGACGTGGAAATTCCACTCTGGATGATGGTGATGACCGTTAATCGAGTCCACGCCATTGGCGGTGCAATAGATCGGCGTATTCGGGATCCGCGACATCAACTCTGTCAGCGCCCCTGCATGGTCCTCTTCCGCATGATTGATGACGATATAGTCCAGCGTGTTCAGGTCGATTTCCATCGCCAGGTTCTGTATGAACTCCCGGCTGAACCTGTGATCAACCGTATCAATCAATACGGTCTTTTCTTCACGGATCAGGTAGCTGTTGTAACTGCTACCTTTGTGGCATTTGTATTCAGTGCCATGAAAGTCCCGCACTTCCCAATCGCGCTGACCGACCCAATGAATGTTGTTCTTGACGTGAATTGACATGGCTACCTCAGTATAAAAATGATGTTCTACACCGAAGATGGCAATGTTCGTGCCAGACCTTAAGTTATTGATTATAAAGATAAATAAAACAACGATTGTCAATATGACATTGTCCGACTACTGTCTTTATGACTAATTCATTGTCAAAGTGACAAAACATGAGTCTCTCCGTTGAATCCCTGGCACGCATCGCTATTCAGTTGCAAAGCGGCATTTCCCATCAGGACCGCTTTCAACGTCTGATCAATACCTTGCGCCAATTGCTGGGTTGCGACGCCTCTGCCTTGTTGCGTTATGAACAGCGACAGTTCCGTCCGCTGGCGATTGACGGCCTGGCACCGGATGTTCTAGGGCGCCGCTTCAGCCTTGATGCACATCCGCGACTGGAAGCCATCGCTCGCGCCGGTGACGTGGTTCGCTTTCCGGCAGAGAGTCATTTGCCTGATCCCTATGACGGACTGATACCGAGCCGGCAGGACCTCAAAGTGCATGCCTGTATCGGATTGCCGTTGTTCGCGGACCAGACGCTGATTGGTGCGCTGACGATCGATGGCATGGACCCGGCACAGTTTGATCACTTCAGCGACGAAGAGCTGCGATTGGTGGGAGCCCTCGCTTCTGCTGCCTTGGCCAATGCATTGCTGGTGGAGCAACTGGAAAGTCAGACCATTACTCCTCTCTCCATCAGTAATATCCCGGCGGGCAAACCCGACACCGAAATGGTCGGGCTCAGCGAAGTCATGCGACAGTTGAAAAGAGAGATCGAAATGGTGGCAGGTTCCGACCTGAACGTCTTGATCACTGGAGAAACCGGAGTCGGCAAGGAACTGGTCGCCAAGGCCATACATGAAGGTTCATCACGCGCAGGTCAGTCTGTGGTCTATCTGAACTGCGCTGCGCTGCCGGAATCAGTCGCTGAGAGTGAGTTGTTCGGCCATGTCAAAGGGGCTTTTACCGGCGCAATCCATCATCGCACCGGCAAGTTCGAAATGGCTGATAACGGCACACTGTTTCTCGACGAAATCGGTGAACTGTCACTGAATCTGCAAGCGAAACTGTTGCGGGTACTGCAATACGGCGACCTGCAACGGGTTGGTGACGATAACGTCTTGCGGGTCAACGTACGGGTGCTTGCCGCGACCAATCGTGATCTGAAGCAGGAGGTGTTGAACAATCGGTTCCGTGCAGACCTGTTCCACCGTTTAAGCGTATTCCCTGTGCATGTACCACCACTGCGTGAGCGTGCGCAGGACATCACGTTGCTAGCGGGTTTTTTCTGTGAGCAGAGCAGGGAACGCATGGGATTGAAACGGGTGGCTCTGGCTGCCAACTGTCTGTCGTTGCTCAAGCAGTACACGTGGCCAGGAAACGTTCGCGAACTGGAGCATGCTGTTTATCGAGCGACAATCATTGCTCGTGCGACCCAGCAAAGTGACGAACTACTGCTTGAAGCACAGCATTTCAATCAAGTACCCGAGCAGATGGATACGCCGCCTGTTGCTCTGGATGTTCCTTTCCTCGGCGTTGACCAGGGTCTGCGGGATGCGACGGATGACTTCCAGCGTCAGCTGATTGACAACACGCTGAATAATTGCGCAAGGAAATGGTCTGCCTGTGCTCGAATGCTGGATATGGACGTGGCCAACTTGCACCGACTGGCGAAGCGGCTTGGTTTGAAATAACACTCACGGCCGATCAGGGCTCAATTCAGCCGGAACCAAGCATTGATCGACTGGCCGATTGCAGGTCAGTCAAGGCCGTTACCGACACCGGCGTTGCGAAGCTGCATTACCCGACGCACTACCCTCTAAGCTGACGTCAATCATGCTGACCTACATGTCGGTCTCGCCGCCAAGCCGCCCAGCATTAAAGGACTGTCCCGGGATCATCGGATCTCGCGGGTCAGGCAGGCTCCCAAAGTTTGGGAAGACGGTTTTTGAATCCGCAGGGGTAGAGAAGAAAACCCGCTGGCAGGGAAAAACGCGTTCACTGGTTCCTTATCCGGCACCAGTGTGATCCGGTTTGTGCGTCCAAGCAGTTCTTCCATCACGATCCGTAGCTCCAGTCTGGCAAGCGGTGCACCGGGGCAGACATGAATGCCGGCACCATAGAGCAGGTTCAGCTCGGGATCGCGATCGAGGCGCATTTCATCGGGATCTCCAAAGACCGCTTCATCCCGATTGGCGGACGCCCAGTTGAGGGCGATACGCGACCCCTTTGCCAGCGTGCGCCCGCCCAGCATGACCTGTTTCGTAGTCATCCGACGGTTCATAATCAGCGGTGCATGAATACGCAGTATTTCATCGATGGCGGTAGGTAACAGCGCGGGTTGTTCGCGCAATTGCTGCTGCCATCCGGAGTTGATGGCCAAATAATGCGCGAGAATGCCGACTGAGGCGGAAATGGTTCCGAGTTCGCCGACCGTCCAGTTACGTAAAATACTGACGATCTCATCGTCTGTCAGAGGCCTTCCCAAGGACTGATCGCGTAACAAGATGGTCGTAATGTCGTTCGGCGCAGCAGCGCCGGCTGTACGGCGCACCTCCAGCAGATCCTTGATGTAACCGTCAAACTCGAGGGCCACGGCGGCCAGGGCAGCGTCGTCTCTGGCCAGAGTGGCCGCGTGATTCTTCAGCGTCCACAGGCGCAGCGGTTCATGAAGATCGGCCGGCCAGCCCAGCCAGGCACACTGGATCTGCAACGCAAAGATTTGAGCAAATTCCCCTATCAGTTCTGAAGGGCCTTCATCCGGTAACGCCCGCACCAGACGAACAGCTATATCACGGCACACCGGGGCAAAAGCATCCATATGCTCCGGGCTGAAATAAGGCTTGATGAGGCTCCGGTACACCGTATGCTCGGGCGGATCCATGCCATTGGGGACCGAGGGGAAACGCGAGACGGCATTACTGAAGGATTCATGATCCTTAAGTACGCGCAGCACATCCTCATGCCGGAATAAGGACATATAGCCATATTGACTGTATGCGACCGGGCAACGGTGGCGCATGTCGTCGTAGGCTGTCGTCTGATCCTTTAACACAGCTTCAGACCTCGGATCCCAATCAGGTAGTGATTTCTCGTCCATCGTTTACTCCATAAACCCGTCCCACTGAATCTGGAAACTAGGTAGCAAGGTTTGTCGACCTACCCGTACTCGGTCGGGACATGTCGTAAAAGCCCGCTAGACTGAAACCGTGCACGACGTCCACTACGTCGGCATCACCCGGGTGAAGTCTGTACGGGCTTGTAGGGAAAATCGGGCCACTAGCTGGCCAGGGAGACATGATGAGTAAGCTTCAGCAGTGGTTAAACTCGCAGGGCAGCACTGCGCTGTGGGTGGTGTTCTGGCTCTACGGCGTAGTGCTCAGCAATTTACTGTTTGGCCTGATCCTGGTCGCCTTCAACAAAGTTGCCCCCTCCCTGTTTGGTCTGATGCTGCTGGGTTTTGTGGCCTACACCGCTTCCATGCTCAATGCTGTATGGCGCAATGCGGATAATGTCCGTGACCCCGTCCACGGTCAGATCGCTCGTTTCCTCACGGTGGCCTGGTCGATCAACGCGGTATTGGTTTCGGGGTTTCTCTTCCTGAGCCATCTGAATGCCATGGCCTTCCCCCTACCGCTCCCTTTTTAACTCCAAATAACCAGGGCCCTTAATGTGGGCCTTGAACGTTAAAGCCTTGATTATTTAACTTCTCGATCTGGTCAGGCCTCAGCAGCCCCCCAGCTATTGCGTCGAAAACAGCGGCAGGCGCGCAATGGTCAGCCTGGGCGATTTCAATCTCGACGATGGCATCCCGGGCGTGATCGGCCTTGACCCAGGTCATTGCGGAGTCACCGATTATCGCGCCAATTGATTGTCAGCATAGTTGATCAATATCAAGTCCATGATTTCTGGCGATCGCCATCACCGTTTTCAACGCTATCTTAAGCGCAACAACTCGATGTTCGCTCCTGACGCATAACCGCTCTGTAGAACGTTAAGCGCAGTTCAACCCTTCCCTTCAACGAATTACCTCAACCGACGATAGATCAAACACAACCTGTCGCAGTGGATCTCAAAGGATGAAACACGTGACACCCGTCAGCCGGCCTTCTCACCTCACCGAGGTGGCACCATTGCCATGCCAGTTGACGACAAACAGTTTTTCTCAACTAGGGTTTCTACCGTATCGAACCGCGCCCGGTTTGTTTGGCAGGCTCAAGGGGAGACAGAGGACATCGATTCGTGTTGCTAAGCAAACCTATCGTAGTTGGCGCTCAAACTTGCTTGAGCTTAAGGAGAGAGACCATCATCTGCCCCCTTCAGACCACCAGGCACTTGAAAATAACTTGGCGGAGAGAAGACTGCTGCACATCAGCAACTCTTGCGGCTAAGATCGTCGCAACGCTGATCCGACTCAAAACGACAGACATCAATAACTGCCGTCACTCACGCGGATAAATGATCCACTGCCGGCACTCTGCCGGCAGCGCCCATCCCCTAATGCTCCAGCAACTCCTACCCCGACTCCGACGATATTTGGCGCCCTGCAGAACTCGATTTAATTTAGCGGACGCGCCCAAGAGCTACCTCCTACGGGAGGAATGGGATGGCATGGGCGGTGGATATGATTGACTTTCCGAATTCCTCATAGTCAAAACAACAACTATTTCAGCAAAGCTTTACTTCAAATAAGTTTTCTTTTTTTTCGAGAAGCGATTTTTAATTTAACCACCGCGGACATATTACCGAGCGCACACAGGGCTTTCTTGACGTCCAACATATCCTTCCCGCAACGCTTTAAATTCAATATATTCTAGTGACTTACGCAACACCAACTTAAAGGAACGATTATCAAGATAAATCACCAGCACTCAACTCCGGGAGTTGCGAATGCGACACACTTAGCATGCAACAATTAATTCTCCACTGGCGACAATTAACCACACGCCTTCCAATACATCCTGATAAAATTGAACGATTGCTCAAGATGGTAAATCTAATAAAGGTGTAAAGAGCGTTTTTACACAAGTCGGCTCCCAACCGACAACATCAGCACCTGAAGAAATGAGTTTGTATTGCCGACAAATTCACCCTAATAATATTCAATGCGATGCCTGTTGAATTAACCGGAAGCGGGTCGTTTCGAATCTGCTTCTTTGTCTGAGGAGACACTGATGAAAAGTATTCTTGTTCCACTGCTGGCCCTGGGTGCCGCGCTGACGCTGCAGTCAGCTCAAGCCGTTGATGGCGAGGCGCTCTTCAAGAGCAAACCCTGCGTTGGCTGCCATATGATCGACGCCAAAATGGTGGGGCCAGGCTACAAGGAAGTTGCCGCCAAATACGCCGGCCAGCCCGATGCATCTGCCACGCTGATCAAGAGCATCAAAGAAGGCAGTACAGGCAAATGGGGGCCGATCGCAATGCCGGCCAACCAGGTAACTGATGAAGAAGCGAAGACCTTAGCCGACTGGATCCTGACGCTGAAGTAAGATTTGAGAAAAAACATCCAGATCGCAGAAGCGAGTCCGCTCTCTTCTGCGAAACGGGCCGCTCGGCTACATCGTCGGGGTTTGTTGCAAAAGACTCAGATCGATTTCCTCAAAGCGCAACACCCTGCCGCCCTGCTCGCTGGCCAGTTTGTGTGCAGTCGCCTCTTCGGAAAATGACGCCAGGACAACCCCCATGGACCCTTTAAGCTGAGTGCCGACGACATAGTAGGCTGTGGTTGCATCAATCAGATAATGGTCGTCGGGTTTCTCCCAGACACTTTTTCCCATGTCGTGCACATACAATTTCGCCTCAGTGTGGTGATTCTCTGGCTGAAGCCACCATCCGAGCATTTCTGCGGTGGAGCAGAACTTCTTGACCGTGCCTTTCTCCACGACTTCGCCTTTGGGGCCCGGAAAGTCGGCGATGACCATCCCGCAGACATGACACTCGTCACTCTGATGGAAGGCCACGGGCCCAGGGGTTTGCTTTTCCTCTGCGCGATCGTTGCACGCCGCCAATCCCAAACAGGTAATGATGACGACCATAGCGCGAGGCCAGGCCAGGTACATAGTGTTCATCTCATTGTTCCCGAGTGAAAAAAATCAAGACAGCCGACGGCGAAACATCCAGTAAGCCAACAGCAGCGAAACCCCTACCCAGATCAGCAGACAGAGCCATAGAAGCGAAGCCGGTACCGGTAAATCGCGGCTCAATGCCATAAGACCGACGGCATTGCCGCTGCCTTCGAAACCGGAAAGATTGATCAGGCGATAAATGTCGGTCGGGTTGAGTAGCAGTAACCACGGCAACAGATCCGGGTTGAAGCTGCCTTTACTGAGCACCAGCAACGCCAGCAGCGCCAGATCGAACACCAATACAAAAAGGAACCACACACCCAACGCCATTCCGGCTGCACTGGATTTTTCACTGGCCTTGCTGCTCAACACGTAAGCCAGCGCCAGGAACACCCAGCCCAGTAGCGTGGACGACACCATGAAACGGCCGAACGCCCAGAGCAACAGCCCCAACTCGACATCATCGACCAACAAGGCGATGGCCACGGCGGCACAGCCGAATCCGATCAGCGTGGCCAAGGCCAGGATCAGGCCGTGACCGACAAACTTGCCCAACAGGATTTGTCCACGGCCCAGCGGATAGGTCAGCAACAACATCAGCGTGCCGCCCTCGTCCTCGCCGACGATGGCATCGTAGGCCAGCAATAGCGCGATCAGCGGCATCAGAAAAGTTGCCAGGCTGGCGAGGCTGGCGATGGTTGCCGGAATCGACGTGAAGCCCAGTTGCCCGGATGCCGCCGCACCGAGCCAGGCGATACCCACCGCCAGAATGGCGAACAACAGGCTGATTGCCAGAAGCCAGCGATTGCGCAGCCCGTCGCTGAACTCTTTGCCGGCGATACTCCAAATCTGCTTCATCGATGAGGGCCTTCTGTTTCGGTGGTCACGCGACTCATGTAATAACCGTAGAGGTCCTCCAGGGACGGCTGCAATATCTCGATGTCCTGGGGCTGATCCTCGTGGAACAACTGACGTAACAGATCGACTTTATGGCCGTTGACAGCTATCACCTCGACTCCGTTGCCGCCCATGGCCGTGGCGGTGTGCCCGGCGGCATTCCAGCGCTGCAACCACTGCTTTCGTTGGGAAAGACCACTGGCACGGATGCGCGCCGGCAAGTCGGCGTCTTCGCGCAGGCTGGACAGGCTCCCGATCGCCTGTAAGCGGCCATTGGCCAGAATTGCCGCACGGTTAATATGCGCTTCGACGCCTGCCAACACATGGGAGCAAAGGATGATGCTCGCGCCCTGTTGGCGCAGACGGTCGATCAACAGGTAAAGATCCTGGGTAGCGATCGGGTCCAGCCCCACAGTGGGCTCGTCCAACAGCAACAGACGCGGCTCGCCGAGCACCGCCTGAGCCAGGCCCAGACGCTGGCGCATGCCCTTGGAATAGGTTTTCACCCGTCGGTCTGAGGCCCCCGTAAGGCCGACCTGCTCGAGCAAGTCGTCCACTTGCGTCAGGGCTGCGCCTTTTAGGCGGGCGAAATACCGCAGGGTTTCGCGGCCACTGAGTTGAGGGTAGAACGTCACGTTTTCCGGCAAGTAACCCAATTGGCGACGCACGTCGGTTTGTGCGGGTCGGCAGCCGAGTACGTGCACCTGACCGGCGCTGGCCTTGAGCAGACCAAGGATCAATTTCATCACCGTGGTCTTGCCCGCACCATTGTGGCCAAACAAGCCCAGCACCTCGCCTTCACCCAGACTCAGGGTCAAATCGTGCAACACGGTCATGCTGCCGTAACGCTGGCTTACGCCTTCGATCTCGACGGCGTTCATAAGGTCGGCCGCTGTGTTTGAGGCATCGTGGGAAGGTTCATCAGCGGGAAACTGTCTTTGACCCCCGGCGATTTCGTCACGGGGAAACTGCTCTGAACCCAACGCAGTAATTGAATGCTCGGGCTATTCATCAATAGACGGACCTGCGGGTACAGCCACAACAGACGGTCGACGTTGTCGTTGGGCTCGTAGATCACGTCGCCCACCGCATCGTTATTGCGATCCCAGCCCAGGTAATCGCTCCAGTAATTGCCCCGCCCCTCGGCCGACCATTCCTGTAAGCGGGTGGCGACGTATTTGACCTGCTGTTGATTGTCGACGAAGGCGTTGTCGGTGATCCGGTTGTCTTCGGAGCCGGCGGTGAGGTGAATCCCTACGGCGCTGCGCTCAAAGTGGTTGTGTTCGATGACATTGAACAGCGAGTTGTAGATGAACAGCGCCTTGCCCTCGGCACCGCTGACCATACCGCCATCGGCAGAACCGCTGCGCACATCGCTGACGAAGTTGTCGCGCAATTCGGAATAGGTGATGTAGTTCATCAGGATGCCATAGCTCTCGTCCTGCTCGGAACGGTTGCCAATCACCGTCAGCTTGCGGCTCTGCATCAAGGCATAACCGGTGCGTGTACGGCGGGTGGTGTTGCCGAGCAACTGGTTGTCGTTGGCGTACATGTAATGCACGCCGTAGCGCAGGTCTTCCAGGGTATTGCCCTGCAGCAGGTTGCCGTTCGAGGTGTCGATGTAGATCCCGTCGCGGGTCAGCCGCACGTGATTACCGATCACCTTGGCGCCGTGCACGGCGTACAGATGAATCCCGTTGCCGCGATCCTGGGAGCGAATGCTCGGGTCACCTTCGATATCGTTGTCAATCAAGTTGACGTCGTGGGTGCTGTCCACCCAGATGCCGAAGCCTGGCCCTTTCATGCGGTTGTTGCGTATCACCGCACCCTGGGCTTTGGGACCGATGAAAATCGCTGAGTTCATGGCCGTCATGTCGCGCCCCCAGTCAAGCAATGTGCAGCCCTCGATCCGCACGTCGGGGGCGCTGATGAACAGAGCATTGCCCTGCCCCTGCGCATTGATGACGGCACCTTTCTCGCAATCGATCTGCATCGGCTGATCGACACTGAATTGCCCTTGGTATTCTCCGGCCGGCAGCTTCCAGTGGAGATCGCCATCGGGTTGCAGGGGCAACTCGGTGATGGGCCGTGGCGACGCGTGGGCGAATACCGATAGAAACACCAACACCAAAAGTGCCATGCCGTGTAATGAGTCATTTGCCAGGGGTCTGAACACTGCGTTTACCTTTTCGCGGCCCTGATACGACCAGCCGCTCAAGCCTTCTCGACGAGCATCCGGCCGACCATTTCCATGTGCAGCGCATGACAGAACCAGCTGCAGTAGTACCAGTGCAACCCCGGCTTGTCGGCGACAAAGGTGATCGACGATGTCTGCTGCGGGCTGATCTCCATGCTTGCACCGTGGTTGGTCATGACGAAACCGTGGCTCACATCTTCCACCTTATCGATGTTGGTGATGGTCACCGTGACCTCATCACCCTGCTTGACGGTGAACTCGGTGACACCGTAGACCGGGGCCATCGACGTCATATAGACACGCACCTTCTTGCCGTCATGGATGACCTTGTTGTCGGTCTCCAGCTTGATCCCGTCTTTTGCGGCGATCGCCACGGTCTCGGCGAAAAACGGGTCGTTGCGGTCCCAGATCTTTTTGGTCCGGATCTGGTCGCGACGGGCCATGACGCAGTCGTGGGGTTCGGCGAAGGCCGGGCCGTCGTGCACCAGTTTCATCTCGTCGCCGGAAATATCGATCAACTGGTCGTTCTCCGGGTGCAGCGGACCGGTCGACAGGAAGCGATCTTTGGAAAACTTGCTGAGCACCACCAGCCACTGGCCGTCGGCCTCACTGGTTTCGGTCAGCGAGGCATGGTTGTGGCCCGGCTGATACTGCACGTCGAGTTTCTGCTTGATGCAGTTGACCTTCTCACCGGTATACGCGCGAACGGCTTCATCGACGTTCCACTTCACCACCTGGCTGTCGATGAACAGTGTGGTGTAGGCATTACCGCGGCCGTCGTAGGTGGTGTGAAGCGGCCCGAGCCCCAGTTCCGGCTCGCCGACCACCACGTCACGCGGGTCCTTCAATTTGTCGTCGAACAGATCGTCGAGCTTGGCGGTGGCGATGATCGTGCAGGTCGGCGAGAGTTTGCCGGCGGCAATGAAGTACTTGCCATCGGGCGTCATATTGATCCCGTGGGGGTTCTTCGGCACCGGGATATAGCGCGTGAAATCGCTGTCCTTGCCTTCGGTTTTACGACCATCGACCACCGGTGACTTGGCGTCACCCAGGGTGATGAACTTGCCGGCCTTGATCGCCGCTTCGATGCGCGGGATGTTGAACACCACCACCCAGTCGCGCTCGTTGCGCATCATGCCGCCCAGGTCGTAGGCCTTCTCCGAGTTGTAGCAGGTCGACGCCGCGTATTTGCCGGTGTAGTCGGCGTCGGTGTTGTCCAGGTTGCCGTCGACGATCACCTGGAACGCCATCTCCATTTTTTCGGCGTCAATGACGTTGAACATGGTGTAGCTGTTCTTGTCCTGCAGGTCGAAGGTGCTGCCGTCATTGGGGTGCGGAATGACGAACTCGGAATTGGCAAACACATATTGGGTGTGGGGCATTTTCTGCAGACGCAACCCGTGAATGGCCTGCACGTTAGGCACGGTGAGCATCTTGTCGCACTTCATAATGTCCAGACGGATACGCGCAACGCGGCTGTTGGCCTTGTCGTTGATGAACAGGTATTTGCCGTCGTATTTGCCGTCGGTCATGGACAAATGCGGGTGGTGGCAGTCGCCATTCTGGAAATGTGCGCTGTCGCCCATGATCCGTTTGCTTTCGTTGGTCAGGCCCCAGCCGGTGGCGGAATCGACGTTGAACACCGGGATGCGTAACAACTCACGCATCGACGGAACGCCCATGATCCGTACTTCGCCCTGATGGCCGCCACTCCAGAAACCGTAATACTGGTCCAGCTCGCCCGGCCCCACATGAATTTTCGATTGCGCGTCCTTGGCTGCCGCCGCCCAGGTCTCGCGGGTGAACACCGCACTGCCAAGGGCGGTGCCACCTGCCAGCGCGACGCCGGTCAGGGCTGAAACGCCGAGGAAACCGCGTCGGTTAAGGCCTGTGCCCTCCACCGTTTCATGATCTTTTTTCGACTTGTTATCGCTCATGGGTTTTGCTCCATCGGAGGCAGATAAAAATAAGCTGGGTCAATCGAGTCTTGATCCCTCGCGTGCTGCGAGGGCGGGTCAGGGTTCGAACACTTGCACCACTGGAATCAAGTCGGCGTGCGCTGGTACGGGGGCTGGTTTGTCCCGTGTCTTGCGCTTGTTCTTGAGTACTAGTGGCGGGCATTTGTTTTCGTTGTGATAGGTCATCTGGCAATCGAGGCAGTAGTGACACTCGTTGGCGTTGATATGACCATCGGGGTGGATCGCCTGGATCTCGCATTCCTTGGCGCAGAGCTGGCAGGGAGTGCCGCACTCCTTGCGTCGTTTGAGCCAGTCGAACAGGCGCAGCTTGCTGGGAATGGCCAGCGCTGCGCCCAAGGGGCAGACGTAGCGGCAATAGACCTTGCGGGTAAAAATGTTGATGACCAGCAGCGCCACCGCGTAAGCCACGAACCACCACTGGCGGTCGAACTTGAGGGTGATGGCGGTCTTGAACGGTTCCACCTCGGCAAATTGCTCAGCGGTGGTCATCGACTCCAGGGAGATGCCAAATAACACCAGCAGAATGATGTACTTCACGGCCCACAAGCGTTCATGCAATGCGAAGGGCAATTCAAATTGCGGAACCTTGAGTTTGCGCGAGGCTTCGTTGATCAACTCCTGCAACGCACCGAACGGACACAACCAGCCACAGAACACGCCTCGCCCCCACAGCAGAATGCTGGCGGCGGTGAATGTCCAGAGGATGAAAACAATCGGGTCGGTGAGAAACAGTTCCCAGCGAAAGTTCTCGACCAGGGCATGGGCGAAGGTCAGCACGTTGACCACCGAAATCTGCCCCAGGGCGTACCAGCCAATGAACACCACGGTGAAGATCAAATAGACGCGACGCAGCCAGTGGAGGAAACGCGGGTACTTGGTGAAGGTGTCCTGCAGGAACAGAATCACCATCAACACCGCCAGAGCCGTGCAGAGGATCCCGATCTGGAAGGCTTTCTGGTACCAGATGTTGACCCATGTCGGTCTGTTGGCAACC
Organism: Pseudomonas sp. BE134; assembly: GCF_031456105.1. Taxonomy (NCBI): domain Bacteria; kingdom Pseudomonadati; phylum Pseudomonadota; class Gammaproteobacteria; order Pseudomonadales; family Pseudomonadaceae; genus Pseudomonas; species Pseudomonas sp. BE134. The sequence continues at coordinate 422,240 of NZ_JAVDUA010000001.1, read as the reverse complement.
TCGATGGCGGCCAGTTCTTCGGCGGTAGGCGGTGGGCGCAAGAGGTATTGTTCGGGCAGTTGGTAGGAAAGTTCGAAGCTGCTGAATGTGCCGCCGGTTGCACCGGTCTGACGACGCACCAGCAACTCCAGGGACCAGGGCGATCCCGGATCAAACTTGGCCGGTTCGCGCACAATGAAAATCGACATCTCAGTGAACTCGGGCATGCCTTTGGCAAACACATCCGAGAGCCGCTGGTGGTCCATGTCGCGAAAGCTGATGATGTTGCCGAACTGGCGCAATTGCACCCGGTCGAAAATGCCGCCGCGTACATAACCCGAGCCTTTATAGGAATAGAGCCCGCGACCCAGTACCGCGATGGCCTGTTCGCCGGGCTTGAGATCTTGCATAAGAAATCGGTATTGATTGTCGCCCAGCAGGTTGCGACCGATGGCCGGCGGGTTCAAATCGGCGGTGAACAGTTCGATGAAGGTATCGTCAACCTGATCCGCGGCGGCATTGTCGAGCCCCTCGGCCTCAGTGCCTTTGAAGGCAGCGTCGACTTGCCCACGGGTCAGATTCAGTCGGCGAATGGCGCCGTTGCCGGTCAGTTGCTCCCAGGTGGCGGGCTCGAAAAAGTCTTCGCGCACAGTGGCGGGTTTCTGTGTAACGCCGCCATTGTCTGCAACCAGTTTGAGCGATACGGCCACCTTGTGCGCAGCGCGCATGATGATCTCATTGACCACCATGACGGTCACCGTCGCCCCGGCGATCCCATCGACTGTCACTGTCACTGCCTCTGGATCACTGGAGTGACCGACAACCACCCTTCGGTCGGCCTTGATGCCCTTATATTTGGCATCGAAGGCATGGAGCTTTTCCACGGGAATGCCGATCAATAGGATCGGCTCATGGTGCTCCAGCACGTAGGCATCCTGGATCACCCCGGCAGAATCGAGAATCACCTGCATGTTGACCGGCTTGCCTGAATAGGCCGGGATATCCACCACGTCCTGACTCTGGAACACATAACCAAGCAGGTTTTTTCCGCTGCTGATGGTGCGAACCTTGAACTCGCCTGTCGGCTCGGAAAGCTTATCACTGCCAGGAAATATGGCGTCTACACGCTGCTGCTCGAGCCCGCCGTAGTCCTTCGCCTGTAATCCGGAAAACCCACCGAACACCAGACACAACAAAATGATCAGCCCATATTTAAATGGACGCCGGACACCGGACAGTGAGAGCTTGGAAGCACGCATGGGTTCGCTGAGCGATCGACCTCTGACGAATGACCCGCCGAGTAACGATTATGCTCCATCGCCTCTTTTAATTAGAATTATGCGATCAACACTCCTCCTTACTCACGGACATAGCAATCATAATCTATCAGCGGGTCAAAACAATTTTCAGCACCAATGGTTCAATATTAATTTAAGGAAGGCTATCCAGTAGACAAATAATCATCTTCAAATAGATCGGTATATTTTTGGTCATTCCACAAAAAAACCTCGGAACAATGGGTGACCGTCCTCCCCTGACGAGCGTTCATGTCTGATTTTCATCGCGTTTTCGTCTAAAATACAGGCCTGAATAAATTACTTTCTTGACTATAAACCGGAATTTGCGAATTACCCACTTGCGAATATAATTGCAGTCGAAGGACCATCAATCGATGGTGAAGCGCTTGACCCTACGCCTAAGCGTTCTAGGAGACAGTAAACGAAGACAATTATTCATTGTCATAGTTAGCACTATTGGTATTTTTGGACCCTGGCTAATGTTCGAGCTCCCAGTAATTCATACAATAGGCCACTCCACCAGAACCCTATCTGAGTTCGTTGAGCTACTTCGGGCCGAACATATTGAATTGCTCGCGGACATTCGCACCGTGCCACTATCGCGAACTAACCCTCAATTCAATTTTAATACATTACCGCAAGCGCTTGCTGCGAAAAACATCGATTACATACAACTAGCCAAACTTGGCGGATTACGAAAAAAATCAAAAACTGTGGCGCCAGACATTAATGGATTCTGGATCAATCAAAGTTTTCATAACTATGCCGACTATGCGTTGTCCGAAGAATTTGAACAGGGCTTGCTGCGTTTGCAAGAACTCTGTCAGGACCAGCGATGCGCGATCATGTGTTCGGAGGCCGTCTGGTGGCGTTGTCATCGCAGAATCGTAGCGGACTACCTTCTCTATCGCGGCAGAATGGTTGTGCATCTTATAGGCCGAGGCAGAGCCGAACCCGCAACTTTGACCGCGGCCGCGACCCCTTTGGGGAATTCGCTTCTCTACCCAGCGCCAGTTGTCGGCTGAAAGGTGTCCGGCATAAGGGTCGCGGGCACCCTCATGACTCGGACAGCTTGCGAAATCGCATTGCACGGGCGACGCTATCGATCATCTGCGAAGCCGCATGAATGGTTTGGGGGTGGTGGGTGAACCCCGGTCTTGGCGTGATATATGAGGCAATTTCACGGGGGACGGCCAGCTGCTTATCCGAATCTTGAGCGAGCAGCACGATCACTAGGTTTTCCAAGGGAATAGCTCGGTTACGAAGATGGACCAATTCGACATTCGACAACTCTGGAGTCTCGGTAGCCGCTGATTTGCAGATCTACTGCTGCTCCCTCGTTGCCCGCGCCGATGCGTCGCACAGTCTCAGGAAGCGGATTGTCTGTCAGCGACGCTTCACCGTCCGCCTCGTAAACTCGCGCCGGATGCAAATTCGCTCTGACATCATCAACGTCTATGCTCCACGTGAGGAATTCTTCTGATCGACCGGATGTGGGCACCGTGCGCTCACCAGATCAAGGTGCTGTCCACTCTCGTCGTAATCGGTGGAGGAAAAACGAGCCATGATTGAAGTACAGGTATATCGATACCACCCGGAACAAGAACGGTCGCCTTGGATGCAGTCGTTGTCGTTGCCCGAGGAGTTCCGAGTGCGAATGGTGCTGGATGCGTTGGAGTTCCTGCACGAGGCAGATCAGACACTGGTCTATCGGCGCTCCTGTCGGGAGGGTGTTTGCGGCTCGGATGGCATGAATATCAACGGCAAGAACAGACTGGCTTGCATCACGCCAGTTTCGGAGGCGCTGGGCACGGCCAGCATACTGATCATCAGACCTTTGCCCGGCATGCCGGTCATCCGCGATTTGGTAGTCGACCAGAGTCTCTTCTTTCAGCAGTACGAGAGCATCAAGCCATGGCTGATCAATCACGAGCCAGCACCGGCCATCGAGCGTCTCCAGTCCCCCAAGGAGCGCGCTAAGCTCGATGGACTGTATGAATGCATTCTCTGTGGCTGCTGTTCCTCGCAATGTCCATCCTGGTGGTGGAACCCGGAAAAGTACGTAGGTCCAGCCGGGCTGTTGCAGGCTTGGCGTTTCATCACCGACAGCCGCGATCAGGCCACGGTAGAACGGCTAGAGCGGCTGGAGGACCCGTTCAGCTTGTTCCGTTGTCGCAGCATCGGCAACTGTTCATGGGTCTGCCCCAAGGGCCTCAATCCCATGGGGGCCATCGGAAAAATTCGCCAAGAGCTGTTCCGAAAATCTACCTAGGACGTTGGATCAACTCGATGAATCGGCTCGGCTCCTCAAGACTCTTTAGAGTGCCTCTTTTTGGCCGTTGCGTTGAGTTGAAATAGTCGGCTTCGGTTTCCACGCCAGAAATGTACGCGTCTGAGATTTTTAACACTGATGGATCGCCTACCACCTCCTCGCTTTGACTGAATTGGGTGCCCTTCGGCAAGCGCTCAGGCTCATCATTTTTCAGGCACACAATGCGGTGCGGTAGAGATCGCCATGCTTGTTTGGTTGAGGTGTTACGTGATCTATCGCTGGTCACCTCGAATGCAAACAAGTGGTCAGTGGGAAAGCAAACGACGGGGCAAGTCGAGTGCAAATGGGTGGGCAAGTCTGTGCAATTACCCAGCACGCCCCCCTAAGCTTTTCGTTGATACGCTATCTCATGTGTTTAGAGTAATGACTCCGCTCCCGCAGAGAAGGTCGGAGACGGCGAAGTAAGCGCTAAAACACGCTATGACCCATCGAGCCCAAGCTATTCGGTGAGGGTCACTTACGGGAGAAACCTCGGTGCAGAGGAATTCGCACACCCTTTTCCTTGATTTTGACGGCGCTTACACCCCGACGCCGTCGACTTGTCTCGCCTAGGGCCGACACGGAAGACCGAAGGTACGCTTTTTATGTGTTAGTTGAGCACTGGAGGCGTCGGAATTTTCCCTGCATTGGTACTGCGCCCCCATGTCAAAGTCACTCATCGAGTACCAATCGTCCAGTTACGCACGCACGCACAAGCTATCAGTCGAGAAGTCATATTGACTATTTATTTGTCATTATGACCTTTTCCGCATTAGGTCATAATGACTATTCGTATACTTATATTATTGATATTAATCAATAAAATTATTGGCCCGTTTTGTGTATTGAATAGCGAACTTAACGCAAACCCAAAGGGACAATGTCATGACTCGTTCAATCGTGCTCAGTTTTACCCTGTGTACACTGCTGTCTCCGCTATGCCAGGCAGACCAGATAATCCGTGAAGTCCCCGACACAACCGCTGGCAGGGGTTTCGGCGCCTTGACCGGAATGATGGTTGGCGCGGCAGGCGGCCCGATTGGTGCACTAATCGGCGCAACTGGCGGTTTTTTCGCCGGCAGTGCGGTGCAAGCAGGCATTGGCAAGTCTGAAGCCGCTTATGAAGTGAAAAACGCGCAAGGCGAGATTAGTACGGTGCGCTCACCCAATGCGATTTTTGAAGTCGGGCAGCAGGTCACGCGTAAAGGTGCGCGACTGGTGGCATCTGAGGAGTAAGAAGCTGAAACAGTTTCATGTGACTAAATAGAACTGCTTTTTAGGCCCGCTTGCGGGTCTTTTTTTAAGTCGTTTTTTGAAATGTATTATTAACGAATTCGATGATCGATCAGCTTTCTAATAATGAGCGATTTTTGATGCATGGTACTTCATGAGCTCTCGGAACTCAAAACGGAGCAGACAACAAGTAACTTGAATACCGCCAACAATGGCTCAACACCAAAGACAAGATCAATCGGTAAACGCATTCAGTATGCAAAGGTGGAATCGAGAAGCCCTGCTTCGTGGCACAACTTTGAAGTAGCTTTGCGTGTACTTCGACGTTTCTCGCCCAGCCAGCCTCCAAATCAGAGAGCAGGATTGGGCGCAAAAAAATAAGAACAGGTCAAGCAAAAAAGCACAGCAATGAACGACACGAGGATTTCCGGTCAAGCCGAAGTATGTCCAAAGCTGATGCTTGAACGTAACAACCAGCTGTTCAGCGAAGCACATCGCTTGAGCTGCGCCGCCCTTGATCTTCTCGATCGGCTCTATCTGGTTTGGAAATTTTCAGCCAGTATCATGAGAAGAGACGAAATACCGATCTCAAATATCCTGACGCCATCAAGCACTTACGGTTGATCATGACTGAATACCATGCGCCTCCGTCCTCAATAGAGATAATTTGATTATTTACTTCGCCTCGATTATTTCAATTTCTTCTGTGTGACCGCCACTACGACTGGTTAAAATGTTATTCAATTTCTTGACAGCTATGCGAAGTCTACTACCCTCAAGATCATTCAACTTCCCAACTTGAACCACGGCACTCAAATATGCAGCGCTTGGTATCGTTAATAATTAGTGCCTGTTCTCGGCTATTTGAATCCTGACCTCAGGCAATCGTCAGTGCAGCAGAAGTCGAGGTCGCCTGCCTTGTTCCGAGCACCGCAAAGCCGCTGTGCATGCGCCTAACGCTCTTCCTGTTGATTAATACCTACCCGGCAGAGCGTTATCCCAGGAACTTTCCACCTGCATTTTCACATTGGGAGGCAGTCGTGCAAAAAGTCTTGAAGCTTGTCAGCTATGCAGTGCTCGTGCTGATGGCCAGCGCGGTCGTCTATGCCGGAGTGATCGGCATCACCTATTGGACCGGCATCGGCGTATAGGGAGTTCGCAATGAACAAACGCCAGACACGCTCATTCGCGCTGATATCGACGGCTATCGCCACTGTGGTGTTTCTGGGCATGACTGTTGATAGTCACCGGCAGTTTCCCACACTGACCAACGCTCAACAGATCACGCCCCAGGTCACTCGCGGCAAGGATGTCTGGCATCAATACAATTGCATCAATTGCCACACCTTGTTCGGCGAGGGTGCTTATTACGCCCCGGACCTGACGAAAATCACCCAGCAGCGCGGCGCCCCTTACCTCACTGCGTTCCTCAAAGATCCCTCAAAGTTCTATGACGAGAAACGCCATCGCCGACTGATGCCGAACCTGAAACTCGGCGATGAGGAAATCGCCGATTTGATCGCCTTCCTCGACTGGGTGAGCAAGGTCGACAATCAAGGCTGGCCGCCGCGCCCGATTCTGGTGACCGGTGCGTCGATCCCCGGCATGGACCTCACCGTGGCACAGCAGAATGCGACCGGTGGCGACCAACCCCCTCCCGCCGCCCGCCCAATGTCCGGCAAGGAAGACCCGATCGCCCTGGGCGAGGCGTTGTTTCGAACAACCGCCACCCCGGTGTGCAGCGCTTGTCACTCGATTGCGCCGGGCGTCAACCTCGCAGGGCCATCGCTGGCCGGGTTGGCCAATCGGGCCAAGCAGGTCATCGCCTCGCCTGACTATAAGGGCAAGGCCAAGGATGCCGTAGGTTTCATCCGCGAATCCATCGTTACGCCGAGTGCCTACCTGCATCCGGGCGACATGTTTTCCGCCAACGGTATGTCCTTCATGCCGGACACCTTCGCCAAATCGCTAACGCCCGAACAGATCGATCAACTGGTCGCCTATCTGGCGTCGTTCCAGTAACCGCAGGGGATGACCATGCGCTACAGATCTCAATCCGTCGCCTACTGGTATTTCGCCGTTGCCATGGTGTTGTTTGGCCTGCAATTAGTTTTCGGCCTGCTCTCGGCGGCGAAATACCTCGGGCCGGATCCGCTGCTGAACCTCTTGCCATTCGATGTCACCAAGTCCATTCACACCAATCTGTTGATCGTCTGGGTGCTGACCGGGTTCATGGGGGCGACCTACTGGATGGTGCCGGACGAGTCCCGTGGCGAGTTGCACAGCACCAAACTGGCCTACATCCAGCTCGGGTTGTGGACGGCCATGGGCGTCACCGCCGTTCTGGGTTACCTGTTCGGTTATGGCACCGGGAACAAGCTGCTCGAACAGCCGCTGCCCCACAAAATCGTGATCGTGATTTGCATGCTGATGTTTCTCTACAACATCGGCATGACGATCAAGAAAGCCGGGCGTTTCACCGCCACCGAGGGCGTTCTGCTGCTAGGCCTGGCCAGCGCCGCCGTGCTCTTTCTGCCAGCGCTGCTGCATTATGAAAATTACGTGGTGTCGATCTATTACCGGTGGTGGACCATCCACCTGTGGGTCGAAGGTGTCTGGGAGATGATCCAGGGCGGCTTTCTTGCCTATCTGCTGATCCGGCTCTCCGGCGCTGACCGCGAGGTGATGGAGAAGTGGCTGTACGTCATCGTCGGCCTGGTGTTTATTGCCGGCATTCTGGGCACCGCACACCATTATTACTGGATCGGCGTTCCCCATTACTGGCTGCCACTGGGCGGCTTCTTCAGTGCGCTAGAGCCATTGGCGCTGATCGGCATGGCGATCTATGCCTACAACGCGATGCGCCGCTCGGGCCTGTCTCACCCGAACAAACTGGCCTTGCACTGGACCTTGGGCAGTGCCGTGTTCACCATGTTCGGTGCCGGCCTGCTGGGGTTGGCTCACACCTTCCCCGACGTCAACAAGTGGACCCACGGCACCCTGATTACCGCCATGCATGGCCATGCAGCCTTCTATGGTGCTTACGCCATGATTGTCCTGGCGATGATCACCTATGCGCTGCCGGGCCTGACCCGTCGTCCCGTGGAGGAAAGCAGTATCGGCTATTGGGCGTTCTGGCTGCAGTTGGGAGGCATGTTCGGCATGACCCTGTCATTTGCCACCGCGGGCATTGGTCAGGTGTACCTGGAGCGCATTCTCGGCCTGGGCTACCTGGACGTGCAGCTGAAAATTCAGGTGCACTTCCTGATGCTGGTGGCGACAGCATCGATGTTCAGCCTGGGTGCGGGGCTGTTCATCTTCGAGTTTTTCCGCCATGCGCCGGACTTCAATGTCGATGAAGCCGATCCGGTCCAGGCCACACCTCATGCCTCAGGCGCGGCGCTGTGATGGAACGTTCGCTGATGCACGCCGAACCCGCACCGCTGCAAGCTGAACCCTATTACCAGCCCAGCGGCGACGAGGTCGCGATTTTCGAGCAATGCCATGCGCAGCAACTGGCCGTCATGCTCAAAGGACCCACCGGGTGTGGCAAGACCCGTTTTGTCGAACACATGGCCTGGCGCCTCAAACGCCCGTTGATCACCATTTCCTGCCATGACGATCTGAGTGCCAGCGACCTGGTCGGGCGTTTCTTGATCGGTCACCAGGGCACCCATTGGACGGAAGGCCCACTGACTCGAGCGGTGCGCGAAGGCGCTATCTGTTACCTGGACGAGGTGGTCGAAGCGCGGCAAGACACGATTGTCGTCCTGCACCCGCTGACCGACCACCGACGCATTCTGCCGCTGGACAAAATCGGCGAGATCCTCGAAGCCTCACCACATTTTCAACTGGTGGTCTCCTACAACCCCGGCTACCAACGCATTCTCAAGGATTTGAAACCGAGTACCCGACAGCGCTTTGTGGCGCTGGATTTTGACTTCCCGCCGCCCGAGCGCGAAATCTCTATCATCATCCATGAGGGTGGAACCGACTACGCCACCGCCCACGCCTTAGTCACCCTCGCCCAGCGGCTACGTGCCTTGCAGGACCGAGGCCTGGCGGAAGTCCCTAGTACCCGTCTGCTGATCGCCACTGCGCGGCTGATCACCCACGGCATTGCTGCGCCCGTCGCGTGCCGGGTCGCGTTGATCTCGCCGCTGTCCGATGACGCGATACTGGTCGCGGCCATGCGCGACCTCGTCGACCTGACGTTTATCTAGATGGCCGAAGCCGAGGACCTCATCACCGATGTCGCACGCCACGCAACGGTGTATGCACATGCGTTGTGGCGTCGTCACCAGGCACCCTCGCCCCCTGCAAAAATCGTCACCCTAGGGGATGTCGCACAACACCTCGACTTACTGATCAAGGCGGTGTTCAACACCCACTATTCGCTGCGTGTCGCGCAACCACCCTCGCCACCCACATTGTTAAAAAGGCTTTTACAGCGTAGCGAAATACCTTGTCGGCAAAGCGCGATCCCGGCTACCGATGGTGTGTCTATCTGGCTGCCGGAGCACCTGGGCAGCGATGATGTTCCACTCATGCGGGAACGTTATCGAACCCTCGCCTTGCAACAAGCGATGCGCGCGCAAAGAGGCAGCGCCGCCGCCCTGCCGACCCTTGCCAACCCGATGCAGCGCAGCGTCTATCTGCTCCTCGAAGCCTGGGCTGCCGATACCGATTTGGTGCGAGTGCTGCCGGGACTGGCCGCATCGATCCAAGGGTTGCGTCAACATGCATTTGCCATGCGCCCCCCTCTTCACGCATTTCCCCGCCAGCGACAGCCCCTGGAAAACTTCCTTCGGTTACTGCTAAGCAGTGAATGCGGCAAGCCTCTGGAGGGACTGGTGATACCTGCCAAAACGGCCGACTCGCTGCGCCATTCAGCAACCCTCGCGGCACGCCTCATGTCCGCCGAAGAACCTCGCAAGCTCGGTGCCAATTGGCTGTTGCTCGATGCCTGGACCGGCGATCTGCGCGAGCCGTCGGCGCGACGGGCGGTCCCGACGCTGCCTGGCGAAATCGACACCGCCGACACCCAGCCACGCAGCGCACGCCTTGAACGCCAGCCAAATGTGCGTGCAGCCTGTGCCGACGAGGACGACGATCAGGAACAAGGCCTGTGGATGGTGCAGCCCGCCGAACCGCTGGAAAAGGCCGAAGACCCCATGGGAATGCAGCGTCCTGCCGACCGGGATACCGACACCCCGGCGGCTGATTTTGCCGAGTCATTGGCCGAACTCGAGGAAGCCCGACTGGTGGTCACGGCCGGTCCCACGAAAGAAGTGCTGCTGTCTGACGATCTGCCACAGACCCGTGCTCAGCACGGTGCACAGGATCTTGCCAGCAACGCAATCAGCTACCCCGAGTGGGATTACCGCCGGCAGGTCTACCGTGATCCGGGTGCAACCCTGCAACTGTGTCCCGCCCTGGCAGGCCCACAGCAGTGGGTCGAGCGAACCCTCGAGACTCACCGTCCGGTGCTCGATGCCATCCGCCGGCAATTCGAAAGCCTGCGGGCCCAACGGGTCAGGCTGCGCAAACAATGGGAGGGCGACGATATCGATCTGGAGGCGTATATCGACGGTTGCGCCGAGGCCCGCGCCGGCCTGAGCATGCCGCAGGCGCTGTATCAGACCCAGCGCCGGGGCCGGCGCGACATGGCGATCATGTTGCTGATCGACGTCAGCGGCTCCACTGACAGCTGGCTGTCCTGCCATCGCCGGGTCATTGATGTCGAGCGCGAGGCGTTGCTGCTGGTCTGTCTGGCGCTGGAGAGCCTGGGCGAGCCTTACAGCGTGCTGGCGTTTTCCGGCGAGGGGCCACAAAGTGTCACGATACGCACCCTGAAAGCATTCGATGAGTGCTACAGCAGTGAAGTCGGCCGGCGCATTGCCGCACTCGAACCGGAACGTTATACCCGGGCTGGCGCTGCCATTCGTCACGCGAGCACATTGCTGATGCGCGAAGCGGCCACACACCGGCTCCTGTTGCTACTTTCCGACGGCAAGCCGAACGATATTGACCAGTACGAAGGTCGCTATGGCGTGGAAGACATGCGTCAAGCCGTGACCGAAGCCAAGCTACAAGGCATGCACCCTTTTTGTTTGACCATCGACCGCCAGGCAGCGAACTATCTACCAGCAGTGTTCGGATTGCGGCAGTACGTCTTACTGCCCAGGCCGGAGCTGTTGCCCAGCGCGCTGCTGGAATGGATCAAGAGGCTGGTGATGGCTTGATCCCCCTTCAGACGGCTTTTTTTTGCCTGATGATGTTGGCAACAGGAAACCAGTAGCTGCGCAGCTCTGCCAATTTTTTTCCAACGAACGCAGATCAGATTCGATCAGCACCTTTTGGCACCATTTATAATGGTCATGCCAGGAACCTAAAGCCGATTGAAGTGCTTTCAGAGAACTCGCCGCTTTGCGCGAAAGCGGTGAAATTTCGGGAAAAGCCTCCGTGAGGTAGCGAGTCCGCTTGACCAGGATTCTCAACTCGTGTCGATCAAATCCAGTGTCATCCACGGCAGTATTCAAGCGGTCGATCTGCAGAGAATGCGGCGGCGTGTTCTGCTTTCCTGCGAAACCTGTTGCGATGATCCGCATCGATTCCATCTTCACTCAATGAAATCGCAGCGAACCACGCGAGTATGGCTATGGCAAAGGCAGAAGAGTCGGCCGAACTGAGGGAGCGACACCTGCAAATTGTGGGCAGTCTGGAAGTCCCGTCCATTGATACGCAACAGATGCCACTGCACCTCATCGCCGGCGTGCAGGACAACCACCCCGGACAAGCAACCAGCTACTCGCTCTGACTGCCAGTCGAGGGGTCCGCTACGTCCTCCGTCGGCTTGTCTGTAGTGATGAGCGTCTCGAGGCCCCAGTCACCAGGCAGATGCCAATCCTCGCCGAACAGCTCGGCCGGATGCATCGTACGGTCGGAGCCATTGCCGCAGGCCAGGGACTTCGCCGGACAATACCGGTCGCACCCCCAACAGATCCGTTCGGGGTGCTTGGGGTTGACGGGGAAGTTCTTGGCCATGCCGATCTCCGATCATTGAGAGGCGTTCTTCCAACCTACAGCCCTTGCGCAAAGCTAGCCTTGATACACATCAAGAATCGACATCCGGCGACTACCTCCTTCGTAATCCCGGGGCTAAGCTAACGGCTGAATAAACTTGGAGACGTTTCTCATGCTCAATAAAAATCCTTTCCCAAGCGGCCATCCAACCCTGTCGACCTGGGACAACCAAAACGCCGCAACATCTCTCGATGACGAAGTTTTTGCCGCTCCGCCAGCCTTGACGAACGCCGAACTGGTTCATCTGCGTGTCCGAGTGATTGCCCTGGAGAACCTGGTCATCGCCCTGCTGGCCGAAGGCTCGGAACACCAGCTCGCCGTTGCCCGGGAGATGGCCACCTACATTTCCCCCAGACCCGGCTTTACTCAGCATCCGTTGACCATTCACGCAGCCGAACAGATGATCTACAGCGTCGAGCGCGCCCAGCGATTTCGCCAACGTGACGAGCCATCGGTTTAATTGCTCGAAACTTGATACTAATCATTATTGTTCGCAGCAAAGCTTCCTAGACTCGGGCTCCTACTCGTCAATGCCCAGGAAGAAATTATGCGTACCCCCTTGTCGCTTTCGCTTGCCCTGCTCTTGCTCACACCGTTGGCTCAGGCCAAGGAATACCCGATCGGGGAACCCCAGTTGTGTCCGGGGCTGGAAGTCGGGGCGGTGTATTTGCAGCCGATCGAGATGGCGCCTGCCGGCATGATGCGCGCCACCGCGGATTCCGATGTGCATCTGGAAGCCGACATTCGCGCCACGGCGGACAATCGACAGGGCTTTCAGGAAGGCAGTTTCGTGCCTTACCTCAATGTCTCGTTCAACCTGAAAAAACAGGGCAACGAGAACGAACTCAAAGGCGATTTCCACGCCATGGTCGCCAATGACGGTCCGCACTATGGCGACAATGTAAAACTGCTCGGCCCAGGCAAATATCAGCTGACCTTCACCGTCCTGCCACCCGGCGGTCATGGGTCCCTTGGCCGCCATACCGATAAGGAAACCGGCGTAGCCCCATGGTTTGAACGCTGCGAATTGCACTATGAGTTCATCTACGCCGGCATTGGTAAAAAAGGCGGTTATTGAATGAAGCGCCTGCACATAGCCTGGCTGATGCTGGCCGGAGCAGTGGTGCCATTGACGGTTCATGCCGAGTTACCCAGCTACGAGCTGAGCCTGAGCGATGGCCACTTCTCCCCCGCCCTGTTGGAGGTTCCAGCCGGACAGCGCTTCAAAATCGTCCTCAAAAATATCGGCCAAGGGCCAGCCGAGTTCGAGAGCACGCCACTGCGGGTTGAAAAAGTACTGTCGCCGGGTGTGACGACCTTCGTGGTCATTCACCCCCTCAGGCCCGGTCACTACCCCTTCTTCGACGAGTTCAATCCGCAACTGCCCGAGGGCGGCATCCTCGCGAAATAACCCGTTCAAACACGGAGTTTTCATGAATCAATCAATGTTCATTGTCTGGCGCGAAAGCGTCGAGGCGCTGCTGGTGATCGGCATTCTCCAGGCCTGGCTCAGTCAGCAGAGTCAGGGCGTTCGTCTGGCCAAGTATTTGTGGGCGGGTGTGGTGCTGGGTTTGATGCTTTCGGGCCTGCTGGCGGTGTTGATTCTGTTTGCCGGTGAGGCCATGAGCGGCTCAGCCAGTGAATGGTTCCAGGCCGCGCTCGCGCTGGTGGCCAGCCTGCTCATTGTGCAAATGGTCGGCTGGATGCACCGCCACGGACGCACGCTCAAGCACGACTTACAACGACACGCCGATAGCCACCTGGCCCGGCAAGGTGGCGCAGGTCTGTTACTGCTGGCCATGCTCGCCGTCAGCCGTGAAGGCAGTGAAACAGTGGTGTTTCTCTATGGCGCCGGTGCTCAGTTGCGAGGTCCGCAGCTCGGTTTGTTTGCCATCGGTGGCGCAATGGGACTGGTACTGTCGGCGTTGACCATTGCCCTGCTGCACAGCAGTCGCCGGTTCATTTCGTGGCAACGATTCTTTGCCATCAGCGAAGCTGTTTTGCTGGTACTCGGCGCGGCATTGCTGGTCAGCGGCACCGAGCGAATCGGCGGCCAATTACTCGCCATGGATTTACCGGAGGTGATGTACAGCCTCGTAGGTGATGCGCTTTGGGACAGCAGTGCCTTGCTCAGTGACAGCCATGGGTTGGGTGGTTTTCTAGCCGGTTTCGCCGGTTATCGAGCAACACCTAGCGGCATGACGTTACTGGTGCTGGCAGGTTATTGGCTGGCCGTCGGCGGTTGGCTGCGTCAACGTACTGCGGAAAAAGCCCCATGCCTGAGCTGAGTCGCCACAATCGATGGTTGCAACGCCTGGGCGACGGCATGCGTCGTCACGCGCCCGTCATTCGTGCCGTGCAGTGGGCCGTTGTACTGTTCTACGCGTTGCTGTTGGTGATCCCGGCGGTGTTGCCGCTGCCGGACAGCCAGGCACGGCTACTCGACAACCTGACCCTGTTCGCGCAGTTTTTGTTCTGGGGCATTTGGTGGCCGTTCGTGCTGCTGTCGATTGTGCTATTCGGCCGACTCTGGTGTGGCGTTTTGTGCCCGGAAGGCTCACTCAGCGAATGGGCCAGCCATTACGGCAAAGGTTTGGGTGTACCGCGCTGGTTGCGCTGGGGCGGCTGGCCAACCCTGGCGTTCTGCCTGACGACCCTCTACGGCCAATTGATCAGCGTCTATGACTACGCTCAAGCGGCGCTGTTGATTCTGGGCGGGTCGACGGTCGCGGCAGTCGTCGTCGGGTTGCTGTTCGCCCGGGGCAAGCGGGTCTGGTGCCGTTACCTGTGCCCGGTCAGCGGCGTCTTCGCCCTGCTCGCCCGTCTGGCGCCCGTGCATTTTCAGGTAGACGAACAACGCTGGATGGAAAACTCCGCACCACGCCTGCCGCCGCCCAACTGCGCCCCCTTGCTCGATATTCGTCGCATGCAAGGCGCAAGTGACTGTCATGCCTGCGGACGCTGCAGCGGCCAACGCGGTGCCGTTCAACTGATCGCCCGCTCCGGCAATCAGGAGATTCTTCACGCAACGGCGCAAACGCTTTCACCGTGGGACGCGCGTCTATTGCTGTTCGGTGTGATCGGCTTGGCGATGGGCGCCTTTCAGTGGACAGTCAGCCCATGGTTCGTCGTCCTCAAACAAACCCTCGCCGAATGGCTGGTCGAGCACGACCAACTCTGGGCGCTGCAAGACAACGCGCCCTGGTGGCTGCTCACCCATTACCCACAGCTCAACGACAGCTTCAGCTGGCTCGACGGTTTCAGCATCGTCGCTTACTTGAGTTTGAGTTCGATGGTGTTGGGCACGGCGTTGATGATCCTTCTGCGCCTGACGGCGCGACTGGCGCAACTGGCGCAAGATCCTGCACTGTATTGGCCCCTGGCGCTGACACTGACGCCCTTGGGTGGTGCGGGATTGTTTCTTGGGCTGTCGGCCACGACGGTGAAATTGCTGCGCTACGAAGGTCTGCTGCTGGAATGGGTACAACCGGCCAGGGCCTGCCTGTTACTGGCCGCGATGGGCTGGAGCTTGTTGCTGGGATGGAAACGGCTTAACCGCGAAGGCCTGTCCCAGGCTCGTCGCTGCGCTGGCAGCACTTGCCTGTTACTCGCCATCGGCTTGGTAGGGTTCGGCTGGTGGTTGCAGTTCTGGGGCTGGTCCTGAGCGCCCTCATCCACAACCACCAGCCCGAATTACCTAGACCTTAAAACGCGCCACCGTCTGGTGCAGCGCCCCGGCCATCTGCGCCAAATCGTGACCCGCCGTGTGAGTATGCTGGGCCCCCAGCAAGACCTGCTCGGACAAGTTGCGAATCCCCATCAGATTACGATCCACCTCCCGCGCCACCAATACCTGCTCTTCCGTAGCACTGGCAATCATCATGTTGCGCTCGTTGATCTGTGAGATTGACCGGGTGATTTCATCCAGTGCATCCCCCGACCGTTTCGCCACTTCAAGGGTGGCCCGAACCAGGTTGCTGCTGCTTTGCATGGCAGTCACCGCATGGCCGGTATCGAGGCGAATGTTGCCGATCATCTGCTCGATCTCCTGGGTGGACTCTTGAGTGCGATGCGCCAGGGCGCGCACTTCATCGGCGACCACGGCAAAACCCCGTCCGGCATCACCGGCACGGGCCGCTTCAATGGCGGCGTTGAGGGCCAGCAAATTGGTCTGCTCGGCGATGCTGCGAATCACGTCCAGCACCTTGCTGATGTCCTGCACCCGGCCCGCCAGTTGCTCGATGCGCTGTGAGGTGTCGGTGACGCCATCGGCCAGTGGGCCGATTGAAACCACGGTTTCCTGAACCTGCTCACGCCCGCGTTGCGCGGTTTGCTCGGACTGCCGCGAGGCCTCGGAGGTGCTTACCGCATTGCGCGCCACTTCATCGACCGCCGCGGTCATCTGGTTCACTGCGGTGGCCGCCTGCTCGATCTCCAGCCCCTGCAATTGCAGGTTACTGCTGGTTTGGCTGCTGACCGCACTCAGTTCTTCGGAGGAGCTGGCCACCTGGTCCACCGATGTCGCGATGTGCCTGACCATGGCATTCAGACTTTACTGCATCTGATGCATGTTCATCATCACGCTGCCGCCAACACTTGAGTTCACGGGCACCTGAATCGTCAAATCACCTTGAGCGATTTGACTCAAAAACTGTGCGGCATCATCCGGCTCGCCGCCCAATGGACGGGTCACACTGCGCGTGACGATCACCGCAGCAGCAATAACCAGCGCCACACAGAACAAAAACAACCCGAGCATATTGCGTCGGGCATCGCTGTACAGTTCCTGCGCAGACTGTTCCCGGTCGGCGAATATTTTGCCTTGCAGCGCCATCAACTGATCCAGGCTGCCATAAACCTCGCGCTCGGCCGGCACGACCTTTTGTTTCAGCTGTGCCATGGCGTCATCGAAGGCACCTTGCCGGATCAACACCTGCACTTGAGTGAACGCCGCCACGTAGGCTTCGCGATGCTTCTTCAGCGCGGCATAAGCGGTTTTGCCCTCGGGCAAATAGAACAACGGCTCGAGCGTTTCGAGTGCCTGAGTGATCCGTTTCTTGGTGGTGTCGATCGATTGCTGCACTTGCTGATTGTCTTTATCGATCAGCAAATCCCGGGTGTTCCTGGCGTTATCACGCACGCCGGTGGCGATGACCATGATCGGATCGATCTTCGGCCAGTCCTGCTTGACGATGACCACTGCCTGATCCTTGAGCGTTGCCAGATCGTGCAACGCGTAAAACGCCATGCCCATCAATGCCAGCGGCGCGATGGCAAAGCCGATGACGATACGTTGTGCTGTCGTTAATTTGGCCATATCAAATGCTCCCCGTTTGATACCTGCCGATTGGCAGCGCATTTGAAAACCTAATGGTGGATCTCACCGCTAAACGTTAAACCTCAGCCTCTGTTACCCCCGTAACACGAAGGCTGGAAACAACTCGCGCATGGCCTCCCACAGCTCTGGTAGCAAGGCTTGTGCCGAAACACTCGGCAGCAGCGGATCGAACATCCGCTCGGTGCGAACCAACTGCACGGCGAAGCGTTTGACGCCGAGTTCGCTCAAGCGCTTGGCGAGGATCAGCAGACGCGCCGGCTCGAACAGATGCCAATGCACCGTGGTGCGACATTCGTAGTCGACACCGCTGGCCAGCAGATGCTCAAGGCTGCGCCAGTTGGCCGTTCCGCTGCCCTCGACCCGGGTGATCGCCTGGCAATCCTCGGGCAACGCCTTGACATCGAAACCAACCCAATCGGCCCCGGCCAGTGCCTTGGCGAACGCTGCGGGCTTGATGCCGGCGCTGTGCAAACCAATGCGAAATCCCATCGCCCGCACTTCATCCATGGCGCCGAGCAAACCGTCCTGCAAGGTCGGCTCGCCGCCACTGAACACCACCGCATCGAGCAGGTCCTGACGCCGTTGCAGAAACGCCAACACCCGCCGCCAATCCACTTCGTCTGTGCCACGAGGCGGGATCAACTGCGGGTTATGGCAGTAACGACAACGCCAGGCGCAACCCTGGCAAAACAACACGCAGGCGAGCTGTCCCGGATAGTCGATAGTGGTCAGGGGCACCATGCCCCCGACCCGAAGCGCTCGACTCATTGGCGCCCGGCCAGCGCCGCGCTTTCAGTGAAGTGCACCCGCTCGCGGTGCTCCGACTGTTTACCCGGGTTGAACGCCGACACAGGGCGGTGATAGCCCATCACCCGGGTCCAGACTTCGCAGCGTTGACGTTGAGCCTGGGGCAATGTTTGCGATGCAGTCATGGTGAAGCTCCTTGCAGTTGAGTGGATCGAAATCAATGAACGGTGCCGAGCTTCTGTTCTTGCAGTAGCAGGACCTCGTCGCATTTCGGGCAGAACTCATGTTCGCCATCGAGGTAGCCGTGCACCGGGCAGATGGAGAATGTCGGGGTCACTGTCAGGTATGGCAGGCGGAAACGCCCCAGGGCTTTGCGCACCAGTTGCTTGCAGGCCTGGGTCGAGGAAATCCGCTCGGCCATGTACAAATGCAAGACGGTGCCGCCGGTGTATTTGCATTGCAGCTCGTCTTGAAGTTCCAGGGCCTCGAAGGGGTCTTCGGTGTAGCCCACGGGCAGTTGCGAGGAGTTGGTGTAATACGGCGCTTGCACGCTGCCAGCCTGGAGAATGTCGGGGTAGCGCTTGAGGTCTTCCTTGGCGAAGCGGTAGGTCGTGCCCTCGGCCGGCGTCGCTTCCAGGTTGTACATGTGACCGGTTTCTTCCTGGAAACGCAGTAACGTGGCACGCACATGATCGAGCATCTTCAGGGCAAACTGCCTGCCGTGCTCGGTGTGCATGCCCTCCTCGTCGCCGGTGAAATTGCGCAGCATTTCATGCAGGCCGTTGAGGCCTATGGTGGAAAAATGGTTGCGCAAGGTGCCCAGGTAACGCTTGGTGTACGGGTACAAACCGGCATCCATGTGGTGCTGAATCACCTTGCGCTTGACCTCCAGGCTTTCCATCGCCAGTTCCATCAGCGTGTCCAGACGCTGCAGTAAACCGCTGGTATCACCCTTGAACACATAGCCGAGCCGCGCGCAGTTGATGGTCACGACGCCGAGCGATCCAGTCTGCTCCGCCGAGCCGAACAAGCCGCCACCGCGCTTGAGCAACTCGCGGACATCCAGCTGCAAACGGCAGCACATCGAGCGCACCTGATTGGGTTGCAGGTCCGAATTGAGGAAGTTCTGGAAATACGGCAGGCCGTAACGCGCAGTCATCTCGAACAGGCGGTCGGCGTTTTCACTGTCCCATGGAAAGTCGTGGGTGATGTTGTAGGTCGGGATCGGAAAGGTGAACACCCGCCCTTTCGCATCACCTGCCTGCATCACTTCAATGTAGGCGCGGTTGAGCAGGTCCATTTCGACTTGCAGATCGCCGTAGGCAAACGGCATTTCCTCACCGCCGATGATGGGTATTTGCTCGCGTAAATCCTGCGGGCACACCCAATCGAATGTCAGGTTGGTAAACGGGGTCTGGGTGCCCCAGCGCGAGGGTACGTTGAGGTTGTAGATAAACTCCTGGATCGCCTGGCGTACCTCGTGAAAACTCAGCTGGTCCTTGCGCACATAGGGCGCCAGATAGGTATCGAACGAGCTGAACGCCTGGGCGCCGGCCCATTCGTTTTGCAGGGTGCCCAGGAAATTCACCATCTGCCCCAAGGCACTGCTCAAATGCTTTGGCGGTCCGGCTTCGACACGCCCCGGCACACCGTTGAGACCCTCGTGCAACAACGTGCGCAGCGACCAGCCTGCGCAGTAACCGGCCAGCATGTCGAGGTCGTGAACATGCAGATCCGCCTCGCGGTGTGCGTGGCCGATAGCCTCGCTGTACACCTCGTCCAGCCAGTAGTTGGCGGTCACCTTACCCGACACGTTCAGCACCAACCCACCCAGGGAATACCCCTGATTGGCATTGGCCTGGACCCGCCAGTCTTCGCGGTCCAGGTATTCGTTCATCGAGGTCGCCACTTCAACCAGCGTCCGGCGGTCACGACGCAACCGCCCGTGCTGTTCGCGATAGACGATATAGGCGCGCATGGCGAAGAAAAAACCGGCGTCCATCAACACCCTTTCAACACGATCCTGGATCTGCTCGACATGCAGCCTTGACTGCCCCTCCAATCGGGCGAGTACGGCGTCGAGCAGGCTTTGGACTTCAACCTCGGAGTATTCCCCCGTTGCCTTGCCGGCGGCGATCAACGCCTGACGGATCTTGTCGGCATCGAAGGCAACCAGACTGCCGTCGCGCTTGTGCAAGCGGTTACATCCTGTTGAGATCAGCGAGCTATGCATTCGGCCTCCAGGCACTACATATAGATGTTTATAAGCAGCAAAACACAACATGCAGTGGAGACTACGGGCAATGCGTGGTTCTGCAATTGATCACCGTCAAGATTTTACGGCGAAAAAATCAGGCAGGAAAAAATGTGGGAGCGAGCCTGCTCGCGATGACTGCAGCACATTCAACATTGAAGTCGACTGTTCTACCGCTATCGCGAGCAGGCTCGCTCCCACATGGACTTGCACAGTTTTGGAGAGCGGCTCAACCGCCGCTCATGTTCATGAACCGCACTATCTGCACCGCCCCCTCGGGACTGAAATCATGGCGCAATGGCTTGCCGCGCAGAGCCTTCTGCACCGCGTCGATCAGCGGCTGATCATCCAGTGGATAGCGCCGCAACAAACCGCGCAAATCCAGCGCGTCCTCCTGGCCCAGGCAGAGCAACAGCTTCCCTTCAACGGTCATCCGCACTCGGTTGCAGCTGCCACAGAAGTTATGGCTGTTGGGTGAAATGAAACCAATCCGGGTGTCAGGATGGCGCTCCAGGCGCACATAGCGCGCCGGCCCGCCACTGTTTTCCGTGCTGTCGAGCAACCGATGCCGACTGGCAATCAGCGTCCGCACTTCATCGCTGGAGCAAAACGATTCGCCCCTTGAACGACCGACGTCGCCCAAGGGCATTTCTTCGATGAAACTGATATCGATGTGTTGATCGATGGCGTACTGCACCAGCGCCGGGACTTCATCAAAGTTGCGTCCCTTCATCACCACGCAGTTGAGTTTGATTCGCTCGAACCCCGCGCCTCGCGCCGCTTCAATGCCGCCCAACACCTGATCGAGGTCGCCGTTGCGAGTGATCGCACGAAACTTCTGCTCGTCCAGGCTATCGAGGCTGATGTTCATCCGCTTGACCCCCGCCTCCACCAACGGCCGGGCCAAACGGCCCAGTTGCGAGCCGTTGCTGGTCATCACCAGTTCACGCAAACCGGGCAGCGCGGCGATGTTGCGGCACAAGTCGACAATGCCGGGCCGGATCAGCGGCTCGCCACCGGTCAGGCGGATTTTGCGTACGCCCAAGCCGACGAACAGCGTCGCCAGGCGCTGTAACTCCTCCAGCGTGAGGACCTGCTGACGCGGCAGGAAGGTCATGTTTTTCGCCATGCAGTACACACAGCGAAAATCACAGCGGTCCGTCACCGACATCCGCAGATAATCGATCTGCCGTCCAAAGCCATCTGTCATTACAGCGTTCATCACATCTCCCGGTTTGCCTCGATGCTTACTGCACCAGCGGTGAATCGGCGCCCTGCAAGTGGATACCGCGAATATCCGCCGCGCCAATCAGGGTTTGCAGGTACTGCACCAGGGCTTTTTGCCAGACACCCTGCTGCAACTGCGTGCGAATCGCCGTTGACACCACTTCATAAGGCAACGCCATGCCTTCGATCCGCTGATCGACGCTGACCACATGCCAACCGTAACGACTTTCCAGCGGTTTGCTGGCCAGCCCCGGCGCCAGCGTGAACAGTTGACGCTCCAGTTCAGGCACGGTCTGGCCTTTGCTGATCTGCCCCAGAGAACCACCTTGGGCCTTCGACGGGCAGGCCGAATATTTCACGGCCAGCTCGGCGAAACTGCCGGGGAACTCATCCAGTCGCTGCAGGAGCATTTCGGCCTGAACATGCGCCAAAGCACGAGCCTCGACGTCGTCTGGCGCACACTCAAGCAGGATATGTCGCACCGCCAGCAACGGTGCGCTGTGAAAGCGCCCGCGATTGTTTTCGTAGTAGCGAAGGCTGGTTTCCTCGTCGCATTGCGGCACTTGCACTTCACGTTCGAGCAACAAGCGAGTGGCCGCTTCTTCTTCGTTCTCACCGGCGCCGATCTCCAGCGACACGCCAAGTTCGGCAATGCGCTGCTGCAACAACTCGCGAATAACCAGAGCCCTGGCGGCCAGGTAGACTGCCTCCTCGCGGCTTTCGGCCGGGTGATATTGCAGCTCCTGGGCCATCGCTTCCTGGGTGATCGTCACCTCGTTGACGCTGATGATCGGCCACTCCTGTTCGCTGCTGGCAATCAACTGCAGCGGCGCGTCATCGGTCGTCGCGGGCTCAATCGCCAGTGCTTCAAACTGCACCGCCGCGGCCGGAGCGATGTCGAGGACATCCACAGCTGTTTTTGACGAACCACAGCCACCGCTGCCCCCGTTACCGCCGCCACATCCACATCCACTTGACATGATTGTCTCCTCAGAACTTCTGACGAACGATTTGATAACGACGCCCCAGATACCAGACCGGTGCACTGATCACGTGTACGAGACGGGTGAAGGGAAACAGTACGAACAGCGTCAAACCGAGAAACACGTGCAACTTGTAGGTCAGCCCGACAGGGGCGATGGACGCCGCCGCTTCCACCGGCCGCAACAGCACGGTGTTCTGCGCCCAATCGGCGAGCATCACCATCACCGAACCATCCATGTGCGCCGTGGACGCGACGATGGTCAGCAGCCCCAGCAGCAACTGCGCCAGCAGCACCAGCAGAATCAGGATGTCCGAAGTACTGGAGGTGGCACGTACCCGAGGGTCGGTCAGGCGCCGTTTAATCAGCATCAGCAGGCCGATCAGGCACAACAGGCCGAAGAAGCCGCCGGAGACCATCGCCAGCAATTGCTTGTTCTGAGTGCTGATCACGTGGTGGTAAACCGACGCAGGGGTCAGTAGTCCGACGAAGTGCCCGGCCAGCACGAACAACACACCAATGTGAAAGAAATTGCTCGCCACGCGCATGCCGCGCTGGTTGAGCATCTGGCTGGAGCCAGCCTTCCAGGTGTACTGCGACAGATCGAAACGTGCCCAACTGCCAATCAGGCAAATCGCCAGGGCCACATAGGGATAAATCCCGAACAACAACAGATCCCACTTAGACATTGCCCACCTCCTGGACTGGCGCGGCGGCCGGCCCTTCATGCTGAAAATCCACCCAGTGCAACGGCACCGCGCTTTCTTCCCGGGCCTTGCCCGGTGCGCTTGGCAATCCGCTGCAACGGTCCTGCTGTTCGGCCTGGAGAAAGTCCACGGCCTCTTCTTCCCAGATCTTGTCGAGGGCTTCGAGGGAATCGTCACGTGGTTCGGCCGCGACCTGCGCACGCAGGTCGGCCACCGCTTGATGAGGCTCGGCGCCTGCAATTTGCAGCAATGCCCGGAAGCAACTGGCATAGGCGCTTTCACGCTCCTCCAGGCGTGCCGCGAGCAAGGCCAGCAAGTGCGAAACATCGGCCAGGCCCTCGCGGGCCTCGATGTCTTCGCGGGTGGACAGAAACTCCAGGTACAGCGGGATGTAATCGGGCAGCTCTTTGACGCCGATGGCAAAACCGGCTTCTTCGTATTGCGCCATCATGTCGACCATGGCCTGGCCACGGTCGCGGGATTCGCCGTGCACGTGTTCGAACAACAGCAGCGACAGCGAGCGCCCCCGGCCGAACAGCGCGCCGTAGTGCTCCTGCCCGTCCATCAGGTCATTGGCGCAGATCAGCTCCAGCAACTCGAACAATGCGCCGCGTTGCTTGGGGCTGATTTCCCGTGACTGGATGATTGCTTGCTCCAGTTCGTCGCGACCGATAATCAACGTTTGGGTCGGGTAATCGAGCAGCAGCGAAATCACTTTAAGAATTTGCATGCTCATTCCTCCCACAACTGCACGGTTTTGAGGACGTCGCGGCGATTGGCCTTTTTGGCGCCGAACATGTTCGTGTCGGAACTGCCACTGCAGCCACTGCCGAAACTGAAGCCGCAACCGGAGCGCTCGGCAAAGGCGTCGCTCATGGCGTCTTCACGGTGGGCGCTCGGTACCACAAAGCGGTCCTCGTAGTTGGCGATTGCCAGGTAGCGATACATCTCCTCGACCTGGTCCACACTCAAGCCGACATCCTTCAGTACTTGCAGGTCCTGAACACCGTCGACTTGCTCGGAACGTTTGTAGGCGCGCATCGCCAGCAAGCGTTTGAGCGCACGTTTGACCGGTTTTTCATCGCCCGCCGTCAGCAGGTTGGCCAGGTACTTGAGTGGAATACGCAGGCTGTCGACGTCCGGGATCACGCCGTTCATGCCGACGGTGCCGGCCGTGGCCGCGTTTTGAATCGGCGACAGTGGCGGTACGTACCAGACCATCGGCAAGGTGCGGTATTCCGGGTGCAGCGGCAGTGCCAGTTTCCAGTCCACCGCCATTTTGTAGACCGGCGAACGCTGGGCAGAATCGATGACCGACTGCGGCACACCATCTTCCAGGGCCTGACGAATCACGGCCGGGTCATTGGGATCGAGGAAGATCTCCAGTTGTTTCTCGTACAGATCCTGCTCATTGGCGGTGCTGGCCACCTCGCTGATGCGATCGGCGTCATACAGCAGTACACCGAGGTAACGGATTCGACCGACGCAGGTTTCGGCGCAAACGGTCGGCATCCCGGCTTCGATACGCGGGTAGCAGAAGATGCACTTCTCGGACTTGCCGCTCTTCCAGTTGAAATAGATCTTCTTGTACGGGCACCCGCTGATGCACATGCGCCAGCCACGGCACTTCTCCTGGTCAATCAGGACGATGCCGTCTTCCTCACGTTTGTAGATCGCCCCGCTCGGGCACGACGCCGCGCACGTCGGGTTGAGGCAGTGCTCGCACAAGCGCGGCAGATACATCATGAAGGTGTTTTCGTACTCGCCGTAAATGTCCGCCTGGATCTTGTCGAAATTCTTGTCCTTGCGACGTTTGGCGAATTCGGTGCCGAGGATTTCCTCCCAGTTCGGACCCCACTCGATTTTTTCCATGCGCTTGCCGGAGATCAGCGAACGCGGGCGCGCAGTGGGCTGATGCTCGCCCAGCGGTGCGGTGTGCAAGTGTTGATAATCGAAGTCGAACGGTTCGTAGTAATCGTCGAGGCTCGGCAGATCCGGGTTGGCGAAAATGTTCGCCAACACGCGGAATTTACCGCCGATTCGCGGGTTTATCGTGCCGTTGGCGTTGCGGATCCAGCCGCCCTTCCACTTGTCCTGGTTTTCCCATTCTTTCGGGTAGCCGATGCCGGGTTTCGATTCGACGTTGTTGAACCAGGCGTATTCCATGCCTTCGCGGCTGGTCCAGACGTTTTTGCAGGTGATCGAGCAGGTGTGGCACCCGATGCATTTGTCCAGGTTCAGCACCATGCCGATTTGTGAGCGAATCTTCATCTCAGTTCTCCTCGATATCGGTCGGCAAAGGACGCGGCAAGTCATCGCCGGACGAACCATCGAGCCAGTCGACTTTGGACATTTTGCGCACCACGACAAACTCATCGCGGTTGCAACCGACGGTGCCGTAATAGTTGAAACCGTAAGCCTGCTGGGCGTAGCCACCGATCATGTGGGTTGGCTTGAGCACGACACGGGTCACCGAGTTGTGGTGGCCGCCACGGGTCTTGGTGGTTTCCGAACCTGGCACGTTCACGATCCGTTCCTGGGCGTGGTACATCATCACCATGCCGTCCTTGACCCGTTGACTGACCACCGCCCGCGCCGTCAGCGCACCGTTGACGTTGAAGCACTCGATCCAGTCGTTGTCTTCAATGCCGGCGCGTTTCGCATCGTTCTCCGAGAGCCAGACAATCGGGCCGCCACGGCTCAGGGTCAGCATCAGCAGGTTGTCGCTGTAGGTGCTGTGAATGCCCCATTTCTGGTGCGGGGTGATCCAGTTCAGGACGATTTCGATTTCGCCGTTGCTGCGCTTGCCTTTCACCCCTGCAATGGTGCGGGTGTTGACGGGCGGGCGATAACTCATCAGCTGCTCGCCAAAGGCCTGCATCCACGGGTGATCCTGATAGAACTGCTGGCGACCGGTGATGGTGCGCCATGGGATGGCTTCGTGAACGTTGGTGTAACCGGCGTTGTAGCTGACGTGATCGTCCTCAAGTCCCGACCAGGTCGGGCTGGAAATAATCTTGCGCGGCTGTGCCTGGATGTCGCGGAAACGAATCGCCTCGTGGGCCTTCGACAGCGCCAGGTGGCTGTGGTCGATGCCGGTGAATTCCGACAGCGCGGCCCAGGCCTTTACAGCGACCTGCCCGTTGGTTTCCGGTGCCAGGGACAGAATCACTTCAGCGGCATCAATTGCCGTGTCGATTTTCGGCCGACCATGACTGATCCCGGCGTCCCGTTCGTGATGGTTCAGCTCGCCGAGGAATTTCACCTCGTCTTCGGTGTTCCAGTTGATGCCCTTGCCGCCATTGCCATGTTTTTCCAGCAGCGGCCCAAGGGAGGAGAACTGTTTATAGATGTTCGGGTAATCACGCTCGACCACGTGCAGATTCGGTGCGTTTTTACCGGGCACCGGCGCCACGCCTTCGCTTTTCCAGTCGGTGCCGCCAAACGGCTGGGCCAGTTCGCCGACGCTGTCGTGCATCAGCGGAATGGTCACCAGATCCTTTTCAACCCCCAAGTGCCCTTCGGACATGCTGGAGAATGCCTTGGCGATGCCTTTGTAGATCTCCCAGTCGGAACGCGATTCCCACGCCGGATCGATGGCGGCAGACAAGGGGTGAATGAACGGGTGCATGTCCGAGGTGTTCATGTCGTCTTTTTCGTACCAGGTCGCGGTCGGCAAGACGATGTCGGAATAGACGCAGGTCGAGGACATACGGAAGTCCAGCGTGGTGACCAGATCGAGCTTGCCAATGGCGCCCTCGTCTACCCATTCGGCTTCTTCGGGTTTGCAATCGCCGACCTGGCCAATGTCTTCGTTCATCACGCCGTTCTTGGTACCGAGCAGGTACTTGAGCATGTACTCGTGGCCCTTGCCCGAGGAGCCCAGCAAGTTTGAACGCCAGATAAACATGTTGCGCGGGAAGTTCACCGGGCTGTCCGGTTGCTCACAGGCAAAGCGCAGCGAGCCGTCCTGCAGCGACTTGACCACGTAATCTTTGGGCTCCAGGCCGGCCGCCGCCGCATCGCGGCAGATATGCAGCGGGTTGGTGTTGAGTTGCGGAGCGCTGGGCAACCAGCCGGCGCGTTCGGCGCGGATGTTGTAGTCCAGGGCGTGCTCGGGGAATTGCGATTTATCGGCCAGCGGCGAGAGCACGTCGTGCATGCTCATTTTCTCGTGACGCCATTGCGAGCTGTGGGCGTAGAAGAAGCTCGTACCGTTCATTTGACGCGGCGGACGGTTCCAGTCCAGGCCGAACGCCAGTGGCAGCCAGCCACATTGCGGACGGAGTTTTTCCTGGCCGACGTAGTGCGCCCAACCACCACCGGTCTGACCGACACACCCGCAGAGCATGAGCATGTTGATCAGGCCACGGTAATTCATGTCCATGTGGTACCAGTGGTTCATCGCCGCACCGACGATGATCATCGAGCGCCCCTTGGTCTTGTCGGCGTTATCGGCGAACTCACGGGCAATCTGGATGGCTTTCTCGCGGCTGACGCCGGTGATCTGCTCCTGCCAGGCCGGGGTGCCGGGCACCGAGGCGTCGTTGTAGTCCTTGGCGACGTTGGCGCCACCCAATCCACGGTCAATCGCCAGGTTGGCGGCCGACAGGTCGAACACGGTGGCGACTTTGGCCACGCTGCCGTCCGCCAGCACAAGGCTATGCACCGGCACACGACGGTATTGCACGGCGTCGCCCGCCACGTGCTGGAAGTGCTCGTGGGACTCGCCGGCAAAATACGGGAATGCCACTTCAGCAACGTCATCGCCGATCAGGCTCAACTTCAGATCAATTTCACGACCGTCGCCACCTTCACGAGGCAGGATGTTCCACTTGCCCTTCTCGCCCCAGCGGTAACCGATGGAACCTTGAGGGGACACCAGTTCGCCGCTGACATCCAGGGCGATGGTTTTCCATTCCGGGTTGTTTTCCTGGCCGAGGTTGTCGGTCAGGTCGCTGGCGCGCAAGAAGCGATCCGGCTGGTAACCGGCGCCCGGCGCCTTGTCGACCATTTGCTTGAGCAGCACCAGCACCGGTAAATCAGTGAAGCGCTTGGCGTAGTCAGTGAAATAAGCGCTCGGTTTGTCCAGGTGGAATTCTTTGAAGATTACATGGTTGAACGCCTGCGCCAGCGCTGCGTCAGTGCCTTGCTTAGGGTTCAGCCACAGGTCGGTGAGCTTGGCGACTTCCGAATAATCCGGGGTGATCGCAACGGTCTTGGTGCCCTTGTAGCGGACTTCGGTGAAGAAGTGCGCGTCCGGGGTGCGGGTCTGCGGGACGTTCGAGCCCCAGGCAATGATGTAGTTGGAGTTATACCAGTCGGCCGATTCCGGCACGTCGGTCTGCTCGCCCCAGACCATCGGCGAGGCCGGTGGCAAGTCGCAGTACCAGTCATAGAAACTCAGGCAGGCTCCACCGATCAGCGACAGGTAACGCGCACCGGCCGCGTAGCTGACCATCGACATGGCCGGAATCGGCGAGAAGCCGACGATCCGGTCCGGGCCGTACTGCTTGATGGTGTAGACGTTGGCCGCCGCGATGATCTCGTTGACTTCCTCCCAGTTGGAGCGAATGAAGCCGCCCATGCCGCGTTTGCTTTTATAGGAGTCGGCCTTGGCTTTGTTCTCGACGATGCTGGCCCAGGCTTCCACCGGTGCCATGGTCTGGCGCGCATCACGCCAGAGCTTGAGCAACGGCTTGCGGATTTTCGGGTACTTGAGCCGGTTGGCACTGTAGATGTACCAGCTGTAACTGGCGCCACGCGGGCAGCCCCGGGGTTCATGGTTGGGCAGATCGTTACGGGTACGCGGGTAGTCGGTCTGCTGGGTTTCCCAGGTGATCAGGCCGTTCTTGACGTAGATTTTCCAGGAGCACGAGCCGGTGCAGTTCACCCCGTGGGTGGAGCGCACAATCTTGTCGTACTGCCACCGCGAACGGTAGACGTTCTCCCAGTCGCGAGATTCTTTGCGGGTCTCTCCGTGACCGTCGGAAAATTCGTTTTGCTTGCGATTGAAAAACCGCAATTGATCCAGTAAATGACTCACGTTGTAGTCCTCTCAGGCTTGCTGCGGGGTTCTGCGCCCCGCCCACGCAATGTTGGATTCGGGTCGTCTCAGCAGGGTGTCGCGGCGCCTTTGCGCGCGTACCACCACCACGTCACGACGATGCAGCTCAGGTAAAAGCCGACAAACATGTAGAAGGCCATCTCCGGGCCGCCGGTCAGGGCCATCGAAGAGCCGAAGGATTTGGGAATGAAGAACGCACCGAAGGCGCCCATGGCCGAACTGAAGCCGAGGACGGCGGCGGACTCTTTACCGGCATTTTTCAGGGCCTGTTCGCGCACCGCCGGAGGTTTTCCGGCAGAGGCTTTTTCATGTTGGGTGCGGAAGATCACCGGGATCATCCGGAAGGTGGAGCCGTTACCGATGCCCGTGGTAATAAACAGCAGCATGAACATGCCCAGATAGCCGTAGAAATTGCCGGGCTCACCGTTCTGCGGCAGAAAGTGCATCACGCCGAAGACCATCACGATCATCGCCACGAAGTTCCACAAGGTCACCTTGGCACCGCCGAGCTTGTCGGCCAGCCAGCCGCCCAATGGACGCACCAATGCACCCACCAATGGACCGAGGAAGGCGAATTTCAAGGCGATGACGTCAGGGAAGGAGGTTTTGATCAGCAGCGGAAACGCGGCGGAGAAACCGATAAATGAACCGAAGGTCGCCAGGTACAACCAGCACATCAGCCAGTTGTGTTTGCGCTTGAAGATCACCGCCTGTTCGCTGAAAGACGCGCGGGCACTGGACAGGTCATTCATGCCGAACCAGGCCAGCACGGTCACCAGGACAATAAACGGCACCCAGATGAAACCGGCGTTCTGCAACCACAACTGCCCACCGTCCGGCAGGACTTGCGGGTTACCGCCCATGAAGCCGAACACGCCGAAGGTGATCACCAGCGGCACGCAGAACTGCATGACCGAGACGCCGAGGTTGCCCAAACCTGCGTTGAGGCCAAGGGCTGTTCCTTGCTGGGATTTTGGATAGAAGAAGCTGATGTTGGACATGCTTGAGGCAAAGTTGCCGCCGCCAAAACCGCAGAGCAACGCAATCAACACGAACACGCTGTACGAAGTGCTCGGGTCTTGCACCGCGAAGCCCATCCAGATCGATGGCAACAGCAGCGACGCGGTGCTCAGGGCCGTCCAGCGACGGCCACCGAAGATCGGCACCATGAAGGAATAAAAGACGCGCAAGGTTGCCCCGGACAGCCCCGGCAACGCCGCCAGCCAGAACAGTTGGTCGGTGGTGAAGGTGAAGCCGATGGCATTCAAGCGCACGATCACCGTGCTCCAGACCATCCACACCGCAAAGGCCAGCAGTAAGGCAGGAATGGAAATCCACAGGTTGCGGGTGGCGGTCTGTTTACCGCTACTTCCCCAAAATGCAGGATCCTCGGGGCGCCAGTCATGAATGACCGGGCCCTTGTCAGGCTTTTGCAGAACGGACATGTGCTTCTCCTTTGGCAATGCTGGAAATCGGGGACGGGGCAAGCAGCGGTGCTTTACCCAGCACCGGGCTTTTGCGTATTTCGCTGAAGTACATCCAGGCGAGGGAGACCCAGACCACGCCGTACATCAACATGAAGCAGGAAGAGCGCACGCCGGTGAGGTCCACCAGGGCGCCGAACAGGATCGGCAGCACGAAGCCGCCCAGGCCACCCGCGAGGCCGACGATGCCGGACACGGCGCCCATGTTTTGCGGGTAGTCATTGGCGATGTATTTGAAGACCGAGGCCTTGCCGAACGCGAAGGCGATGCCCATGACGAACAGCAGCACGGTGAACAGCACAGGATTGAGGCCGATGTGGAAATCCACCGGGCCGTTGATCGTCTGCACTTGCAGTTGGGTCTGGGGATACGAGAGCAGGAACAGGCAAATCCAGCTGATCCACAGCACCCACCAGGTCACGCTTTGTGCGCCCCAGCGATCAGACATCCAGCCGCCTACGGCACGCAGCACGCCACCGGGCAGGGAAAAACAGGCGGCCAGCAACGCCGCGCTTTGCAGGCTGAAACCGTATTCCTGCACGTAGTACTTGGTCATCCACAACGCGAGGGCCACATAGCCGCCGAAGACGATCGAGTAATACTGGCAGTAGCGCCACACCGCAGGGTCTTTCAGCGAGCGCAACTGCTCACGCAAACTGGCGCCCGAGGCATTGCGGTGATCCTTGTTGTCGGTAGTCAGGAACCAGAACAACAGCGCGGTAATGAAGAGAATCGCGCTGAACACTTTCGGCACCAGTTGCCAGCTGCCGGCGGCGATCAATGCCGGTGCGAGAAACTTGGTCACCGCCGACCCCGCGTTGCCGGCACCGAAGATACCCATGGCGAAGCCCTGGTTCTCCTTGTCGAACCACTTGGCGACGTAGGCAATCCCGACCGAGAACGAACCACCGGCCAGGCCGACGAACAATCCCAGCACCAGAAACTGCCAATAGGCCGTGGCGTGGCTGATCAGGTACAGCGGCGCTACGCAGGACAGCATCAGCACGAAGAACACGCTGCGCCCGCCAAAGCGGTCGGTCAGCAAGCCCAGTGGCAGTCGCGACAGCGAGCCGGTCAACACCGGCGTGGCGGCCAACAGACCAAATTGAGTTTCGTTGAGCTGGAGCAGTTCCTTGATCGGAACCCCGAGCACGGCAAACATCATCCAGACCATGAAACAGACCGTGAAGGCCAGCGTGCTCATGCCCAGCACCAAGCCTTGTCGTACACGCGGTTGGGTCACAATGCTCTCCAGTCAATTAGCCATGGCGGCAGACTAGAGAGGGCAACCCCGCAAAAACTTGATCCACATCAACGTAGCCCAAAGGGACCCAGGCCTATGCTTGTGCTGCCTACCTCCAAGGAGGTAGTGCAGAAAAAGCCTAAAACCCTTTGTTTATCAGTGTTTTGGCTGTTTCGCCCCAGTGTTCTGTCGACAGGGAGCCGTCGACAACTCTTTAGAGGTAGCGCGCCCGGGATCGGCGGCAACCCACCACCCTGGAGTGATGCATGCGCTGTTTTGTCCTCTTATGCCTGGATCGGCGCCAATGATTCGCTGGTTGCGCAGTTCTCTGCCCGCTCGCGCCGGGCTGGCGGTAATCCTGATCGCGTTGCTCGCCCTCGCCAGTTCGTTGAGTGCCGGGCTGATCGCCTGGTTCAGCCAGGGTGATGCCGCCGCCATCAACACCGCAGGCTCAGTGCGCATGGAGACCTACCGCCTGAGCTGGAAACTGGCCGCTGGTGCCCCCGCGGAAGAAATTTCCAGCATCACCGAGAGCCTGCAAAGTCGCCTCAACAGCCAGTCACTCAAAGCCGTGCTCGACGATGGCCCGAGCACTGCGCTGCAAATGAGTTATGGGCAAATCCAGCACGAGTGGAGCGAAACATTGCAGCCGGCGCTGGAGCGCGGCGATGCAACAGCCTTCCTGGCCCAGGCCCCGCTGTTCGTTGAACAACTGAACCAATTCGTCAGCCTGTTGCAGCGCCAGAGCGAGCAAAAGCAAGGCTGGCAACAAGTGATCCAGGGCATGGCCCTGTTCACCACCATCATTGTCCTGCTGATCGGCTTGTACGAGTTGCAGTACGGAGTCGTCACACCCCTCAAGGAATTGGTGGAGGCCACCCAGCGCTTTCGTCGCGGTGATTTTCAAGCACGGGTCAACCATCAGTCCCAGGACGAACTGGGCCAACTGGCTACAAGTTTCAATGCCATGGCCGAGACGATCGAAGTGTCGCATCGCACGCTGGAGAGCCAGGTCCAGCAAAAAACTCTCAACCTGCAACAAGCGAATGCCGCCCTTGAATTGCTGTATCAAAGCAGCCGGAGCCTGGCCACACGCCTGGCGAATGCCGAAGGGCTGGATGAGTTGATCCGGCGCTTCCAGCAACGCCTGCCCGGCTTGCGCCTGACCCTGTGTCTGCGAGGACAACAGCAGGCGCCCGCTCAACAGTTACTCGCACTGCACGGTGCAAGCAGCCGGGATGTTTGCGCCAGCAGCGATTGCGCCAACTGCCAAAAGCACCGCATAACCAACCCGAAAACCTTCAGTATCAGCAACCAGGGCAGCGAACTGGGCGAGCTCAAGGCGCATTTTGTCGACGGCCACCCTGCGCAAGCCTGGGAAACCCGGCTCATTCAGGCCCTGGCCAACCTGATCGGCACCTCGCTCTCGCTCAAGCGCCAACGGGAGCAGGATCATCGCCTGCTGCTGCTCGAAGAACGCACGATCATCGCCCGGGAGTTGCACGACTCACTGGCCCAGGCCCTGTCCTACATGAAGCTGCAAGTCAGCCGCCTGCAAACGCTGATGCGCCGTGGCGAACCGGTTGAGACCCTGGAAAACGTCACTGCCGAACTGCGCGAAGGGCTGAACAATGCCTACCGCCAGCTACGCGAGTTGCTGACCACCTTTCGCTTGCAGATTCACGATGCGGGACTGGTGCAGGAACTCAAGGACACCGCCGAGGAGTTCTCCCGTCGCGGGGAATTCCAGGTGCACCTGCACGTCGACGCGCTGGCCTTTCAACTGTCGGCCAGCGAGCAAATCCACATCTTGCAGATCACCCGCGAGGCACTCTCCAACTGCCTGCGCCACGCCCACGCGCAAAACGCCTGGCTGCAACTGCGTCAGGACGGTGAAACCGTCAGGCTCATCGTCGAAGACGACGGATGCGGGTTCAGCGGCAACGTCGATCAGCGCGAACACCACGGCCTGAAAATCATGGATGAGCGGGCCCGCAGCTTGCGCGGACAACTCGAAATAGTCTCCAGGGAGCCGCAAGGCACCCGCGTCCAACTGGAATTCCAACCGGATTTTCTCGGGCAGCAAACAGAAGGTAGCGTCACATGAACCCGTCCCTGCAACACACCATCCTGCTGGTCGACGATCACCCGATGATGCGTCACGGCATCCGCCAGATGCTCGAACTCGAAGATGATTTCCTGATCGTCGGTGAAGCCAATAACGGCGAAGAAGCACTCAGTCTGATCGAGCCGCTAAAACCGGATCTGGTGTTGCTCGACAACAACATGCCGCTGATGAATGGCATTGAAACCCTGCGCCAGTTACGAGCGATGCAATACACCGGCAAGGTGCTGCTGTTCACGGTCTCGGATGCCGAAGACGATATTCGCGACGCACTGCGTCTGGATGCCGACGGCTACCTGCTCAAGGACATGGAGCCCGAACTGTTGATTCAGTACATCCGCAATGCCTTGAACGGCGAATTGGTGATCAGCCCGGGGCTGACCCAAGTCATGGCCCAGGCACTGCGCTCACCGCAGCGCCAGACCGTAGTGGAACTGACCGAGCGTGAACGTCAGGTGTTGAAAACCATCGCCAGCGGCTTCAGCAACAAAGTCATCGGGCACAAGCTGGGCATCACCGAAGGGACGGTCAAGGTTCACGTGAAAAACCTGCTGCACAAACTCGGCTTGCGCTCGCGGGTAGAGGCGGCGGTGTGGGCCATGGAGCACTTGCGCAATGCGGGCTGAGGCGCATGCCTCTTTGGAGGTAGGCCGGCAGAGGCATAGGTCATTTGCCTCGTGCTCTCTACTATGACCGTCAGCGGAGGTACGCCATGCTGACCCACCCTTCCATCGTTTTAACGTTGCGTCGTCATCATCTGTTCAGCCAACTGCCGGAGAAAATCTTCGAGGAAGTCTGCGGCCTGGCCCTGCTCAAGCGCCTGGCCTGTCACAGCACACTCATGCACCAAGGGGATCCGGCCAAGCGCTTTTTCCTGCTGGTCAGTGGGCAGATCAAGTTGTACCGGCTCACCGGTGAAGGCCAGGAGAACCTGGTGGAAATCATTCAGCCCGGCCAGACGTTTGCCGAAGCGTTGCTGTTCAGTCAGGCCCGTCTCTACCCGGTGAGTGCCACGGCGCTGAAGGACAGCGTGCTGGTGAGTATCGAGGGCAGCCATTACCGCAACGCCCTGGAAGACCAGCCGAAAGTTTGCCTGGCAATCCTGGCGAGCATGAGCGTGCACCTGCACCTGCGTCTGCGCGACATCGACACCTTGACCATGGCCAGCGCGAGTCGTCGGGTGATCAATTTTCTGTTCCAGGAACGCAACCCGGTCAGCGGCCTGATTGTCTTGCAGGTGTCCAAACGCCTGGTGGCCTCGAAGCTGGGTATTCAGCCGGAAACCTTTTCGCGGATCTTGCACCGCCTGGTGGACGGCGGCCTGATCGCGATGGAACGACGCAATATCAGCATCCTCGCCGAAGAGGATCTCGCGGCCTTCCAGTAGACGGAATTGACCGCAGTCAATGCGCAATGCCACAGGCCTTGCACACTGAAGAAGTCCATCCATGGAGAACGCTCATGTCCCGTTCAACCTTGCCCCTGATCTACTCCTGCTCAGGCTGCTCCAACGTCGCCCAACTGGCCAATACACTGGCCGTGCGGCTTGATCGCAGCGGCCTGGCGGAAATGTCCTGCATCGTCGGGGTCGGCGGGCATGTGGCGGCGCTGGTCAACAAGGCGCGCTCGGGGCGGCGGATTTTTGCGCTGGATGGTTGTCCGTTGCAATGCGTTGAGAACTGCCTGAAGCAGCATGGTCTGCATGCGGATGTGCATCTGATACTTAGCCATTACGGGTTGCGTAAGCGCTATGGCGAGGACTCTACGCAGGCAGAGAGTGATGAGTTGTTTGAAGAGATCAGGCAACGAATTGCGAGTGATGCTCGGCAGCATCAAAACCGCCAGGAAACGATGGCCTGAAGAACAACAAAAACCCTCTGGGAGCGGGCTTGCCCGCGATAGCAGTGGAATAGCCGACATCAATGTTGAATGTACAACCGCCATCGCGGGCAAGCTGAACTGGTCCAGTAATTTTGGACATTTTTTTCGGTTCTCACGCGGCCATCTTTTCTGCCGTTACCGGCGAGTGGTATCCGTTGTAGCTGTGGCGCCTTACATTGTTGTAGCGCGCCACGTATCGATTGATATCAACTCGGGCCTCGAATTCCGAGCGGTAGCCTTCTTCAGGCACCCATTCAGATTTCAAACTGCCAAAAAAGCGCTCCATCGGAGCGTTATCCCAGCATTGGCCTTTACGACTCATGCTCTGCTTTAACTCATGCCTCATCAGTTCGTCCCTGAATTTATGGCTGGTGTACTGGCATCCCTGATCAGAATGAAATAGCACGCCTTTAGGTCGCCCTCTCAACTCAACAGCCATACGCAGTGATTCGCTTGCCAGGGTCGCGTCGGCAACCAATGAGTAAGACCATCCCACCACTCGTCGTGCAAATAGATCCAGTACTACCGAAAAATAGAGCCAACGTTTACCCAGCTGGATGTAGGTGATATCTGCACACCAGACTTTATTGATATCAGCTACGTAAAACTCACGATTCAGCACATTCTCAGCCACGAGCGATTCAGCGCCCGACGACTTGTACTTATGAGGTCTGCGCTGGCCGCTGGAAATACCGGCTTCCTTCATCAAACGACTGGCCATGTAGCGCCCCACTTTATGCTTTGCACCCTGCATATCCTTGGAGAGGGTTCGGGCGCCCGCCGAGCCTTTTGATGCTTTGTGGTACTTGATCAGCTCAGCCTTGAGCGCTTCGCGCTCCGGGTTGGTTTTCCCCTGGCGCCGACGCCAGGCGTAATAGCTGCTGCGGTTGACTTCAAACACGCGGCAGCAATCTGAAATGCCGTATTGTTCACCTAGCTCGCTGATCAGAGGGAATGATCTTTGGAGTCCAAAAGCAGGAGAACACTGGCCTTTTTTAGGATTTCGATATCCCTGTCTTTCTGTCTAAGCAGGGCTTTGAGTTCCTGGATTTGTTTTTGGTCGGTGGTAATGGCCTTTGTGCCAGCTAGTGTCGAGCCTGCACGTTCTTTTCTGACCTGTTCGACCCAACGGCGCAAGGCAGTAGGGCCGATATCGAAGTTGGCACAGACCTCAAGAATGGGCTGGTCTTCATCAAGCACCATGCTTGCGGCATTGAGCTTGAACTCGCTGGAGTAGGACTTTCGCATCATCATGCACACCTCAGATTTGGGCGCCATCATAGCGCCCTATTGATGTGTCCAATTTCATTAGGCCAGTTCAAGCCCGCTCCCACAGGGTTATGCGTTGGGCACAAATATTGCGGACACACTCATCAAAATGTGGGAGCGAGGCGGCTCGCTCCCACATCTATGGTCATCCCGCCGCCAACCCCTTCCCCGCCCGCTCCAGATTGCGCCAAAGCCACACAGGCAACACATCAGGATCTAGACTGTCGATCAAGTTCTTCAGCGCCAACCCCAACTCCGTATCACCCTCGATCACCAAACGCCGGCGAAAAAACAGCGTGTCCGGATCTTCCTGACGGCTGGCCAGCAATAAAAATTCGCGCCAGTTACCGCTGATGGTCACGTGCGCGTTGGCGTGTTTGGCAATTCGCAACCCTTGACGGGTCAGCGTCAGGAACCAGGACAAACCCAGGTCCGGAATCCGCAGGCACAACCAACGCCCGCGCAACACCTCGAACTCACCATCGCGCAACGGCTCGGCGAGGCAGCGATTTAGAGCCTGCTGCAATGCCAGGCGCTGCACCGCAAACGGCACTCGACGCACCAGCGGCAATAACCTGTCGGCGCCTTTCAACAACCACTTTTTACGATTCAACACAGGCCGACCTCCTCGACGCGCAACATGCCGGCCTGGCCATGCCAGTAACCGTTGCAACCGTCAACAAACAGCGGCGGTGTCTCGCCCAGACGAACCCGTTGATAGGCGCCAATGATTTCGGCCATGCCTTGAGCGCGAGGGCTCAGACGCAACAGATCGGCGCCACAGGCCACCAGCCCGGCGTAATCCGCCAGCAGATTGGTCACCTCGGCCGACATCGTTTGAATACCGTTGATGGTGAACAACGCCTGCCCTTCCTGACTGGTCAACGGCAGGCCGTCGGGGTAGTTGAGGCAGCAAAACCGGCAGTCGTCCTTGGGCAAGTTTTCCGCCCGAGCGGTGAAACAGCGTGCGGAGTAGGCCAAAGGCAAATGCCCATAGGCAAAGATCTCGACTTCCGGCACCTCACGGCCCAGCTCGCGCACTTGATCAAGCACATCGCCAATCAGCGCCGCCGAACATTCCACCGGCGGCACCCAACGGGTCATCCCGCAGTCCAGCAGTTGCGCCAGCGTATGACCGTTGTACAAATTCAGCGCCGGACCGCCCACAAACGGTAACTTGCGCTCAGCCAGCAACTGCACCGCGCCCATGTCGTTGGCTTCCACCAGCAATTGGCCGTTGTCGCAAAGACGACGCAGGCTGGAAAGTTCGGAGGCCGCTTCGATCAGCGTCAGGCTGGAGATCACCAACTGTGCCTGGCTGCATTCCTGCAACTCGCGCCCCAGACCCAACCATTGATCCAGTGAAAAGGCCCGGCGTTTCGAACACACGGTTTCCCCCAGGTAAATCACATCCAGGGGCAAGGCCGACATCTCGGCGTAAAAGTTGCTGAGTTGCTCTTTGTCCCAATAAAACAGGACCGGTCCCAGGCTGAGCTTCATATCGCCTCCCTCATTGCCATGATCGATGGTAAGCACCCAGGGTGGTCTGGCTACCTTCGGACAAACCGGCCAGCACCCGACGCCATTCCTCCTTGACCCGAAAACTGCCCGGCGAGCCACGATGGGCATCCAATGCCGCGCGCCAGACGCGGGTGACTTGTTCGACATAGGCCGGACTGCGTTGCCGGCCTTCGATTTTTACTGCCTCGACGCCAATGGCCGTCAACTCCGGCAGCAAGTCCAGGGTGTCGAGGCTGGTGGGCTCTTCCAGTGCATGAAAGCGTTTGCCGCCGACCAGGAAGCGGCCCTTGCACAGGGTCGGATAACCAGCGGGTTCATCAGGGGTGTAACGGTCGATCAGCACTTCACTGAGCCGTGCGCTCAAGCCGTCGGCGTCGTCGCTCCAACGCACTGCTTTGGCTGGCGAACAGACTCCGCAGAGGTTGGGCGACTCGCCGGTGATGTAGGACGACAGATGGCAGCGCCCTTCGGCCATGATGCACAAGCTGCCGAAGCCAAACACTTCGATGGGCACCGGACTGCTCGCGGCGACCTGGCGCACCTGCGCCAACGACAACACCCGCGGCAGCACCGCGCGACGAATCCCGTAGCGCTGCGCATAAAACTCCAGCGCCGCGGCATGGGTCGCCGAGCCCTGGACCGACAGGTGCAACGCCAATTGCGGATGGCGCTGGCTGGCGTAGTTGAGCACGCCGGGGTCGGCGGCGATCAGCGCATCCACGCCAAAATCGGCGGCGCGATCGACTGCCCGCTGCCAACGTTCCCAGCCATTGGGTTGAGGGTATGTGTTGACCGCGACGTAGAGTTTGCGTTGATGCTGGCGGATGTGCGCGACCGCCGCGTCGAACTGTTTGTCGTCCATGTTCAGCCCCGCGAAATGCCGGGCATTTGTATCATCGCGAAAACCGACATAGACGGCATCGGCGCCTTCGCGCACCGCCGCTTTCAGCGCAGGCAGGTTCCCTGCCGGGCAGACCAGTTGCATGGGTAATCCTCATGGAAAAACGCGTCTCGAGCCTCAACCGATGCCTGTGCGCAGCGATCGAAAAAGGCGCTGCCAGTCTAGCGAGACCGGCAGGCAGAGCCTTGACGGCAATCAATTGCGATCAATGCATCAGGTCGGCGAAGGACAGGAACATCACGTTGTCGTGCTTGAGCACTTGCTGCTCGCACTCGATCACCGCCAGCCCATCGGCCCAACACGCGGCAGTCAACATCGCCGAGCTTTGCTGAGGGTGCAGCTCCACGCTCAACTGGCCGTTAGCGTCAGGAGTGAGTCTTGCCCGCAGGTACTGCCGACGCTTGTTGCGCTGCAACCAGTCGAACCCGGCGGGCACGGTCAATGGCACCGGCAACACGTCTTTCACGCCTTGAGCCCTGAGCAGGAACGGACGCACCACCACCAACGCGGTAATCAGCGCCGCCGAAGGATTGCCCGGCATGCCGATCCAGGGTTTGCCTATCACTTCGCCGAAGGCCAGCGGTTTTCCCGGTTGAATTGCCAGCCGCCAGAAATCCACGCTGCCCAATTCTTCAATCGCCTGTTTGAGGTGGTCTTCCTCACCGACCGACACGCCGCCGGAACTCAGCAGCAAGTCGCACTCCGACGACGCCAGGCTCAAGGCATGACGGCTGGCGACCAACTCATCGGCCATAACGCCATAGTCGTTCACTTCGACGCCCCAGCCGCGCAACAGCGCCGCGAGGCAGTAGCGATTGCTGTTGTAAATCTGCCCCGGCGCCAATGGGTCGCCCGGCTCACGCAGTTCATTGCCGCTGCTGAGCAAGCACACCTGCAGCGGTCGATAGACCTCGACCCGCGCGATGCCAGCACCGGCTAATAGCCCGAGTTCCTGTGCGCGCAGGCGCTTGCCGGCGTTGAGCAATAAATCGCCCACGCGTACTTCCTCACCCTGCTTGCGCACATGATCGCCAGCGTTGACGGGCGGAAACCAGACACGCTCGCCATCGATCCGGCAGCGTTCTTGCGGTACCACCGTGTCGGCACCCGGCGGCAATGGCGCGCCCGTAAAGATCTGTACGGCCTGCTGCGCGAGCAAGGGGGAACACGCCGGATCACCCGCCGCAATTCGTCCGCCAATCGACAACCAGCCTCCGTCCGGTGGCAGGTCAGCGGCCCTGAAGGCGTAACCGTCCATGGCACTGTTGTCCCAGGCCGGCAGGTTAACAGGGGAATGAATGTCCGCCGCCAGAACCCGCCCCAAGGCTTGATCCAGTCCGATCTTTTGCGCCAGGGGCGGCGGCGGTGCCTGCTCCAGCAAACGGCTGATAGCCTCGTCCACCGGCATCAGGTGGCCGAGGTCGCACACCCGGCCGGTCATGAGCGGGACTCGCAGGCGTCGATGACCCGTTGCCCTTGCGGTTTCAAATGCGGGGCGAAATTGCACGGGCCGGTGCGGCTGTCCAATTGTTCGAGCAGGATCTGGTTCCAGGCGGTTCGACACGCGCCCGGCGAACCCGGAACGCAGCACACCAGCACGCCGTTGCTCATGCCGGCCAATGCCCGTGACTGCAGACTGGACATGCCGATTTCCGCCAGGGACACCTGACGGAACAGTTCGCCGAAGCCTTCCACGTGTTTGTCCAGCAACGGCAGGACCGCTTGCGGAGTGTTGTCGCGCGCGGTGAAACCTGTGCCGCCGGTCATCAGTATCACTTGAACCTGAGGGTCGGCGATCCAGTGAGAGACCTTGGCGCGGATCTGATAAATATCGTCCTTGACCAGGTCACGGTCGATCAATACATGCCCGGCCGTTTGCAGCAAATCCGTCAGGGTCTGCCCCGAGGTGTCGGTGTCAAAGGTGCGCGTATCGCTGATGGTCAGCACGGCAATGTTCAGGGGTTCAAACGTGCGTTGCGCCAGATGGGCCATATCCAAGCCTTCCCGTAATTGAGGGGTATGGCCCAAAGCCTGAACCGGAATGGCGAGCGAGCCTATTCCTCCAAGGAGGTACCTCCACAGGGACATAAGGAGAATGTGTAGGCCACACAAAACCTGTGGGAGCGAGCTTGCTCGCGATAGCGGTTTGTCAGGCAACATTGATGTCGACTGATCCACCGCTATCGCGAGCAAGCTCGCTCCCACATTGTTCTCTATCGCTGCGCGTTCTGCGGTCTCAAGGCGCCAGGCGGTTGCGCTGCCATGCACCATCGCGCAACCGGTAATCGAGGCGATCATGCAAACGGTCGGCACGGCCCTGCCAGAACTCCAGACGCTCAGGGCGCAGGCAGTAGCCGCCCCAATGCTCGGGCCGCGGCACGGTCTTGCCGGCAAAACGTTGGGTGGTTTGTATCAACAGCGATTCAAGCTCGGCCCGATTGGCCAACGGCCGGCTTTGCGGTGAAGCCCAGGCGCCCACTCGACTGTCCTGTGAGCGGGAATCGTAGTACGCATCCGACAGCGTCGGATCGAGCCTGGAGACCTGGCCTTCGATACGCACCTGACGCTCCAGCCCCGGCCAGAAAAAGGTCATGGCAGCATGCGGGTTAGCGGCCAGTTGCTGGCCCTTGTCACTCTGGTAATTGCCGAAAAAGGTGAAGCTTTCATCGCTAAACCCCTTGAGCAATAGGACGCGACAGTGCGGGCGACCTTCACTGTCGACCGTCGCCAACACCATGCTGTTGGCTTCGACAGGCGCGCGCTCGGTGTCGCGGGCCAGTTGTATCCATTGCCGGAACATCGCCATCGGGTCGTCCAGCGCCGAATCGTCTTGCAGGCCAAAAAGAGTGTAGTTGCGGCGCATCTGTGCCAGGGAAAGGGGCATGACGGTGATCTCCAAAAAGGTTCTGCCCAGTGTGCAAGACACTGCGCAACAGCACCTTGATCACCATCAACACTGAGCACACCCAGCCTTATTTAAGGCGCAGACGCCGAGCCAGTTTGTGCAGGTTGCTGGGATCGACTTCCAGAATCCGCGCGGCGCTGGCCCAGTTCTCCCCGGACAGGCTCAAGGCCTGGAGAATTTTCTTGCGCTGGTAATCGTCGACCGCTTCACCCAGGGGCTGGAACGGCTCATCAGCCGTATCGTCCAGGGGACTTTCAACGACCGCGCCCTGCCCGCCCATGGCACTGTCGAGGTCCAAAATCTCGGGTTCCAGCGTCATGATCAGCGTGCGACTGGTGCCGCGACTGAGCTGCTTTAATGCCGCTCGACTGATCACATGTTCCAGCTCGCGCACGTTGCCCGGCCAGCTGTACGTCAGCAGCGCTCGCTCGGCCGCCGGCGACAGACGCAAACCGCGCAAGCCAAGCCGCGCCCGATTGAGTTCAAGGAAATGCCCGGCAAGCATCAACACATCGTTACCCCGCTCGCGCAGCGGCGGAATTGGCACCGGGTACACCGAGAGCCGGTGATACAGATCGGCCCGAAACAAACCGTCGCGGACGCTGTCCGGCAGATGCCGGTTGGTCGCGGCGATGATGCGCACATCGACATGCAACGGCTTGTCGGCGCCTAGGCGCTGGATCTCGCCGTTCTGCAGGGTGCGCAGCAACTTCGCTTGCACAGCCAATGGCAATTCACCGACTTCGTCGAGAAACAGGGTGCCACCGTTGGCCGCATCGAAACGTCCGGCACGGTCACTGGTGGCGCCGGAAAACGCGCCTTTGACATGGCCGAACAATTCACTCTCTGCCAGAGACTCCGGCAACGCGGCGCAGTTGACCTGCACCAGAGGCTTATGACTGCGGCGCGACAGACGATGCAAGCGCCTTGCGAACAGCTCTTTGCCGACGCCGGTCTCGCCCAGCAGCAACACCGGCAGCTCGGAATCGGCCAATACGTCCAGTTCATTGAGCAACTGATGCAGCACCTCGCTCTGCCCGAGGATTTCGCCTTCATCAGCCGGCCGGCGCACGTCTTGAATATCGCTGCGGGACAAGCGCAGGCTGCGGTTTTCCTGCTCAAGCCGGGTGACTCGCACGGCGGCTTCGATCTGCAAGGTGCAACGCTTGAGTTCTTCCCGCGCCCGGCTGTCGAAGGTCCCGGCGTGGAGCGCATCGAGGGTGATCGCGCCCCAGATCCGCCCCTCCACATACAGGCTCACGCCCATGCAGTCGTGCACCGGCAGCGTTTCGCCGACGTGGTCATCGAGCAAGCCGTCATAGGGATCCGGCAGGCGACTGTCGGGCTCGAACCAGGTGGGTTCGCGCGACGCCATGATCGCCGCCAGCCGCGGGTGCTGGGCGATGACGAACCGGCGCCCCAACGCTTCATGCACCAGCCCCACCGTCGCGACCGGCCTGAGGCTGTCGTCATCCAGACGCAGCAATCCCACGGCGCCACTGTTGAAGTACTCGCGCAGGGTCTGGACCAATCGTTGCAACCGCACGGCATTGGGCAACTCGACAATCAGGTCGGCCGCCAGGCTTTCACGCAGCATGGTAGTTATTACCCTCAA
This sequence comes from Pseudomonas sp. BE134, assembly GCF_031456105.1. Classification (NCBI taxonomy): domain Bacteria; kingdom Pseudomonadati; phylum Pseudomonadota; class Gammaproteobacteria; order Pseudomonadales; family Pseudomonadaceae; genus Pseudomonas; species Pseudomonas sp. BE134. The sequence goes on along the minus strand of NZ_JAVDUA010000001.1, from coordinate 378,067 downwards.
TGGTTGGATTCACCCTAATGCGTTCGGGTGGCTATCACCATAACTAAAAAATAAGCGCTATTTTTCAATACGTTAAATATGGCATGCCGGGTGCAATGAGCTTGGGGAACCGTTGAAATCCAAACAAGGACCCCCTGATGAGCCTGACCCTACTGGAACAAAGCCTCGGCCAACTGGCGTGCGACATTCCCGGCGCCACGCGGATTTTTCACACCTTCAAACTGGACTTCTGCTGTGGCGGGCATAAAAGCCTGCGTGAAGCGGCTGTTGGCAAAGACCTCGATCCGGTCCTGATCGCCGATGCGCTGCACCGGCTGCAAGACACCGGCGAAACCCAACACGACTGGCGCAACGAACCGTCGGAACTGTTGATCGCCCATCTTGTGGCCCGCTACCACGCCCGCCATCGCGAGCAACTGCCGGAACTGATCCGCCTGGCCCGTCGCGTCGAGCAGGTCCACGGTGCGCGCAGCAGCTGCCCCAACGGCCTGGCCGATCTGCTGACCGACATGCAACAAGAACTCGAAGGCCACATGCTCAAGGAAGAGCAAGTGCTCTTCCCGATGTTGCAACAGGGCATCGGCCCTCAAGCTGCCCCGCCGATCCAGGTGCTGCGCTTTGAACATGATCAACATGGCGAAGCATTGGAGAGGTTGCTCGCGCTGACCAACAACATCACCCCGTCGGCCGATGCCTGTAACACCTGGCGTGCCCTGTATCGTGGGCTGCTGGAGTTTCGTGATGACCTGATGCAACACATCCATCTGGAAAACAACGTGTTGTTTGTCAACGCCCTTAAACCTCGCCATTGATCGATTGTCGATCACACCTAACCCGCGCCAGCCCATCGGTTGACGCGGGTTTTGTCTGTCAGGGACGGCGGGCGATCAACCGTGCCAATAGAACATTGCCTTGGCCAGGATCACGATCAACACCATGTGCCCGAGGATGCTGCGGCGAATCCAGCTGGCGCGGGTCGTGGTCAGTCGTGCGCTTTTCAGCCAATACGCCAGCAGGAAGTAATGGCCGATGATGCTCAGGGCCAGCAAGATCTTCAGGCTCAGCAACGTGCCAAAGCTGCTTGCAAACGGTTGACTCAATACGCCACGGTGTTGCCACGCCAGGCTGATGCCGGCGCCATACAACAGCAACACCACGCCATGCAGCACCTTGCGCGAACGCACCGCAATTGCTTGATCTGCGGTCGATTGCACGGTGTCCGTCAACTGCTGGCGGGCGCGGTGCCAGATCACCACTTCGAAAAACAGCGTGCCGATGAAGGCAATCGCTGCCAGCAGGTGGGTGACCAGTAAAAAGGGATATAACACCGGCAGCCTCCATCAGTTGACTTGCTTAGCCTGGATGACCATCGACCCGGGCCTGCAGCAGCATCGGCCCATAGCGCCAGGCGTACAGCGCAAACGCCAGCGCCCAACACAGAGCGGCCAGCCACAACGCAGGCAGGGGAAAGAATACGATCAACACCACCCGGCTCAGACAGGCCAGGTTGAGCAGAATGAACGCCAAGGTCATGCCCGACGGCGGCTCCAGCGCACGGCCGGTATGCCCCAGGCTGACCCGTGCGATCATCGCCAGCACCAGGCCGCCCATCGCGCCGATGGTCAGGCAATGCACCGCCAGACTCGGATTGATCGGCACACCGAAATGCCACAGCGCCATGCCGAGACAGGCCACCGCCAACCAGGCATACGCCAGGTACAACGACCACAGCAACGGCACGCGCCAGAGGGCGCGATCATGCCACCGAACCAGACGCACCAGATGCCCGACGGCCAACACGGCGAACAGCAGGCCCACCCAGAGATTGGGGTCAAGCGCAGGTCCGGCGGCGTACAACAACGCCACCAGCGGTGAGCCAATCAGCAGCAGCCAATCCAGCCACGGCCAGGGGGTAACGCCCTCGACCTTGCCGAGGCCGCGCTGGATGAAGAACGGAATGACACGCCCGCCGATCAAGCCCATCATCGCCGCCACCAGCCAAAGGCCGGTCAGCACGCCTTGACGCTGCCAGCCTTCATGACCTTCGACCAGGCCGTACAGGGACAACCCGTCGGCCGCCGCTAACAACAGTAGCACCACCGCAATCGGGTAGTTACGTGTCTGCCGCACCTTCCACAGGGTGAAACCCATGAGTGCCGCCACCGCCAGCGGGAACGCCAATTCCAGCGCCGCAAGCACCGGCCACGGTGCATTGACCAGCCAGGCCACACGCGCCAACAACCACAGGAACGCCAGCGCGGCGAGTGGTCGCCCGCTGATGCCGGGGCGACCGGTCCAGGTCTGCACCGCCGTCAGCAGAAAGCCCGCGATGATCGCCAAGCCGAACCCGAACAGCAATTCGTGTCGATGCCAGCCCAACCAGCCACCCGCCGGTTGCCAGCCGGAAAGCCCACCACTGAAGGCGGCCAGCCAGAGCGGAATGACAAGCACCGCCAGCAGGCAGCCAGCGAGGAAAAATGGCCGAAAGGCCAAACGTAACAGCGGCGCGATGGCCATCGCTTTACGGCGGTCAAGCACTTGCATAATGCCACTCCTTTACCTTGCTGCTGACCTGACGCAAACCCGCACGCGTCAAGGTAAGTCCGGGGGCAATCATCGGGTATTGACGACCAATTGCCTTTGTCGCAGATCAAGTGTGCAAGGGGCGTGCCCCGATGCCGATCCGCGCCGGCAGCAAGCCTCGCGTGCCGCCGATGAAATCCATTCAGGGTACAAATGACCCTTTAATGGTTATTTAAACCCTAAGCCTCGTGGTCGTTTTTACCCTCTTATCTGACAACCCCAATAAACAAGGGCCTCCAGGCATGGCCCGCGTCTTGCTCAAGCTTTCAGCAATCAAAGAAACCTTGATCCTTCTCGATCCCCAGGAGTCGTCATGAAAAAAGTCATCCAACCACTGGCCTGGTTTGTGGTGTTGACCTCGGTTCTGGCGTTGGCCAGCGGCGTCTCGCTGGGCCTCGTTTGACTTGATCGCCATCCCCTCCTCAACCTTCAGGATGAATTCTTATGGTGCTTCATCGCGTCCATCACCAGATTCTGCGCAGTCATCACTTGTTCGAGCCGTTGAACGAAGAACAGCTGGATGAATTGATGAGTACCAGCCATTTGTTGAGCATCGACAAAGGCGAACCGCTGTTCCGTCAGGGTGAGCCGGCCGATTCGTTCTATTTCGTGATCGCCGGCGCGGTGAAGATCTACCGACTGACACCCGATGGTCAGGAGAAAGTGTTTGAGGTCATCAGTGATCGACAAACCTTCGCCGAAGCGATGATGCTAATGGATACCCCGAACTACGTGGCCTCGGCTCAAGCCGTTTGCCCAACTCAGCTCTACCAGTTGTCCAACAGCACTTACATGCGCCTGTTGCAGAGCAATAGCGGGTTGACCTTTGCGCTGCTGGGCAAGCTCTGCGTTCGCTTGCATCAACGGGTCAATGAAATCGAAACCCTGTCCTTGAAGAACGCCACCCACCGGGTCGTGCGCTATCTTTTGACGCAACTGATGCGCCAGCAAACCATTGACAGCCAGTTTGAGCTGCCGATGGCCAAGCAACTGATTGCCGGGCATCTGTCGATTCAGCCGGAAACTTTTTCGCGGATTATCCGCCGTTTGATCGATGAAAATATCATCACTCAGGACGGCCGCCAGATCGCCATTCTTGATCGTCTGCGCCTGGAACAATTCGAGTGAATACCCTGCCGGTCTGCCTGTATTGCCACCACGCCAACCCTGCGCAAGAAATCGAGTGCCGCCAATGTGGCATGCCCCTGCCGGTATTGGCCGCACGCGCCGGGGAACGGCGTCAACGCCGGTTCATGTGGTTCTGCATCGGCCTGACGATTTTCTGCGTGACGATGTTTTTCTGGTTGCCACGCAGCATCTCCTGAAACCCACATATACCCCCTGTAGCAGCTGGCGCAGCCTGCGTTCGGCTGCGAAGCAGTCGTAAATCCTGAGTCCCCTTTTTATCTGACACACCGCGGCGACTGGGTTTACGACTGCTTCGCAGTCGGACGCAGCCTCGCAGGCTCGGCAGCTGCTACAGGGACCGTGTTCATCACGGCTGGGTCAGCTGCCGATACAACTGCGGCAAGCGCAGGGGTAATTGCTCGGGCTGGCGGATCAAGGTGTAGCCATTGGCGCCGAACATGTACGGCAGGTAATCCCCGGCCTCGCGATCAATCGTGATACAGAACGGCGTCAACCCCTGACGCCGCGCCTCCAGCACCGCCTCGCGGGTGTCTTCAACACCGTAGCGCCCCTCATACAAATCCAGATCATTCGGTTTGCCATCCGTCAGCAGCAGCAACAGTTTGCTGCGTCGTTTGCTCTTGCCCAGCAGCTGGGTGGCGTGGCGGATGGCGGCACCCATGCGCGTGTAATAACCCGGTTTGAGCCCTTGAATGCGACCGCGGGTGTTGTCGTCATAGCGCTGGGTGAAGGACTTGAGTTCCTGCATGCGCACTTGATGACGACGCAGCGAGGAAAACCCGTACAGGGCGAAATCATCACCGAGTACCGACAGGGTCTCGCCGAACAGCAGCAGGCTATCGCGGATCACATCAATCACCCGATGCTCATCGTTCAAATGCGCGTCGGTGGACATCGACACATCGGCCAGCAACAGGCACGCCAGGTCGCGGCGCGTCTGCCGTTGTTCCATGAACAAACCGCGTTCCGCACATTGGCCATGCTCGCGTTCAACGTGAAAATCCAGCCAGGCCTGCATGTCAAGTTCAGACCCTTGGGGTTGGTGGCGTAACCATTGGCGGTCATTGCGCAGGTGCTCGAACTGGCGGCGCAGGCGGTGCGCCGAGGCCTTCAATCGTGGCGGCAGTGGCTGCGCCTCACAGTCGCGGGGCACCATCATTTGCAGATTGACGAAGGCGTCCTGCATCTGCTGTTTGCGGTAATCCCACTCCGGCAACTTGATGCCTTCGCCTAGGGGAATATCGTCGACATCGGCGGGCGGCAAATCCAGGTGCAGCTTGAGGCCGCCGCCCTTGCGCAGACGGGTGCGCGACAGGCTCAACTCGTCGAGGTCCTCGGCGACTCTGGCGGCGTCAGGGTTTTCGCTGTCGTCTGACCAGCGATCCAGGTCCACGTGTTCGGTCCAGCTGAACAGGTTCTCCAGGCGCACGATCAACAACCCGCCGTCGCGGCTGCCTTCATCGATACGCTTGGCGCGTTTGCTTCCGCCTTTCTGCTCTCCGGGCGGGGTCGTCAGCGACTCTTCCGACTCGTCACCGAGATCGGCCGCCTGCGGGCTGGCAAGGTTTTGCGGTGGGTACAACCACAGCGGCAGCGGCCAGGCGGCCCGTTCGCTGCGGGGAAAATGTTCGACACTGCCCGGCTCGCGTAGCGCCTGGCATAGCGCCCGCTCCAGCGCTGCTTCGCCGGGGTTCAGCGTCGCCGGATCCGGGCGAAGTTGCAGATGAGCATCAACCAAACGTTTGTACCGGGTACGCAACGCGGGATAGCGCCGCAACAGCTGTTGCGTCCAGCGCTGATTGTCCCGACCCCAGTGCCGCATCTGGCCGGCCTGGGCTGCCAGCAACGCGAGCCAACGATAGAGTTCCTCGTTCAGCGCGATTTCAGGAAACACCGCGAGGCTCGACGGCAGACGAAGGTTCGCCTCGTCGCACCACGCCAGGGGCACTTGCTTGCAGGTGCCGGCGATCTGCTGCAACACGTTGCGTCGCAACAGCAGATCGCGGTCGCTGGCGGCTTCCACGCCGACGCCATTGGCGCCTCCCATGGCGCGAAACAACAACGCCAGCGGTCGCTGCTGGTGGATCAGTTCGACCCGGGCCTCGGGAAAGTCCGGGCTGGCGCGCCGGGTGATGAAGCGATGCCAGACGCTGCCGACCCACTCTTCCAGTTCGACGGTAAAGGCCATGGTTTTTTTCCTCTGAAAACCAATGTGAAACGGCCCGCTGTACCAGCCGGGCCGTCCTCCTTCAGGTTGTTATCGACTCACGAACGAACAGCGGAGGCGGCAGTCGCAGTGATCCCCACTGGCACCCGCCGCTTGAAGCTGGACAGGTAGCAGAGCAGCCCTGCGAAGAAACCGAGACCGGCGCCCAGACGAGCCCAGAACAGCACTTGCAGATGATCGACTGTGGCCATGAACGGTAACGCGACGCCATCCACCGGCCAGCGTTGCAGGTAGATCTGCACAACACCGGCAGCGGTGAGCAGCAGCGTGATCATGACCATCGACAGGGTCATCAACCAGAAGCCCCAGATCTCGAGTTGCTGCGAACGCTCGTCCGCTGCTTCACCGAGTCCGCGCAGTTTCGGCATGGCATAGCTGATCAAGGTCATCACGATCATCGCGTAAGCACCGTAGAAGGCCAGGTGACCGTGAGCCGCCGTTAACTGCGAACCGTGGGTGTAGTAGTTGACCGGTGCCAGGGTATGCAGGAAACCCCAGACGCCAGCGCCGAAGAAGGCGGTGACCGTGGTGCCCTTGGCCCACAGCGTGGCCGCGCGGTTCGGGTGGTCCCGCCGACGGTTCTTGACCATGCTGAAGGCGAATATCACCATCGCCAGGAAAGGTAGCGGCTCGAGTGCCGAGAAGATTGAACCCACCCACAACCAGACCTCAGGTGCACCGATCCAGAAGAAGTGGTGACCGGTACCGATGATCCCCGTTATCAGCGCCATGGCGATGATCACGTAGAGCCATTTCTCCACGACCTCCCGGTCCACACCGGTGATCTTGATCAGGACGAAGGCCAGCATCGAACCCATGATCAGTTCCCACACGCCTTCTACCCAAAGATGCACTACCCACCACCAGTAGAACTTGTCGCGGGCGAGGTTGCCGGGGTTATAGAAGGAGAACAGGAAGAACACCGCGAGCCCGATCAGCCCGGTCATCATGACCATGCTGACGGTGGTCTTGCGCCCTTTGAGCAGGGTCATGCCGATGTTGTAGAGGAAGCCCAGGCAGACCACCACAATGCCCATCTTGGAGATGGTCGGCTGCTCCAGGAACTCCCGACCCATGGTCGGCAGCAGCTCGTTGTGGGTCAGCCTGGCCAGGCCGGCATAAGGCACCAGCAGGTAACCGAGGATCGTCAATACGCCAGCGGCGGCGAATACCCAGAACAGGATGATCGCCAGCTTCGGACTGTGCAGCTCACGGTCGGCCTCTTCCGGAATCAGGTAGTAGGCAGCCCCCATGAAGCCGAACAATATCCAGACGATCAGCAGGTTGGTGTGCACCATCCGCGCCACGTTGAAGGGGATGATCGGGAACAGAAAGTCTCCGATCACGTATTGCAGGCCCATGATCAAACCGAACAGTATCTGACCGAGAAACAGGATCAGAGCAAACACGAAGTACGGTTTGGCCACGGATTGCGAGGCGAATTTCAGATGCGGATTTGCAATGCTCATCTCTTAGCCCTCCTTGTTTGGCGGCCAGCCATTGGTGTTGATTTTCGAGCTCCATTTGAGGAACTCGGCGATGTCATCCACCTCCTGGTCACTCAACTTGAACTGAGGCATCGCGCGCCGACCCGGTACGCCCAGTGGCTGCATCTTCATCCAGGCATGCAGGAAGGGTTTGAAGCCCGCCTCTCCGCCGCGCCGCTGGAACACGTTGCCCAGCTCAGGCGCGAAGTAGGCGCCCTCGCCCAACAGCGTGTGGCAGCCGATGCAATTGTTTTGTTCCCAGACCAACTTGCCGCGCACCACTGATTCGGTGAGCTGCGCTTCATTGCTGCGCTCTGGAAAGGTCTTTTCCGTGTGATAGGTCAAAGCCAGGAATATCAGGAAGAAGAAAATGCTTCCCCCGAAGTAAATATTCCTGGCCATGCCTTTGGTGAAGGTGTCTGACATGGTCGCTTCCTCTTTGCTAGGCCCGTCCATCATAGGAAGCGAAGGGTTTAAACCTGCTTGATGGCGATCAAGAAAGGCAGATGGTTTTGGTCGGGTATTACACGTGAGCCGTACTCGGTCCATGTAGCAGCTGGCGAAGCCTGCGTTCGGCTGCGCAGCAGTCGTGAAATCAGGCAATGCGGTCCGTCAGTTACACCGTGCATTCAGGGTTTACGACTGCTGCGCAGCCGAACGCAGGCTTCGCCAGCTGCTACAGGGATTGGTTAACGGAACAAAATTAGTGTCAGCCCCACAACAGCCGCCAACACCAGCGCCCAGCTCAACATCAAGCGCCGCCACAGTCGCGGTGCGTGGCGCATTTCCATGAAGCCATCGGTGATCAGCCATGCCTTGCCGACCGCCACCAGCAAAATGGCAATCGACAACAACCACGTCGCACCGACCTGCGCCAGCACCACGGTGCAGACGCTTAACGTCGCGAGCGCCGCCCAACAGACGAGCAAAACCCTGGAAACAGTCATGAGAACCTCGTCAACTCAGCACGTAGACCAGCGGAAACAGCATGACCCAGATCAGATCGACCATGTGCCAATACAACACGCCGGATTCAAATCCGCTGCGCGTGTTGGCGTCGTACAGGCCACGGCGACAGCGCTCGGCCAGCCATCCGAGAATGACCATGCCGAGCACTACATGGAGAAAATGAAAACCGGTGAGAATCCAGTACAACGTGAAAAACGTGTTGTGCTCCATGCCCAGCCCCGAGGCCAGCAAGTGCCGGTATTCCGTGAGTTTTAACACCACGTAGACACTGGCAGCGAGCAACGCCATCAGCAGGAAGACGGCGCCGTGGCGGGATCGTGAGCGCCGGACGTGCTCCTGCGCCAACGCGGCGAACAGCCCCGCGGTGAGCAGGCTCAGGGTCATCGCCAACCCGGTTGACGTGTTCAGCAATAGACGGCTTTCGCTGAACATCTGCGGCTTGAGCGCCTGGGTCACGGCGAACGTCAGGATCAGGATGGCGAACACCGACAGCTCGGCCAGAATGAAAAACCACATCGCCAGATCGCCCGGCAAGTGACGGCGCGTGACGCCCGTTGACTCAGCCGAAGTGGACATCAACCACGTCCATCAGCGCGGCAACGGTCAGCGGATCATCGCTCAGCGGCTCGGCCAGACAGGCCATGCAGGCCTCACGGGGGCTCATGCCGGAACGGATCATACGCGCGGTAAAAATCAGCAGTCGCGTTGAGGCAACCTCCTCCAGATCATGTTGATCTAGCCGGCGCAGCGCCTGCCCCAGCCGCACCACTTGCGCCGCCAGCGCGCTGTCCACCTGAGCCTCCCGGGCAACGATGCGTTCCTCATCGGCCACCGGCGGATAGCCGAAGCGCATCGCCACGAAACGTTGGCGGGTGCTGGGTTTCATGCCTTTGAGCAGGTTCTGGTAACCGGGGTTGTAAGACACCACGAGCATGAAGGACGGTGGCGCCTTCAGCACTTCACCGGTGCGTTCCAGGAACAACTCGCGACGGTCATCGGCCAGGGGGTGCAATACGACCACAGTGTCCTGGCGCGCCTCGACCACTTCGTCCAGATAACAAATGCCGCCTTCACGCACCGCGCGGGTCAGCGGTCCGTCCTGCCACCAGGTGCCCTGGGCACCGATCAGGTGACGGCCGATCAGGTCGGCCGCGCTCAGGTCGTCATGGCAAGCCACGGTGTACAGCGGCAGTTTCAGCCGATGGGCCATGTGCTGGACGAAACGGGTTTTGCCGCACCCCGTCGGGCCTTTGATCAGCACCGGCATGCCGTGTCGCCAGGCTTGTTCGAACAGCGCCTCCTCATTATTCAGCGGTTGGTAGAAGGGTTCGATCGGGTGTTCGCAAGACTGGGTACGGTCCATGGGCTGCATGTTCCAAAAGCGGATTCAAGGAACACGCTACGGGCCCCTGCGACAACCTGGCAAGTGAGATGGCCGGCAAACTTGATCGTCGTCAAGCGAACATTGGCCTGCTCAGGCATAGCCTTGCACGGCACTAAGAACCTGCGTTCTGCGCTGCCGTTTCAGCACATCGCAAAGGTCTTGCCTGAGGAGAAATGGAATGCTGATCAGCAATAGAAAAACGTTTGCCCTGACCCTGACCACGCTGTGTTCGGCACTGGCCCTGGCGGTGAGTCATGCCGCCAGCGCCGAAGAGCCCCCCGCTGCAGCCACCCCGCCCACGGTCAAAACCTCTGGTGCTCCCGACATGAGCCAGGCCGAGTTCGACTCATCCAAGGAAATCTACTTCCAGCGCTGCGCCGGCTGCCACGGTGTGCTGCGCAAAGGGGCCACGGGCAAACCGCTGACACCGGACATTACCCAGAGCCGCGGGCAACCGTATCTGGAGGCCTTGATTACCTACGGCTCACCGGCGGGCATGCCGAACTGGGGGACGTCCAATGCGCTGACCAAGGATCAGATCACGGTCATGGCCAAGTTCATTCAGCACACGCCGCCGACGCCGCCGGAATGGGGCATGGCCGAGACGCTGAAAACCTGGAAGGTGCTGGTCAAACCTGAGGATCGTCCGAAGAAGCAGCTGAGCAAACTCAACCTGCCGAACCTGTTTTCGGTGACGTTGCGCGATGACGGCAAGATCGCCCTGATCGACGGTGACAGCAAGAAGATCGTCAAACTGATCGAGACCGGTTACGCGGTGCACATCTCGCGGATCTCGGCTTCGGGCCGCTACCTGCTGGTGATTGGTCGAGACGCCCGGATCGACATGATCGACCTGTGGCCGGTGGAGCCGACCAAGGTTGCCGAAGTCAAAGTGGGCATCGAGGCGCGCTCGGTCGAGACCTCCAAGTTCAAGGGCTACGAAGACAAGTACACCATCGCCGGTTCTTATTGGCCGCCGCAATTCACCATCATGGATGGAGAAACCCTGGAGCCGAAACAGATCGTTTCGACCCGAGGCATGACCGTCGACAAGCAGGAATATCACCCGGAACCCCGGGTCGCGGCGATCATCGCCTCCCACGAATGGCCGGAGTTCATCGTCAACGTCAAGGAAACCGGCAAGGTGATGCTGGTCAACTACCAGGACATCAAAAACCTCACCGTCACCTACATCGACGCCGCGCCCTTCCTGCATGACGGCGGTTGGGACAGCACGCACCGCTACTTCATGACCGCCGCCAACAACTCCAACAAGGTCGCCGTGATCGACTCCAAGGAGCGCAAGTTGACCGCGCTGGTGGACGTCGGCAAAACCCCTCACCCGGGTCGCGGCGCCAACTTCAATCACCCGACCTACGGACCGGTCTGGGCCACCAGCCATCTGGGTGATGACGGCATCTCGCTGATCGGCACCGACCCGACCAAACACCCGCAATACGCCTGGAAGCAAGTCGGCTCACTCAAGGGCCAGGGCGGCGGATCGCTGTTTATCAAAACCCATCCCAAGTCTCGTCACCTGTACGTCGACACCACCCTCAACCCGGACGCCAAGCTCAGCCAGTCGGTTGCGGTGTTCAACATCGACAAACTCGACGCCGGCTACACCGTGCTGCCCATCGCTGAATACGCGGGCATCAAGCAAGGCGCCATGCGCGTAGTGCAACCGGAATTCAACAAGGCCGGCGATGAAGTCTGGTTCTCCGTCTGGAGTAGTCAGGCAGACGAATCTGCGCTGGTGGTGATCGACGACAAAACACTGAAGCTCAAGTCAGTCATCAAGGACAAACGACTGATCACACCCACCGGGAAGTTCAACGTCTACAACACCCAACACGACATCTATTGAGCTCCATCAATGCAAGGAAACACCATGAAAAATACTCTGTTCTCACTGTTCTCACTGTTCTCACTGTTCGCCCTGACCGCTGCGCTGAGCGCGCAGCCGGCCATGGCCCAAGACGCGCTGGAGCTGTTCAAGAGCAAACCCTGCGCAGCCTGTCACTCCATCGACACCCAGATTGTCGGCCCGGCGCTCAAGGATGTAGCGGCCAAGAACGCTGGCGTACCCGGGGCCGTGGACACCCTGGCCGGCCACATCAAGAACGGCACACAAGGCAATTGGGGCCCGATGCCGATGCCGGCAAACCCGGTGACTGAAGAAGAGGCGAAAATTCTCGCGACCTGGGTACTGACACTCAAATAACCGCCTGGAGGACGCCATGATGGTTTATCGACACGCTGTGATTCTGGCGGCCCTCCTCCTCATTTGCGCAACCGCGGTTGCGGCGCCTGACGCCCAGCGTCAGGCGCAACTCGAACACCTGCTGACCCAGGACTGCGGCGCCTGCCATGGGCTGCACCTGACCGGCGGACTGGGCCCCGAACTGACGCGCGCAGCGTTGGCCGGCAAGTCACGGGACAGCCTGATTGCCACCGTCGCCCAAGGCCGGCCCGGCACCGCGATGCCCGGTTGGGCTCCGTTGCTCAGCCTCGACGACATCCGTTGGCTGGTCGATCTTCTTCTCCAGGGATATCCCGCACCATGATCCGTTCAATTCTGCTGTCAGCGGCGACCGGGCTGTTGTTGTCCGCTTGCGTTCAACCACCGTTGCGCGGCACCGGCGATCTGGGCGTGGTCGTGGAGCGCGCCACCGGTAGCGTTCAAATCATCGAAAGCGACACCCACACCGCGCTGGCTCGACTCGAAGGTTTCGGCGACCTGTCCCATGCCTCGGTGGTGTTCTCGCGTGACCAGCGCTACGCCTACGTGTTCGGTCGCGACGGCGGGTTGAGCAAAATCGATTTGCTGACCCGGCGTATCGATCATCGCGTCATCCAGGGTGGCAACAGCATCGGCGGCGCCATCAGCCAGGACGGCAAGTTGATCGCGGTCTCCAACTACGTGCCCGGCGGGGTCAAGGTGTTCGATGCCGACACCCTGCAACAGGTGGCCGATATTCCGGCCACGCCGCTCGCCGATGGCAGCAAGCGCTCCCGGGTGGTCGGCCTGGTCGACGCGCCGGGACAACGTTTTGTGTTCAGTCTGTTCGATACCGGCGAGATCTGGACCGCCGATTTCAGTCACGGCAACACACCGCAGGTCAGCCGATTCACCGGCATCGGTGAACAACCCTACGACGCTCTGATTACACCCGATGGGCGTTATTACATGGCCGGCCTGTTTGGTGAAGACGGCATGGCGCAACTCGACCTCTGGCATCCAGAGCGCGGGGTGCAGCGGGTACTCGGCGACTACGGACGCGGCCAGGCGAAACTCCCGGTCTACAAGATGCCGCACCTGGAAGGCTGGGCCGTCGCCGACAACCAGGCCTTCGTGCCCGCCGTGGGTCATCATCAGGTGTTGGTGATGGATTCGCGCACCTGGAAACAGACCGCGGCGATCCCGGTCGCCGGTCAACCGGTGTTCGTCACGTCGCGCCCGGACGGTCGGCAGCTGTGGGTCAACTTCGCCTACCCGGACAACGATCGGGTTCAGGTCATCGACACCGAAAACCATGCCGTGGTCGCGGATCTGAAGCCGGGGCCAGCGGTGCTGCACATGGAATTCACCGCGCGCGGTGACCAGTTGTGGCTGTCGTTACGCGACGGCGATCAGGTGCAAGTCTGGGATCCGTACAGCCTGAAGCTGCTGAGCACCCTGCCCGCCAGTGCGCCGAGCGGCATCTTCTTCAGCAGTCGTGCGCAGAAAATGGGGTATTGAAATGAACCTTGAGCTGCTCAGCCGCCAACTCATCGACCGCTTCCAGCACGGCATGCCGCTGTGCCCGTCACCGTACAAGGAGATGGCGCGGATTCTCGGGTGCCGAGAATCGCAAGTGATAGCCTGCCTGGAAGAAATGGATCGGGCCGGCACCCTCTCACGGATCGGTCCGGTGTTCGAGCACAGCCGCGCCGGGGCCAGCACCCTTGCCGCCCTCGCCGTGCCCGCCGAACGCCTGCAACAGGTGGCCGATCGCGTCAGTCAGTACCCGGAGGTCAATCACAACTACGCACGGGAGCATTTCTACAACCTGTGGTTTGTGCTGACCGCCCCTGATCGCCAACACATCGACCGCGTACTCAAGGAACTGGAGAACGACACCGGCCTCATGCCGCTGGACCTGCCGATGTTGACCGCCTACCGCATCGACCTGGGCTTTGCCCTGGGAGAAAACTCATGACATCTGGATTGAGCCCCAAACAAGCGCTGGCGCTGCGCCGGCACCTCGAAGGCGGATTGCCCCTGGTAGCGCGCCCCTATCAGGAACTCGCCGAACGGATAAACACCGACGAAAACCGGGTGCTCGAGCAAATGCGCCAGTGGAGCGAGCAAGGGCTGTTCCGCCGTATCGGCCTGGTGCTGCACCATCGCGCGCTGGGCTTTACCGCCAACGCCATGCTGGTGCTGGATATTCCCGATGCGCTGATCGACGAAGTCGGCCAGCGCTTGGGGCGAGCGCCCGGCATTAACCTCTGCTATCAACGGCCCCGGCGTTTGCCGCAGTGGCGGTACAACCTGTTTTGCATGGTGCACGGGCGTCAACGTGAGCAGGTGGAGGCGCAGATCCAGGCGTTGCTGGAAGAGCATCTGCTGAGCGACCTGCCCCATCAATTGCTGTTCAGCACCCAGGTCTTCAAGCAGTGCGGCGGCCGCTTTGCACCCTCGCGCACAGGAGCACCGACCCATGGATGACCTCGACCGCCGGCTGATCAACCGCTTGCAACTGGGTCTGCCGCTGGTGCGCCACCCTTGGCGGGAATTGGCTGCCGAACTGGAGACCAGCAGCACTGAACTACTCGGCCGATTGCACACCCTGCTCAATGACGGAATGCTCACGCGCTTCGGCCCGATGTTCGACATCGAACGGCTGGGTGGCGCCTTCACCCTCGCCGCGCTGGCGGTCCCGGAAGAGCGTTTTGAAGAGGTTGCCGAGCAACTGCATGGCCTGCCTGAGGTAGCGCACAACTATCGACGCGAGCACGCCTGGAACATGTGGTTCGTGCTCGCCTGCGCAACTGAACAGGACCTGACCGAGACCCTGCACCACATCGAAACCCTGACCGGATTGCCGCTGCTCAACCTGCCCAAAGAGGAGACCTACCATGTCGGTCTGTATTTCCCGGCCTGAAGATACCCTCGTCCAGCGTCTGATCGTGTTGACCCAGGCCGGTCTGCCGCTGCTGGACGACCCATGGGCGTGGCTCGCCGAACAGCTGGGGCTGAACATCGAGGCCACCCTGGATCTGCTCAAGCGCTTGCAAGCCGAGGGCGCGATTCGGCGGATCGCCGCCGTGCCCAATCACTACCGACTGGGCTATCGCCACAACGGCATGACGGTCTGGGATGTGCGGGACACCGACATGCCGCGCCTCGGCGCGCTGATCGGCGCGCAACCCTTCGTCAGCCACTGCTATCGCCGTCCGCGCCGAACCGACTGGCGCTACAACCTGTTCGCCATGGTGCATGGCCGCAGCAGCGATGAAATCAACAACTACCGCGAGCACCTGCGCTACTTGCTGGGCGACGCCTGTGGGACCGACGAGATGCTGGTGAGCAGCCGCATCCTGAAAAAAACCGGCTTCCGCCTAAAGCCGGCCAGTTCAACGCATCCCTTGTAGCAGCTGTCGAGCCTGCGTTCGGCGACGCAGTCGTCGTAAACCCTGCGAACGCGGTATTCCTGGGACACCGCAGTGTCTGATTTCACGACGACTGCGTCGCCGAACGCAGCCTCGCAAGCTCGACAGCTGCTACGGGCGTCAGGCTTGCGTTTGCCTATCGCTTCGCGCTGAACACGCTCTGACTGAAGGAGAGTTACATGTTGAGGATCAGCCAATACCTGCGTGCACTGGCCGGCCAGGCGCCTGCGCCCAGAACCAGTCCTCCGGGCAGCAATCGGGCGCCGGTGGTGATCTGGAACCTGCTCAGGCGCTGCAACCTAACCTGTAAGCATTGCTACGCCACCTCGGCCGACAGTGTCTTTCGCGATGAACTGGATACGGCCGCTGCGCTGACCGTGATCGATGACCTGCACGATGCCGGCGTCAAGGTGTTGATTCTTTCCGGTGGCGAACCGTTGTTGCGCGAGGACTTGTTTGTGCTCAGCGCCTACGCCCGGACCAAGGGTTTCTTTGTGGCCTTGTCCACCAACGGCACGCTGATCGATGAGCAGAACATCGCACAGATCAGCGCAGCGAATTTCGACTACGTCGGGATCAGCATCGATGGCCTGGAAGCCACCCATGACGCCTTCCGCCAACTCAAGGGCAGCTTCGCCCGTTCCATGCAGGCGATCCGGCTCTGTCGCGAACAGGGCATTCGCGTCGGGCTGCGCACCACCCTGACCCAGGAGAACAACCCGCAGTTGCCCCAACTGCTGGCGCTGATGCGCGAGTACGACGTGCAAAAGTTTTACCTGTCGCACCTCAACTACAGCGGTCGCGGCAAACGCAGTCGCAAACTCGACGCACACCAGCAGATGAGCAGCGAGGCGATGACGCTGATCTTTGAGCGCGCCTGGGAAGACATCCAACAGGGCCGCGACAGCGATTTTGTCAGCGGCAACAACGATGCCGACGCAATTCTGCTGCTGCAATGGGCAAGCCTTCGTCTGCCCGAGCATTACCCACGCCTGGAAAAAATGCTCCGCGCCTGGGGCGGCAACGCCTCGGGCAGCGGCATTGCCAACATTGACAACACCGGCGAAGTGCACCCGGACACCTACTGGTGGCAGCACTCGGTGGGCAATGTCCGGCGCACGCCGTTCCGCACGTTGTGGCTGGATCAGCCGGATGCCCTGCTGCTGCGCCTGCGTGAACATCCCCGCTCCGTCGGCGGTCGTTGTGCTGAATGCCGCTGGTTGCCCATCTGCAACGGCAACACCCGAACCCGCGCATGGGCCGAGGGTGATTTGTGGGGCCAGGACCCCGGCTGCCACCTCAGCGATGACGAAATCGGGATTGCGCCGTCAATGACCATCCCTTGCATCACCCACTGAATAGCCCGTCCGGCCAACCAGCTGACAAAGGCTGGGGCCGGCCAACCTGATGAAGCACCAAGGACTTCCCATGCCTCCATCGATTGCTATACCGGCCACACTTGAGTCCCCGTTCCGGCCGGGCGAAGTTGCCCTGGTCGGCGCCGGCCCCGGCGATCCACGCCTGCTGACCTTGCGCGCCTGGAGCCTGTTGATGCAGGCCGACGTCGTGGTGTACGACCGGCTGATCAGCCCGGAACTGCTGACCTTGATTCCCCTCACCTGCGCCCGCCATTACGTGGGCAAGGCCAGCGGCTGCCACAGCCTGCCCCAGGAACAGATCAACGAACTGCTCGCCGACCTTGCCGATCAAGGGCAGCGCGTGGTCCGGCTCAAGGGCGGCGACCCGTTCATTTTTGGCCGCGGCGCCGAGGAGCTGGAGTACCTGCTGCAACGCGGCGTTGATTGCCAGGTGGTGCCGGGCATTACCGCCGCTTCCGGCTGCAGCGCTTACGCAGGCATACCGTTGACCCACCGCGACCTGGTCAATTCCTGCCGGTTCATCACCGGCCATTTGCAACGCGATGGCGAGTTGTCGCTGCCCTGGAGCATCCTCGCCGACAGTAGTCAGACCTTGGTGTTTTACATGGGCTTGTCGAACCTGGGGATCATCGCTCAGCGTTTGATCGAAGCCGGGCTGTCGGCCGATACACCGGCGGCGCTGATTAGCAACGGCACGCGTCCCGACCAGCACGTCGCCCGTGGCAAGCTGCACCAATTGCCGACCCTGGCGATGGATTGTCCACCGGGCATTCCGACGCTGACGGTGATCGGCACCGTGGTCGATTTGTTCGCCGCAGAACAGCTGGAATACCCGGCGCGGCTTTATCCGGCGCAAGCACTGCAACGCCACGCCAAGGTGGCGATATGAGGCGCATGCTCCTTGCCCACCTGTTATGGATCATCGCGGCCCAGGCCGGCGCAGCGGTTCCGGCACTCGAACAGGCGGCGGAAAACTATCAGCAGCATTGCCAGAGCTGTCACGGCATTAACCGTCTAGGCGGTGCGGGGCCGGCGTTGTTGCCGGAGAGTCTCAGCCGGATCAAACCTGATGAAATCCGCAGCGTGATCCAGAACGGCCGCCCCGCGAGCCAGATGGCCGGCTATGCCACTGTGTTCAGCCCCGCGCAGATCGACGCGCTGGTGGATTACCTTCAGCAACCGCCCGCCACCCCGCCCACCTGGAGCAATGACGACATTCTCGGCAGTCACTCGATGCTCGCGGACCTCAGCAAATTGCCGACCACGCCCCAGCATGGCGCCGATCCGCTGAACCTGTTCGTGGTGGTGGAAGCCGGCGACCATCACATCGACATCCTCGACGGTGACCGCTTTGAGGTGCTGGCGCGGTTTGCTTCGCACTTCGCCGTGCATGGCGGGCCGAAGTTCTCGCCGGATGGGCGCTTCGTCTACTTCGCCTCCCGTGACGGCTGGATCAGCCTGTATGACTTGCACAACCTGAAACTGATCGCCGAGGTCCGCGCCGGTCTCAACACCCGCAACCTGGCGGTGAGCAAGGATGGACGCTGGGTGTTGGTGGGCAACTATTTGCCCGGCAATGTGGTGGTGCTCGATGCCCGCGATCTGTCGCTGGTCAAAACCATCCCCACGATCGGTCAGGACGGCACCGCGTCACGGGTCAGCGCGGTCTACTCCGCCCCGCCGCGCGACAGTTTCATCGTGGCGCTCAAGGATGTGAAGGAAGTCTGGGAATTGTCCTGGGCCGGCACACCAACTTTCGAACCACGGCGGATCCCTGCCGGAGATGTTCTCGACGACTTCTCTTTTTCACCGGACTACAAACAGCTGCTGGCCACGTCGCGCAAGGCCCAGGGCGGTCAGGTGATCGACCTCGACAGCGGCAAGGTGATCACCGACATCCCGCTGCCGGGCATGCCGCATTTGGGCTCGGGGACCTACTGGAAACGCAACGGTGAGTGGGTGTTCGCCACGCCGAATATCAGCAAGGGGCTGATCTCGGTCATCGACTTCAAGACCTGGAAACTGATCAAGGAAATCCCGACCCTAGGGCCGGGTTTCTTTATGCGCAGTCACGTCAACTCGCGGTATGCCTGGAGCGACGTGTTCTTCGGGCCCGACAACGATGCGATCCACCTGATCGACAAACAGACGCTGGAGATTGCCCACACCTTGCGCCCGATGCCCGGTAAAACTGCCGCTCATGTTGAGTTCACCCGAGATGGCCGTTTCCTGCTGTTGAGCATTTGGGCCACCGATGGCGCGCTGATTGTGTACGACAGCAACACCCTCAAGGAGATCAAACGTATTCCGATGAACAAGCCTTCGGGCAAGTACAACGTGGGGAACAAGATTGAGTTTGCGGAGGGGACTTCGCACTAGGCCTTGTGCCCCAATACCGAAATATACATCGCACTTGTGGCGAGGTAGCTTGCTCCCGCTGGGGCGCGCAGCGCCCCTATAATCCGTCACTGGGTACATTCAGATTAAACGCAGGCGCTGGTTTTACGACTGCTACGCAGCCGAGCGGGAGCAAGCTCCCTCGCCACAGGTTTGTCTTCGCCCTTTAACCCAAGGTGTATCCGTTATCGACTTTCCAGTCCTGACCGTAAACACCCCGAGCACCCTGCGACAGCTGAAAAACAATCACATTGGCCACCGCCGCCGCGTCGAGAAAATGACCGGGCAACAGACGTTTACCAAGGGTGTCGGCGACGTCGCCGAGCTCCCCCTCGCTCAACCCAAGGTTGTCCCACATCGAGGTCGCCGTCGGTCCCGGCGAAACCAGATTAATCCGCACATCAAAACTCGCAAACTCCACCGCCAGCGTCCGCACCTGAGCCGCCAGCGCGGCCTTACTGGCAATGCACGCAGCCAACCCAGGAAAGCTCGAACCAGTCAGGAAACTCCCGACAAACACCACCGAAGCCGGGTTCGCCAATTCACCCCGCAACGCCGCCAACGTATTCAACGCCCCGGCACCATTGACCGCCCACTGACGCTGAAAGGCCTGCATATCCAGGCTGTCAGCCATTTCGGCAATTCCCGCGTTGGGCACCAGATAGTCCACAGGGCCAATCGCCGCCGCGCGCTCGGAAAGCTCGCGCAAGTCTTGCTGACTCGTGACATCCCCGGCAAACCACTGCAACCGTTCACCGTAGATCTGCTGCAACGCCGGCAGCTCACCCAGGGTCCGAGACATCGCCAGCACCTTGACCCCGCGCGGTAACAGCGCGGCGCACAGTGCCAGACCAATCCCGGAGCTGGCCCCTGTGACCACCGCCAAACGATCCTGAAACTCAGTATTCATCATGTTCTCCTGGGCATCGCGGATGCCAAGCACTGGGGACGTAGCGAGCCCCTATCTTTGAGCAGGAGAAGAAAAAACGACTTGACGGCGATCAGATTTTTTCGACGTCGTTAGTGTTGCTGCAGCAGCGCCGGAGTGATCTCGCTGAACCGCAGCAAGCGACCGCCCTGTTCAGCGACAAGCTTTTCAGCCGCCTCGCGACTGGAAAAAGATGCCAGCACCACGCCCATGGCACCCTTGAGTTGGGTGCCGACCACGTAGAACGCGTCTTTGGCATCGATCAGGTGGGCGTCATCCGGCGCATTCCAAGGGCTGCGGCCCATGTCGTGGACATACAGTTTCGCATCGCCATGATGATTTTCCGGCTGCAACCACCAACCGATCATTTCCGCCGTTGAGCAGAACTTCTTCACCCCCGCCCGCTCGACCACTTCGCCCTTGGGCCCTGGGAATCCGTTGATGATCATCCCGCAGACATGGCATTCATCACTGGGATGAAAGGCTGCAGCGGCGCTGCTGTAGGTGGCTTGCGCCGGATTGTCACAGGCCGTCAGTAACAGGCACATCATCAGGCCCGCCACCGCGCGCATCGTCGTCAGATAAAACGTACTCATCGTCAACTGCTCCAAAACTATAAAAGTGGAAATTCATGTCGCCCGGCGACGAAACAACAGCCAGGCCGAGCCCAATGGCACCGCCACCCACAGCAACAAACACAGCCAGAGCATCGAGCCCGGCATCGGCAAATCGCTGCCCAGGGTCAGCACACCCGCGGTGCTGGCGCCGGGCTCAAAACCGGAGAGGTTGATCAAGCGGTAGATGTCAGCGGGATTGAGCAGCAGCAACCAGGGCAGCACTTTGGGGTTGAACTGCCCTTCGCTGAGCACCAACAGCGCCAGCAGTGCCAGGTCGAACACCAGCACAAAGAAGAACCAGACACCCAACGCCAGCCCGGCCGCCGTGGATTTCTCGGCCGACACACTGCTCAGCACATAGGCCAGTCCCAGAAAGCCCCAACCCAGCAACGTCGACGACGCCATGAACCGGCCAAAAGCCCAGAGCAGCAGGCTCAGTTCGACATCGTCCACCAGCACCGCGATGGCCAGCATGGCGCAGCCGAAACCGATCAGTGTCGCCAGCGCCAGGATCAACCCGTGGCCGACAAACTTGCCCAGCAAAATCTGCCCGCGACCCAACGGGTACGTCAGCAACAGCAGCAACGTGCCGCTTTCGTCCTCGCCGACGATGGCGTCATAGGCCAACAGCAACGCAATCAACGGCATCAAAAACGTTGCCAGACTGGCGAGGCTGGCGATAGTGGCCGGAACCGAGGTGAAACCCAATTGCCCGGAAGCCGCGGCGCCCAGCCACGCGATGCCAATGGCCAGCACCGCGAACAACACACTGATCGCCAACAACCAGCGATTGCGCAAACCATCACTGAATTCCTTGCGAGCCATGTTCCAGACAGCGTTCATACGGCCTCCCCGATCGGCGCCGCACCGGCCCGGCTCATGTAGTAGCGGTAAATATCTTCCAGCGACGGCTGATGGATTTCCACGTCGGCCGGTTCGTCTTCATTGAACAGTTGGCGCAACAGCCCCACCTTGCTGCCATTGAGCGCGGCCACTTCAAGCCCTTCGACGCCCCAGCGCTCGGTGACGTGCCCGGCGTTGTTCCAGCGTTGCTGCAAGGGCCCGGCGTGCTTGAGGCCGTTGGCGCGAATCAGCGTCGGCAATCCGGCTCCCTCACGCAAACTGCGCAGACTGCCGAGGGCCAGCAGGCGGCCCTGGGTCAGAATCGCGGCGCGGTTGATGTGCGCCTCGACGCCCGGCAACACGTGAGAACAGAGAATGATGCTGGTGCCCTGGCTGCGCAGGCGATCGAGTAAGCGATAAAGGTCCTGGGTCGCGATCGGATCGAGGCCGACCGTCGGTTCGTCGAGCAGCAACAAACGCGGCTCGCCGAGCAGCGCTTGCGCCAGCCCCAGGCGTTGACGCATGCCTTTGGAGTAGGTCTTGACCCGCCGATGCGCCGCACCGGCCAGGCCGACTTCCTCTAGCAGTGCGTCCACCTGGGCGAACGCGGCACCTTTGAGTCGCGCGAAATGGCGCAAAGTCTCACGACCGCTCAGCTGCGGGTAAAACGTCACGTTCTCCGGCAGATAACCGAGCAGGCGCCGTACGTGGGGATCACTGGGCAAACGGCCGAACACCCTGACCTGCCCTTCGCTGGGCTGGAGCAGGCCAAGCACCAGTTTCATGCTGGTGGTCTTGCCCGCGCCGTTGTGCCCGAACAAGCCCAGCACTTCACCTTCAGCCAGGCTGAGGTTGAGCTGATGCAACACGGTGGCATGCCCATAGCGCTGGCTCACGCCTTGTAGGTCGATGACGTTCATGAGGTGGGCTCCTGGGTCTGGGTTTGAGTGGATGACTTCATCAGCGGATGACTGTCCAGCACCCCCGGCGATTTCATCACCGGAAAGGCCCGTTGCACCCAGCGCAGCAACTCGATGCCGGGGCTGTTCATCAACAGGCGCACCTGCGGGTACAGCCACAGCAGACGGTCGACGTTGTCATTGGGTTCGTAGGCGATATCGCCGAGGCCATCGTTGTTGCGGTCCCAGCCCAGGTAATCGCTCCAGTAATTGCCCCGGCCATCCGCCGACCATTCCTGCAAGCGGGTGGCGACGTACTTGACCTGCCGTTGGTTGCCGACAAAAGCGTTGTCGGCGATCCGGTTGTCCTCCGAGCCGGCGGTGAGGTGAATGCCCACGGCGCTGTGCTCGAAATGATTGTGTTCGATGCTGTTGAACAGCGAGTTGTAGATGAACAGCGCCTTGCCCTCGGCACCGCTGATCATGCTGTCGCCGGTCGAGCCGTCGCGCACGTCAGTGACGAAGTTGTCACGCAAGGTTGAATAGGTGATGTAGTTCATCAGGATCCCGTAGTTCTGATCCTGTTCGGAGCGATTGCCGATCACCGTGAGCTTGCGGCTTTGCATCAAGGCGTAGCCGGTACGGGTGCGGCGGGTGGTGTTGCCGATCAGCTGGTTATCGTTGGCGAACATGTAATGCACGCCGTAGCGCAGGTCTTCCAGGGTATTGCCTTGCAGCAGGTTGCCGTTGGAGGTGTCGATGTAAATGCCATCGCGGGTGTCGCGCACTTGATTGCCAATGACCTTGGCGCCATGCACGGCATACAGGTGAATGCCGTTGCCGCGATCTTGCGAGCGCATCGTCGGGTCACCCTGAATGCGGTTGTCGATCAGGCTCACATCCTGCGTACCGTCGACCCAGATACCGAAGCCCTTACCCTGCAGGCGATTGCCTTTGATCACCGCGCCATTGGCCTTTGGCTGGATGAACAGTCCCGCGTTCATTGCGGTGAGGTCGTGCCCCCAGTCCAGAAAGGTGCAACCCTCGATGCCGACATCCGGCGCACTGATGATCAAGCCGTTGCCCTGCCCTTCTCCCTGAAATACCGCACCCGGCTCGCAGACAATCTGCATCGGTTGATCGACGCTGTACGAGCCTCGGTATTCCCCGGCCGGCAGGTGCCAGCGTTGATCGGCATCCACCGTCAACGGCAACGTGGTGATGGGTTGCACCGCCAGCGCGCTGCCGGACATCAACAGGAGCGCAAGCGCAATGACCTTCACCGGGTTTCCCTTGCTATCAGTCATTGCTTCGCTCCTGTCGATGGGCAACGGTCAGGCCTTCTCGACCTTCATGCGGCCGACCATTTCCATGTGCAGCGCATGGCAGAACCAGCTGCAGTAGTACCAATGCAGGCCGGCCTTGTCGGCGATGAAGGTGATCGATGAGGTCTGCTGCGGGCTGATCTCCATGCTGACGCCATGGTTGGTCATCACGAAACCGTGGGTCACGTCTTCAATCTGGTCGATGTTGGTGATGGTCACCGTGACCTCGTTGCCCTGCTTGACGGTGAACTCCGGCAGACCGTAGGCCGGGGCCATCGAGGTCATGTAGACGCGGACTTTGTTACCGTCCCGGATGACCTTGTTGTCGGTCTCCAGCTTGATCCCGTCCTTGGCGGCGATCGCCACGGTTTCGGCGAAAAACGGGTCGTTGCGGTCCCAGATTTTCTTGGTCTTGATCTGGTCGCGCCGGGCCATGATGCAATCGTGGGGTTCGGCGAAGGCCGGGCCGTCGTGCACCAGTTTCATTTCCTCGCCGGAGATGTCGATCAACTGATCGTTTTCCGGGTGCAACGGGCCGGTCGGCAGGAAGCGGTCTTTGGAGAATTTGCTCAGAACCATCAGCCATTTGCCGTCGGCTTCGCTGGTTTCAGTCAGCGACGCATGGTTGTGGCCCGGCTGGTACTGCACGTCGAGCTTCTGCTTGATGTAGTTGACCTTCTCGCCGGTGTAGGCGCGAACGGCTTCTTCAACATTCCACTTCACCACCTGGCTGTCGATAAACAGCGTGGTGTAGGCATTGCCGCGGCCGTCGTAAGTGGTGTGCAGCGGGCCCAGACCCAGTTCCGGCTCTCCGACCACCGCGTCACGCGGGTCCTTGAGTTTGTCGTCGAACAGATCATCCAGCTTCGCGGTGGCGATGATCGTGCAAGTGGGCGAGAGTTTGCCGGCGGCAATGAAGTACTTGCCATCGGGCGTCATATTGATCCCGTGGGGGTTCTTCGGCACCGGGATGTAACGGGTGAATGTGCTGTCCTTGCCCTCGGTTTTTCGACCGTCGACCACCGGCACTTTCGAGCCATCCAGGGTGATGAACTTGCCGGCCTTGATCGCCGCTTCGATGCGCTGGATATTGAACACCACTACCCAATCGCGCTCATTGCGCATCATGCCGCCCAGATCGTAGGCCTTCTCCGAGTTGTAGCAGGTCGAAGCGGCATACTTGCCGGTGTAGTCGGCGTCGGTGTTGTCCAGGTTGCCGTCGACGATGACCTGGAAGGCCATCTCCATTTTCTCGGCATCGATGGCGTTGAACATGGTGTAGCTGTTCTTGTCCTGCAGGTCGAAGGTGCTGCCGTCATTGGGGTGGGGAATGACGAATTCGGCGTTGGCGAATACGTACTTGGTGTGCGGCATTTTTTGCAGGCGCAGCCCGTGCACAGCCTGCACATTGGGCACGGTGAGCATCTTGTCGCACTTCATGATGTCCAGACGGATACGCGCAACGCGGCTGTTGGCCTTGTCGTTGATGAACAGGTATTTGCCGTCGTACTTGCCGTCGGTCATCGACAAATGCGGGTGGTGGCAGTCGCCATTCTGGAAATGCGCGCTGTCGCCCATGATCCGTTTGCTTTCGTTGGTCAGGCCCCAGCCAGTGGCGGAGTCGACGTTGAACACCGGAACACGCAACAACTCGCGCATCGACGGAATGCCCATGATCCGCACTTCGCCCTGATGGCCGCCGCTCCAGAAACCATAGTATTCGTCCAGCTCGCCCGGCCCGACGTGGGTTTTCGATTGCGCGTCCTTGGCCGCAGCCGCCCAGGTTTCACGGGTGAACACTGCGCCACCAAGGGCCGTGGCGCCAGCCAGTACCGCGCCGGTCACCGCGCTGGTGCCCAGGAAACCGCGACGACTGAGGCCGGTCGATTCCGGCACTTCAGCTACTTTTTTGGATTCTGTGTCGTTCATCAGGTGTATTCCTTGAAGGGATAAAAACGGTCACTGCGGACAGGCGCTCGCGGGGTTCATTCCAGAGCGGTCACTTCCACGACAGGGATCAGTTGCACAGCAACGGGTGCCGCTTTGCCGCGCTTCTTGCGCTTGTTGATCAGCGGCGGGCATTTGTTGTCGTTCTGGTAAGTCATCTGGCAATCGAGGCAGTAGTGACACTCGTTGGCATTGATCCGGCCGTCGGGATGAATCGCCTGGATCTCGCATTCCTTGGCGCACAGTTGGCACGGCGTGCCGCAGTCCTTGCGGCGTTTGAGCCAGTCGAACAGGCGAAATTTGCTCGGAATCGCCAGCGCCGCGCCCAGCGGGCAGATGTAACGGCAATAAACTTTGCGCGTGAAAATGTTGATGACCAGCAGCGCCACCGCGTAGAGCACGAACCACCACTGGCGGTCGAACCTGAGGGTGATGGCGGTCTTGAACGGCTCCACCTCGGCGAACAGTTCGGCGGTGGACATCGATTCCAGGGAGATGCCGAACAGCAGCAGCAAAATGATGTATTTGATCGCCCACAAGCGCTCATGGACCGCAAATGGCAGTTCGTATTGAGGGATTTTGAGCTTGCGCGCGGCTTCGTTGATCAACTCTTGCAGGGCGCCAAACGGACACAGCCAGCCGCAGAACACACCACGGCCCCACAGCAGAATGCTCGCAGCGGCGAAGACCCAGAGCATGAAGATCAGCGGATCGGTGAGAAACAGCTCCCAGCGAAAATGATCGAACAGCGCATGGGCGAAGGTCAGAACATTGACAACTGACAACTGCCCCAGCGCGTACCAGCCGATAAACACCACGGTAAAGACCAGGTAACCACGGCGCAGCCAGTGCAGAAAATGTGGCCGGCGGGTGAAGGTGTCCTGCAAGAACAGGATCGCGGTCAGCAGCAGCAACGCGGTGCCGAGCACGGCGATCTGGAAGGATTTTTGGTACCAGATGTTCAACCACATTGGCCGACTGGCTTCCTCGAGGGCGGCCAATTCTTCGGCGCTGGGCAGTGGCCGTTCAAGGTACGGCTCGGGCAATTGATAGGCCAGTTCGAAGCTGCTGAACGTGCCACTGAGCGGCCCGGTCTGACGACGCACCAGCAATTCCAGGGACCAGGGCGATCCCGGATCAAACTTGGCCGGTTCGCGCACAATGAAAATCGACATCTCAGTGAACTCGGGCATGCCCTTGGCGAACACGTCGGAGAGCCGCTGATGGTCCATGTCGCGAAAACTGATGACGTTGCCGAACTGACGCAATTGCACCCGATCGAAAATCCCGCCGCGCACATACCCTGAGCCCTTATAGGAAAACAGCCCACGACCCAGCACCGCGATGGCCTGCTCGCCGGGTTTGAGGTCTTGCATGAGGAAGCGATATTGATTGTCGCCCAGCAGCGCGCGGCCGATGGTCGGCGGATTCAGGTCGGCGGTGAACAGCTCGATAAAGGTCTCATCAACTTGATCGGCGCTGGCGTTGTCGACACCTTCGGCGTCGGTGCCCTTGAAGGCGGCATCGACCTGGCCACGGGTCAGGTTCAAGCGGCGGATGGCGCCGTTACCGGTCAGTTGTTCCCAGGTGGCGGGCTCGAAAAAGTCCTGGCGCACGGTGGCGGGCTTGCGTGCCACACCGGCCGTTTCCTCAATCAGCTTGAGCGATACGGCCACCTCATGGGCAGCGCGCATGATGACCTCGTTGACCACCATGGCCGTGACCGTGGCACCGGCGATGGCATCGACGGTGACCGCATTCGGATCACTGGAATGGCCGACGACAACCCGCTGGCTGACCTTGACGCCTTTGTATTTGGCGCTGAAGCCGTGAAGTTTTGCCTCAGGAATGCCAATCAACAGAATCGGCTCGTGGTGCTCCAGCACATAGGCATCCTGAATCATGCCGGTCGTGTCGAGAATCACTTGGGTGTTGATCGGTTTGCCCGAGTAGGCCGGAATATCCACCACGTCCAGGCTCTGGAACACATAACCGATGGCCTTTCCGGCGGCGGACAGCGTGCGCACCTTGAACTTGCCTTCGGGAGCGGAAACGGAATCGGTCTGAGGGAAGGTTTTTTCGATGCGCTGCTGCTCGATGTCACCGTATTGCTTGGCTTGCACCGCCTCGAAGGTGGTGAGCATCAGCGTCAGCATGACCACCAGCCCGACGCCCCAGGCGCGCAGGTTGCCGTGTATCGAAGGCTGATGGATTATCATGGGCTCGCTGATTCGAAAGGGCTTTCGGTCATGTTAGGGAGCGTTGCGCCCCCTGCCCTTGATTGAGATCAACTTGAGTCCATTGAGCACACGCTGCCTCAAACCGTGCGTGAAAACTGGCCTTTTTGCTCACCACCCAGATAGGCGTCAAACGCCATCGCGGCACTGCGCATCATCAAATGCCCTTGTGGCAACAGCACCAATTCGTCGCGGTGAATCTGCAGCAGCCCATCGCGCACATGCTCGCCCAGCTGTGCCAGCGCTTCGGCAAAGTACTCGGCGAAGCGAATGCCATGGCGCGCTTCATATTTGTCGAACCCGATGCGGCCATGGCACATCAGGTCGCTGATCACCTCGCGGCGCAGCAGGTCGTCGGCGTTCAAGCGGTAACCGCGATGCACCGGCAACAACCCTTGATCGATACGGGCGTAGTACTGCGAAAGCTCCTTGACGCTTTGGCTGTAGCTGTCACCGACCTTACCGATCGACGACACCCCAAGGCCGATCAAATCGCAGTCGGCATGGGTGGAATAGCCCTGAAAGTTACGCTGCAGGGTGCCATTGGCCCGGGCCAGCGCCAGTTCGTCCTCCGGCAAGGCGAAATGATCCATGCCGATATAGACATAACCGGCCTCAGTCAGACGGCGGATGGTCAGCTCGAGCAGTTCCAGCTTGCGCTCCGGTGGCGGCATATCGGCGGGTCGAATCAGCCGTTGCGCGCGGACCAGCTCGGGCAAATGCGCGTAACTGTAGGCGGCAATCCGGTCCGGACGCAGCGCGATGATCTTGCTGAGGGTGACGTCGAAACTCTGCACGGTTTGCAGGGGTAGACCGTAGATAAGGTCGACGCTGATCGACTTGAAATGCGCCTCACGCGCCGCAGCGACCAGCGCATAAATCTGCTCTTCACTTTGCTGGCGATTGACCGCAGCCTGCACGTCGGGGTCGAAATCCTGCACGCCGAAGCTCAGGCGATTGAAGCCCAACTGGCGCAGCGACTGAATCTGCTCGGTGCTGATGGTGCGCGGGTCGACCTCAATGGAGAACTCATGGTCATCGCTGTCATCCAGGTTGAACGCCTGGTGCAGGCAGTCCATCAGGTCCGCCAGCTGCTCGCTGGTCAAATAGGTCGGCGTGCCACCCCCCAGGTGCAACTGGGTGAGTTTGCGGGTGTTGTCGAACAAGGCCGCCTGCATCGCGATTTCGCGTTTGAGGTACTTCAGGTACTCGACGGCGCGATGGGTTTTCTGGGTAATGATTTTGTTGCAGGCGCAGTAGTAACAAAGGCTTTTGCAGAACGGGATGTGGATATACACCGACAACGATTTCGGCGCTTCCACCTGATTGCTGTCGCGGGCGGCACGCTGATAGTCGTCAACGGCAAACGCCTGATGAAACTGCGGCGCCGTAGGGTAAGAGGTATAGCGCGGCCCCGGGCGGTCGTACTTTTCGACCAGGGCGCGATTGAAATCAAATGTCGTGTTCATGATCGATCAACTCGCAATGGGCCCGCCCAAATCCTTTTCAAACAGGTTGCAGATGGCATCCACTTCCGGCCGACCGGCGGGAAGGATACTGATGAAACGGTCTGACAATTCAATCAACCCATCCCGACTCAATTGCTCCAGCAACGGCCAGACGGCGGAGAAGTACTTGGAAAAAACCAGTCCATAGCGCCGCTCGATGGCGCGGATATCCAGTTCCTGATCACAGGCCAGACGCTCCATGACCATGTGCCTGATCTGATCCCCCGCCTCGAAGCGCCAGCCTCGACACGTCGGCAGTTGCCGCATGTCCAGCTGCTGTTGATAGCGTTCAATCTCGTCGGTGTTTTGCGTGTACAAATCGTCGATCTGACTGATGGCGCCCAAGCCGAATCCAACATGATCGCAATAGCCGTGACGGGAGAAACCCTCACAGGTACGGCGCAACCGGCCTCGCTCTTGGGCGACCGCCAAATCATCATCGGGCCGGACAAACTGCCCCAGACCGATGTAGTGATAACCCGCGCAAAGCAATTGTTCGAAACAGATCTGGCGCATCGCGCCTTTATCGTCCTTGCTGCACAGCTCTCTGACTTTGTCACCGAGCACCGGACGATAGCGCCGTGGTGGCCGGGCATAATCGAACACCATCAGCCGGTCCGGCTCCAGCTCGATAATGCTCGCCAGCTTCAGCGCAAAACTGTCAGGCGTCTGCCAGGCATGGCCGAAGCCCAGATCGACGTTGATGGATCGAAAACCAAAGGTGCGCGCGGCATCCATGAGCGACTGGATCGGCGCTGGGTTCTGGTAGCAGGCCACCGATCTGTCACAGTCGGCGTCGATATCCGGCACGCCGATGCTCACATGATTGAATCCCTGGTCACGCAGCAATCCCATGGTCGACCAGTCGGTGTGGTAAAGGTTTACCGCGACGCTATAGTCGCCGCCTTCGTGTTCGAGAAAATTGAACCGGCCACGCAGACGACTCATCAACCGTTGCAGATGGGCAGGCGTGGGTGTTCCACCCCCCAGATGAAACTGCTCGACCCGTTGCTCCGCGCCGAGGTGACAACCGACGAGGTCGATTTCACGTTCCAGATGCTGAAGATATTGCTCAATACCGTTGTGCTCACCAGCGATATCACGCGGGGAACATGAAGACGGCTTGAGACTGGAAGGCAGTTGCACGTTCAGGGACAGCGGACGGCACTTCTGGCGGCTGACGCGCAGTGCACGAAGCAGGTCCAGAGAGCCAATACCGTCATGAAATTTTTGCGTGTCGGCATGACAGTTAGGGTCAAGCACTCCTTGATCGCACCGAGCGATCTCGCCTGGGCTGTGAAATAAATCGAGCATGACGGTCTCCGAGACTGGCTGCGGACTTTCAGTCTCCGGGTTTAACCATCAATGCTCCTTGATTTGCGTCAAGCGCAAGC
This sequence comes from Pseudomonas sp. BE134, assembly GCF_031456105.1. Lineage (NCBI taxonomy): Bacteria > Pseudomonadati > Pseudomonadota > Gammaproteobacteria > Pseudomonadales > Pseudomonadaceae > Pseudomonas > Pseudomonas sp. BE134. The sequence continues at coordinate 347,136 of NZ_JAVDUA010000001.1, read as the reverse complement.
AAAGTGTCTGCACAACGGACCACCGGTCAGCCCCGATTACCACGTCAGGTAAAACATTCCCTTGGCCAGCAGCACGATAACGACCATGTGGCAGAACAGGCTGCCATGGATGAAGTGCAGGTATCGTGGGCTCATCCGCCCGCTTTTAAACAAAAACATGGCGCCGAGGAAATGCAGCAGCACGCTCACGGCCACCGCGATTTTCAACGCCAGCAGTGTGCCGAACGATGAGGTCAGTGGTGAGGCCAGGGCTGGCAAGTAGCGTAACCAGACCATGCCCAGCCCCGCACCGAACAACACCAGCAGCACCCACGGCATCAGCGAGCGAGCCCGGCGACCGATGCCCTGTTCCACCAGCAGCATCACCCTGGCGGGTAACTGTTTGCGGATGCTTTCCAGGAACAGGACTTCGAAGAACACCGTGCCGATGAAGATCAGCGCGGCAAACAGGTGCAAGGTCAGAATCAGCGGATAGATCATGGTGGTTTCGCCTTGAGTCAAGGCAACCCGTTATGGCACAAGCGCACGGGATGTCGGTCTCTGGAGACTACAGAGCCGTCCGATCCATACGGTTGACATCGATCAAGAAAGCCACAAAACCCATACTCACCGGGCGGCATCATCCAGTTCAGAAGAACATGCGAGGCAAGCCAGGGGGGACGATCACTCAGCATGACAGGACTATTATCGAGCGCGCAGGAGCGATCGTTTTTACCGTTGGTCGAGAGAAATACCTGATAGGCGGCCTGCCTAAACATCGTGACCTAGTATAAACGAAGGTTCGGCTGGAGATTCCCCAATGTCATGGGCTGAAGAACGCAAACCTGAACGCAGCAAGGAAACCCGGCTGTTTCTCTTTCTTGTCGTCTGCCTCTTTCCGTTGCTATCGGTCGCTATCGTCGGCGGCTACGGCTTCATCGTCTGGTTTTTCCAAATGTTGTACGGCCCACCGGGACCACCCAACTGACTAATAGCCTTTTCTTAAAAGCCTGTTGGAGCTTGCACATGGACGACGCCCTGCATATTGCCAGCCTTGTGGTACTTGCCCGACCTGAATTATTCGACGCGGTTAAAGCAAACTTGCGTCTTTTGGGCAGTGTGGAACTGCATCAGGAAAGTGCTGCGGGAAAACTGGTGGTGGTACTTGAAGCCGTACACGAAAGCCAAATCCTTCAACGCATTGAACAGATCAACAACTTGCCGGGCGTACTCAACGCCGCGTTGATTTATCACGAACTCCTCGAGCCCGAAGGAGATATCGAATGAGCATGTCCCGCCGAGCATTCGTCAAGGCCCAGGCGGCCGCCATCGCTGCCGCTGCTGCCGGTCTGCCGATTGTGACCTCCTCCAGTAACCTGATTACCGAAGCAGACATGGTCACCTTGGACTGGAACAAGGCGCCCTGCCGTTTCTGTGGCACCGGTTGCAGCGTGATGGTCGCGACCCGGGATAACCGGGTGGTCGCCACCCATGGCGACGTCAAGGCCGAGGTCAACCGTGGCCTGAACTGCGTGAAGGGTTATTTTCTGTCAAAGATCATGTACGGCGTCGACCGCCTGACCCAACCGCTGCTGCGCATGAAGAACGGCCAATACGACAAGCAGGGCGAATTCCAGCCGATCAGTTGGGAGAAAGCCTTCGACATCATGGAATCAAAATTCAAGGAAGCCCTGAAGGCCAAAGGCCCCGAGTCGGTCGGCATGTTCGGTTCCGGGCAATGGACCGTGTGGGAAGGTTATGCCGCCAACAAGCTGATGAAGGGCGGCTTTCGCTGCAATAACATCGACCCCAACGCGCGGCATTGCATGGCCTCGGCGGTGATGGGTTTTATGCGCACCTTTGGCATGGATGAGCCGATGGGTTGCTACGACGACATCGAAGCCACCGACGCCTTCGTGCTTTGGGGCTCGAACATGGCCGAGATGCACCCGGTGCTCTGGAGCCGGGTCACCGATCGGCGCTTGAGCCAGCCTCACGTAAAAGTCGCCGTGCTGTCGACCTTCGAACACCGCAGTTTCGAACTGGCCGACATTCCCATGGTGTTCAAGCCGCAAACCGATCTGATGATCCTTAACTACATCGCCAACCACATCATTGAAAGCGGCGCGGTGAACCAGGACTTCATCAGTAAGCACACCCGGTTTGCCCTGGGCGCCGACGACATCGGCTACGGCCTGCGCCCGGATGACCCGCGGGAAATGAAGGCGAAAAATGTCGCAAAAGCCAACACCTGGACGGACATCTCGTTCGAACAATACGCAGCATTCGTCAAACCCTACACCTTGGAAAAAACCGCCAAAGAGACCGGTGTTCCGGCTCAGCGACTCAAGAACCTGGCCGAGTTGTATGCCGACCCCAAACGCAAAATCGTGTCGTTCTGGACCATGGGTTTCAACCAGCACACCCGTGGCGTCTGGGCCAACAACCTGATCTACAACATCCATCTGCTCACCGGCAAAATCAGCGAGCCGGGCAACAGCCCGTTCTCGTTGACCGGCCAGCCATCGGCCTGCGGAACGGCACGTGAGGTCGGGACGTTTTCCCACCGCTTGCCCGCCGACTTGGTCGTGACCAACCCCAAACACCGCGCCATCGCCGAAAAAATCTGGAATCTGCCCGCCGGCACCATTCAGGAGAAGCCTGGGTTTCACGCGGTTGAACAGAGCCGCATGCTCAAGGATGGCGTACTCAACGTCTACTGGACCCAGGCCAGCAATAATATGCACGCGGGGCCGAACATCATGCAGGAGGTTCTGCCGGGTTGGCGCAACCCGGAAAATTTCGTGATCGTTTCGGATGTCTACCCTACGGTTTCCGCTCAAGCCGCCGACCTGATCCTGCCCAGCGCCATGTGGGTGGAAAAGGAAGGTGCCTTCGGAAACGCCGAGCGGCGTACGCAATTCTGGCACCAGTTAGTGAGCGCGCCAGGGGATGCCAAGTCAGACCTGTGGCAGTTGTTGGAGTTTTCCAAGCGCTTCACCACCGATGAAACCTGGCCCGCGGAATTACTGGCCAAGTCTCCTGAGTACAGGGGCAAGACCCTGTTCGACGTGCTGTTCAAGAACGGCCAGGTTGATCAGTTCCCGATCGAACAACTGGAAGCCGGATACAAAAACGATGAAGCCAAAGCCTTTGGTTTCTATCTGCAAAAAGGTTTGTTTGAGGAATACGCCCAGTTCGGTCGCGGCCACGGTCACGATCTTGCCACGTTCGACCGCTACCACAGCGAACGGGGTCTGCGCTGGCCGGTGGTCGACGGCAAGGAAACCCGCTGGCGTTACCGCGAGGGGCTGGACCCGTACGTAGAGAAAGGCAGCGAAGTGCAGTTTTACGGCTACCCGGACAAGAAGGCGATCATCTTCGCCCTCCCCTACGAGCCGCCGGCCGAAGCACCGGACGCCGATTTCCCGTTCTGGCTGAGCACCGGACGCGTACTCGAACATTGGCACACCGGCACCATGACCCAGCGCGTCGAGGAACTGTACAAAGCGGTGCCGGACGCGCTGGTCTACATGCACCCCGAAGATGCCAAGGCTTTGAAGGCGCGGCGCGGCAGCGAGGTGAAGCTGATCAGTCGGCGCGGGGAAATCCGCGCGCGCATCGAAACCCGCGGGCGTAATAAACCGCCTCAAGGCTTGGTGTTCGTACCATTTTTCGATGCCAACAAGCTGATCAACAAAGTCACGCTGGATGCCACCGATCCGATCTCCAAGCAGACCGATTACAAAAAATGCGCGATACGAATCGAGTTGGTCAGCGTGGCCTGAGGAGAACTGTCATGCCTTTTCGAATCCTGCCGTTGCTCCTGCTCGCTGCGATGGGCGTGGTGATCGCTGCCGAAGTCGGTTACCCGCTCGATGCGCCAGGGCCGGACGGGCGCCGACCCGGCGGTACCTTGACCCAGAGCATGCCGGCCCCGCCCATCGCCGACGAAGAAAACAAGGACCTCAAGCGCGAACGCAACTACCCGGATCAGCCGCCGACCATCCCCCACACTATCCGCGGCTATCAGATCGACAAGAACGGCAACAAGTGCCTGTCCTGTCACAGCAGGGCCAATAGCGCGCGGACCCAGGCGACGATGATCAGCATCACCCACTACATGGACCGCGACGGCCAGGCACTGGCAGCGGTATCACCGCGTCGGTACTTCTGTAACCAATGCCATGTGCCGCAAGCAGACGTGCTGCCGTTGGTGGGAAACAGCTTCGAGACGATCGACAAAATACTGCAAGACGACGCCAACGCCGAACAGAAACCCTGAGGAGGCAACATGAAAGCACTGTTCGCCCTGCTCAAGGATTACTGGGGCATCCTGCGTCGTCCGAGCCTCTACTACAGCCTCGGTTTCCTGACGTTGGGGGGCTTTATTGCCGGGATCATTTTCTGGGGTGGCTTCAACACTGTGCTCGAGCTGAGCAATACCGAGAAGTTCTGCATTTCCTGCCATGAAATGCGTGACAACGTATTCGTCGAGTTGAAGGATACGATTCACTACACCAACCGCTCCGGTGTGCGCGCCAGTTGCCCGGACTGCCACGTCCCCCACGAATGGACACACAAGATCGCGCGCAAGATGCAAGCGTCGAAGGAAGTCTGGGGCAAGATCTTCGGCACCATCGATACCCGCGACAAGTTCCTCACCTTGCGCCGCGAACTGGCCGAACATGAGTGGGCCAGGCTCAAGGCCAACGACTCTCGCGAATGCCGCAACTGCCATAACTTTGAATTCATGGACTTCACTCGCCAAGGAAAGCGGGCCGCGACCATGCACTCGACGTCATTGGCCAGTGGTAAGGCCACCTGCATCGACTGCCATAAGGGCATCGCTCACAGGCTGCCGGATATGAGTGGAGTAAAAGGCTGGTAAATATTTTCTGGTGAGCAGCGTGGAACTTCCCTAAAGTCCTGCTCGCAACTGGATGGATAACGTTCGTATGCGAATCACCTCAATCGGTTGTGGGCTCAACCAGTCGATGCAATAGATTGACTAAATCGTTCAGCCACACAAATCTCAGCTTACCGAGAATGCAAAAAATCCCTACAGTTGGTGCGCCATGGCGTGGACATAGCCCAGCGAAGCAGTGTTGAAAGCCATGCCGGCAAGAAATTGCGCGCAGGCCATATTTTCCCGGGCTGGCATGTCGTCACCCAGGGCAACGGCAATGCGCGGGTTGGCCGAGCTCAATTCCACGACCTTGAGTGCACAGGCATCGGTGCTCGGCGTTGCCGCAGTCGACACATAGGCTTCGATAGCGAGGGTCAGCGCCTCCATGCCGGTGGCAGCGGTGAGTCCTTTGGACATGCCTGCCATCAGCGAAGGATCGTTGGCCGACAATAATGGGTGACGTTACGGTCGACGATGGCCATTTTCGCGTGCCGGACTTCGTCGGTAGTGATGCAGAAACGGGTCATTTCACTCGCTGTGCCAGCGGTGGTATTGATCGCGATCAACGGCATCTGTGGCTTGGCGGATTGATCCACGCCTTCGTAATCACTGATGTGCCCGCCGTTGGCGGCGCACAGGGCAATAATCGGTCGCACCCTTCACAAGAGCAACAAGGTCCGCTTTGGGTTGTCGATTAGAGTTCTTCGCGACTGGCAGTAATCAAAGCTGCCTATGACCAGGAGCGCTCTGCAAATTTGCGTCCGTGGACGTCTTGGAGCCTGGACGGGAGAAGCGCTGGACTGCCTTTGCTCTGTATAAGGTAGTTCTCATCACGCGATATTGATCGCAGTGGCACCATCATCTGTCAGGGATCGCTCTTCGGCTTGGTTTTTCTGGTGCTCGGCTTACGTTTGGCACCGGGAGCCTGACGCACCTGCGTCAGTTGCTGCTGCAGCGTTTAGGCACGGGCGTGCTGTGCTGCTGCCGATTGCCGAGATTAACTGAGTTCGGTCTGTATCGACTCCAGCCGCCGTTGTAACTGCTCCACGTGTCGCCCGACCTCCTTAAGGTGAGTCACCGAAGCCTTGCCCTCCTCCCGGGCGCGGTCTACCCCGCGGTGCGCGCGATCCTCACTCCACGCACGTAGCTCTCCTGCTCGGTCTTGAGCCGCAGCGCCTGCAGATCCTGCTGTAATGTCTGGTTGTGCTGCTGAACTTCACGGCGCTCTCGCAACAAGCTCTCGCGCAGCTGTTGCAGATCCTCGATCTGCAACTGGCGCGGGGACGGCAGCAGTTCCAAATCGTCCAGGCGCATCTCCACTGACTGGCGCCCAGCCAAGGCATCCGCCGCCTGCTGGAGAAATTGCGCCGAGTCCTGACGCGCCTAGTCCTCAACCGCCGCCACCCGTTCGTGTTCTGCGATCAGCACCTGACGTTGCTCCACTAGCGCCTGTTCGGCGACGCCCTGCGCCAGTTGAATCGCCTGTTGCCACACGGCGACAAAAGCCTGCGACACCTCGCTAGGAATTGCTGGCAGACGACTCTGCTAGCTCAGCCGTTCTGCGAGGCGCGCCCACCATTGATCGAGCAGCCCGCCGACCCGCGCCGGGCTGCCGCGGCCCAACTCCAGACGTATGCGCTCTACCGTCGGCCGTTCGCCACGCGCCAACACCGCGTCCCTCGACCCGCATGTCCTCGCGCTCAACGCCCAGGAAGCGGCGGCCGCATTTATCGCGGCCGGCACCGCGGCCAATACGGTGCCCAGCTACCGTAGCGCCCTGACCTATTGGTCGGCCTGGCTGCAACTGCGTTATGACCAGGCGCTCGGGGATGCCCGCTGCTGCCGGCGGTGGCGATTCAATTCGTCCTCGATCATCTGTCGCGGCCCCTGGAACAAGACGGCTGGGCTCACCTGTTGCCGCCCAGCATTGACGCGGCGCTGGTTGCCGCTCGGGTCAAGAGCAAACTGGGACCATTGGCCTACAACACGGTCAGTCACCGCCTGGCGGTGCTCGGCAAATGGCATCGACTCAATGAGTGGGACAGTCCATGCGAAGCGCCAGCGTTGAAGACCCTGCTGCGCGAGGCGCGCAAGGCTCAGTCGCGCCAGGGCGTGTCGGTGCGCAAGAAGACTGCGGTTGTGCTCGAGCCGTTGCAGGCGCTGCTCGCCACCTGTACGGATGGCGTGCGCGGAGTGCGCGATCGCGCCCTGCTCCTCCTGGCCTGGAGTGGCGGCGGTCGCCGACGTTCGGAGGTCGTGAGCCTGCAGGTTGGCGATGTACGCCAACTGGATACCGATACTTGGCTATACGCCCTAGGCGCCACCAAGACCGACACCGGCGGCGTACGTCGCGAGAAGCCATTGCGCGGCCCCGCAGCACAGGCGCTGACGGCCTGGCTCAAGGCTGCGCCGGCGCAGGACGGCCCGTTGTTTCGCCGGCTGTATAAAGGTGGCAAGGTCGGGACTGCAGGCTTGTCGGCAGATCAGGTGGCACGCATCGTTCAACGCCGTGCCAAGTTGGCGGGCCTCGAGGGCGATTGGGCCGCGCACAGTTTACGCTCTGGCTTTGTCACCGAGGCCGGGCGTCAAGGCGTGCCTCTGGGCGAGGTCATGGCCATGACCGAACACCGCAGCGTCGGTACGGTAATGGGGTACTTCCAGGCAGGTTCGTTGCTAAACAGTCATGCCACTAATTTGCTGAGCGATGAGCCGGCGAAAGATGTACAAACACCAACTGAGGAGGCAAAGAAGTGACTGGTATGACTATCCACTAAAATGCACCTCTTTCCCACCCACGCCAACCCATCACTGATGAGCTAAACATCGCTTATTCACCCGCATAATTATAAGCACCAGACGAATAATAACTAAAAACATTAAACAAGCTGAGCAACTATGCGCAATAGTTTAGTTGAAACCGTAATGCAGCATATAAACTGCCAAAGATAACCATTTACAAAGACGCAACGTAAATTTCTTGACATGGAATTGAATAGCACTAGAATTACTACATTATTTTGTGCATGCACACTGTAGAGCCCATACCAACAAAAAGCAAATAACATATCTAGCGCCATACAGAACCTTTTAAATAAAGGAGTTGTAAATGGACCACCCCCTAGATGATGACGAGAAATTTAGAATAGAAACCCAGGCCCGCCTTGAAAAAATCAAGGAGCTAAACTGGGAGTTTCAGGTCGGTAAAAAAATAAAAAATCTTCCGGTATTGCAGCATTCTAGGAATACCGAATTGGCATACCGTGCAGCCATCGATCACTATCGAAATATAGGATATTGTCATCTGCCCGCCATAATTGAACAGCTGGCGCACTATTTAACAATCTGTGCGGAAACGACATCCGCATCAACACTAAGAATAAGACTTAGTGCCATTTCTGCGTGGCATCGCAAGATGGGCTTAGACGACCCAACCCGTAACACGGAAATTAGAAACCTTATTAGAGACCTGGCAATAATTAGCGAAAAGAAAAAGAAAACTACATCGCCATTAAAATTTGAAGAATTGCAGATAATAATAGACCATCTTGAAAGCGTTATCTCCCAGCTAAAAAACGACACTGCTCGTTCGCCATCGCAAGACAGCAAGCTACTGCGTTGCTATCGTGATAAATCCCTGATACTTTTTGGGTTTTGGCGCGGATTTCTTAACCATCAACTATCTGGGCTTGTCGTTGAGCAACTAAATATCATACCTAATCAAGGCATGACCATCTTGGCCCATGACCCATCCTCGCAAAGTTTAAGAGATTTTTTTACGCCATTTTTGAAACATTACTGCCCAGTAAAAGCGCTGGAAGACTGGCTGAGCATTGGAGGGATTAGTCATGGTCCGATTTTTAGGGGAATCGATCGCTGGGGAACTATTGATTCTGCCAGCCTTAACTCACGTTCAATTACACCCATGGTGAGAAGTTGGATAGAGGAAGTGGGCTTAAACGTGGATTTTACGGGGCATAGTCTACGCCGTGGTTTCGCATCCTGGGCGGTGGAAATGGGTTGGGATATTAGATCAATATTGGAATATGTAGGTTGGGCTCAACTCAGTCAGCACCACGACGCCCTTGTCAAAAGCACACCAAACTTACAAGCTTTTTTAACATACGATATTGATGCATTAGAATAAATCTGAAACTCGCTTAGTAATTCGTTGAAAGCACAGTGGCGCCGTTGTAAATTTCAAGCATTGATCTCGACCTATAGTTGAATATGTGGCGACGCGGTCAATGTACCAGCTTTTCACGGGAATATCGGTCGGACCACAGATAACCGCATATAACCAACCCCTGGAGTCGGGAACAAGCGCACCCAATCTAGCGCCACTATCAGCAATTACTCCCCATAAAAAATCGGAATTAGGATAATCCAACAGATAAGAAGCGATGGCCATGGCGACTAAGCGAATAAGCGGATCCACTCCCTCGCTGACACGATCAATGAGAGAAGCCACGTCCTCACGTGACCCTTGATTATACTGGTATTCAGGGCGCCAAAAAAACACATTAAATAACTGATATGCATAAGCTGGAGGGTCAACGCCTTTGACGTGACGCCTCAATAACAGGCTTAGTAAATCTAAAATCATAGTGACTCGCTCCGGGGGATTTTCTAATCCATGGATAGAGTAATAGTTTGCTATCTCAGCCTGAACGGGCGACGCCATTTTACTCAATACAGTCAGTGCGAGTTGCATTTCAGCATACTTATTCGGACCACGACCGCTGAGCAACTCAAAATTGGAAAGCAGCTGCAGATTTCCAAAAAAATCATTGCCTGAATGCGATTTACTTTGACCATCAATTACCATTTTCATTGCTGCAATGGAGCGATCAACAACGTTAAGTACGCAGTATTGCCCGGTGAGCGGTCGCATGACGCAGTAATGTTTATCACAAAGGAGATACCACCAATGCAACCAATTGCGCCTCCAAACAGGGACTCGAGTAAAGGCTAGATCTTCAATCGCGCACTGTGTACAAAAATGAATACGGTTGCGATGAGTGGGTAACGTCCACCAACACTCTGCAGCGCTTTGCGAAATCAGGTCCGGCACTGGAATTGGCAAGTATCCCTGTAGGGTCACTATATCTTGCAACGAATAGAAATAATCCAGGTCGCTATAATGCTGTTTGCTTTGAATAAAATGCCGGAGGCCTACCGAGTTAGCATGACTGCTTGGTATTTTGGCGTAAAAAATCTGACGACAAATCCACGATGAAACGGATTCGTCAGCGTGAAATTCACTCACAATGCAGCCCATCTAGAATCGGAATGTTTTTTGCCAGTTTTAACATCTCTAGATCGACTTTTTCATGCCCCTCCTTTATCGCCCAAATTGCCGCGCGCCTCACACGCTTGACAATACTATCTAAAACCCCACCCGTTTCATTTATTAAATAGGTTGCAACAGGCAATGTATGCAATTCAGATTTAAACCTAAGTGGAAGCGTACCTTGAAATGAGTTAAGGAACGAGCGAAGCTCCGCTTTATCGACCCATTTTTTTAACTCGAAGTTATCGAACCTCCTTTGGATCTGTGGGTCTGACTGAACCACGTTTTTGCAATCGCCGGTACCGATACATATAAGAACCAATCCATATGGCCACGCGGAAAGCTGCTTTAACCATTTTAGGTTTTTTCTTATATCCGCAGGCCTGCAAAGTAACATGTCGTTTAACTCATCAATTACCAGCGCCCGAATTCTATTCATACGGATAGCCTGCAAGAGCACATCTTCGTTACTATCCAGTCGCAGATTGCCAATTGAAGTTAAAGCCGCAACTGTGGACTCCACAAACTTTCGATGATTGTCAGTTTCCTTGTCTTGAAGACTCAGTGAAACCACACATGACTTTGCCCCAGAAGCTATTCCATATGTTTTGTCTATTTTTTCAAATAACGCTGTTTTACCCATCCCGGGGCTTGAATGGACGAGAATACAAGGTGCTTGAATACCTATTGGTATCTGCAAAAACTGATCGATAACGGCCAATATGTATGCTGCCGCTGGGTAATTCACCCAAACATCTTCATAGATGGCTTGATATCGTTTAATAACGCTTTCTGAAACTAACGCTCGCCTGGCTTCAAGCACATGAGAAAATTCTTCTTGCATGTCCATCTAACCATCCTCACCTAAAAATCAACTTTGTACAACCCAGGTGGGTCATCGTCGTCTTCTAGATCATCTGAATCAAGCTTGAGATCCTCCGCTTGTAAATGGCGAGTCGTATCATCGAAAAAAATACTCTGGGACGAATTCTCCTTTATCTTCTTCAGTTTTTTTGTGGTTGAACGTGAGCGCTCTACTAGCTCTCTGTTTTTTTTGATTAATTCAAATATTTCATCAACACTTACTTTTCGGGCATAGCTACCTTCCCTAATATGACGCTCGCGTGCCAATTGCTGCTTCGCAAGCTTTAACTCTTCTAGTGATACATCTGGCCTTCGTATATCATAATACGGAACCTCTATATAACCTTCTCCGGTTGGATTTACCCATACCTGCTTTAGCGACAGTGGGTTATATTTAACTGTGCAGTGAACTTTCACGTGACCGTACAACGCCCCAGACCAATACTGAATTCTATTTAACTCTATTCCCTGCCGACTTATTACTCTGGAATGCTCCGGCAAAAAATCCAGAGTAAACTCGAAAGGATTGACTACCAATTCTGGATGGTTTAGTGATCCGCCCTGCATTGAGGCCTCCATCCACTTTTCATGGGGCGTCACCCCCAAAATCCTATGTACAGTATGATGGTAAATTTGTATCTCTCTTGCAAACCAAAGTCGAAACTCAGAAAATGTCAAGCAAGCATTTTTCTCACTGTCATAATCACCTTTTAATACTACATTGGAAAGTGTGGTACCCGGCAAATAATGAATGTGCCCCATTGCTAACGTTCCGTTTAAACGCTCAATGTGCCCCCCCCACCAAGGTTTGCCATAAGGTCGCCAATGGAGTTTTATCTGGTGCTTTTTCGCAGCAATGCGAAAGCCTCGTGCTTTGAACTCTTTTGCATTGTCCATAGATATGTTCTCTCCCTTACCATAATAGGGATAAGAAATGTCCGTATCACCAACTGCTTCCAGCCACCTGTTTTTTGGCAAGGTAGCGTGCGTTACTGCCATCGCAACGCTGTAAGAGCTGGGCGCGTGTATTGACAAATAAAACCCGATAACAACTCGACTGTAAACGTCTATAATTAGCGTCGCCCATGGTCGGCATAATGGTTTGCGATCTTTCTCATCAACTATAATGCAATCAATGACACAATGATCCATTTGCCATTTTTCAAGAATGGTTTTAGCCTCGTTATGATTAGGTCGGGCTTGATAGACATCATTCGCTTTTTTCTTGCCTTGTTGTAAACCCATCATTTCCGACCGATTCTTTTTTCCCACTCGGGCATTGACGGCTCGATATCCTGGAGGGCTGCAGTTTGCGGCACGACACATTTCATCAACTTTAGATTTTACCGCTGTCACTCTAGTTCCTGGGCCGATCCACGTTTCTTTTATTGCTACTTCTATTATTGAATCCACCTCAGGAGATAGGGCGCTTGACCCTGGTTTCCTTCCTCTTTTGGACCGTATTAAACTACTAGGGCCCTCGCTTTCATCATACTGCCCTAATAGCACATAACATCTGGGAGTGCTTATACCTAGCTTTTTACATAGCGCCGTAAAGTCGCTATTTTCTCTGTTGCTTGAAAAATAAGATTGAATTTCTTGGAATTTTCGCTCAGCTAACGCCCACTCCCTATCTGGAATGTCTTCCATTCCTCGCGAGTATCCACCTGGTTTTCGAGCCTCCTTTTCTTTTGGTAAAAGCGAAAGCTCTCCAATAGGAGCATCGATGTATTGTTGGGTTTCTTTATCGAGTAGATGGACACGTTCCAAAGAAAGTGAAGCTTCATAGGAATATGCGCGGCCCTGCCATAAAACAAGCTGACCTTTATGCATGCCTTTCATAGCGCAAGCCTCAAATCGTTGCTCTATAAAGCAATAATTGAAGCTTATTTTGCGTAAATTTCAATAAATCCGAAAAAAAACAATCACAGCGCAATCGGGTTGCACAAAAAACCCATAACAAACATTAGGTTAGGATTTATCGTTTTTTTTGAATTCCGACATTTGCAGCGTTCAATTCTTCAATTCCTTCCTGAGCCCTTATCCGCGTGTCAGCATTTCAACCAACACCGAATGCTCGGGAAAACGCGCACTGATGTGGCCCTCCCTTAAAGATGGCGCCTAAGATGGCGCCTAGCGTTTCCACCCCGAAAGCCTCGCAATCCGCGCCTTCGCGAGCAATCAACCCCCTCGGAGATCTCCATTTCAGTGTTTTTTAATTCTGGCGACATCGGCCATAACGCATAGTTTGGTCATTTTTTGTGGGATCAAGACGCCGCATGCCGAGCAAAAAGGCTTCCATGCGTCCTGGTAAGCGTCCATTTCGACCTGGTTCGTTCAGTGCAACAAAGAGCCAGGATGCGAGACCTCTTTTAAAAATGGCTGAACCCTTTAAAAGTGACCACGTCTGTAGCCCAATGAATGCGACGGTTTGCGATTTGCTGAGAGCTGAGACGCGCTCGAAACACGTGACATGCCGCATAGGCTCAATCGCTCGCCCTCAGATCGTTTCAGTCTCATCCGCCGGTGCACGATGATCTACAAAGGTCGAATATCAAGGAGAAAACTCCGGAGCCATGCCGAGGTGATGTGAACCTCGCCCTCGGTGTGAAGACTCAGCCTGGTTGCGGACTAACTCCGTCGGCGTGCGTAGCGTGGATAGATGTTGGAGCGCGTGACCAATATGTCAGCTCAGGAGAGATTCAAGTGTTCAGAACGGCGCTATATACGCGGAAGGAGACTATCTAAAGGTGGCTTAAATACTGAAGCTTCGAAGAAGCTTCAGTATAAATCACTAATGCTTTAGGATTTCAATAGTCTTTTTCATAGGCTGACAACTGGTCGCCCTCAAGCGCCATTACATATTCAAAACACTAACTTTTAAAAATGGCCGAAACTTTTAAAATGATCAAGTCCGCTAAATATGGCGAAGAACTGCGGAGCCTCTGTATTTTCGGAGTTGTACGGCTAAACACTTTTAAAAATGCCCGAATCTTTTAAAAGTGACCTCCTAGATTACGTCTTTCGTGAACACCAACCCAGCCATCTAAAGCAACAGTGGCGCCTCTCAAGATCTGGACGGTTAAAGTGCTGAGCCCACACGGCTTGGGGCGTGCAGCCGTGCGGTCGGAATTTCCTAATCCAGATTCGACCATAACTCTCAATATATAAATAAATGGGAGTGAGTTGCCTGGCCGTCAGTGAAACTTTCCAAGGGCGTACTTGCAAAGCCAGGCTTGCTATGTATAACCTACATGACATCGATCAAATGGTAAGGGCTAGGTGATGAGTGATTCATCCAAGCAGACGGACACACTCGCCTCGAACAAACGGAAGGATACGCCCCCTACTTCCGATAATTCCCAGAATCGGAAATCTGCAATGCAGGATCCCGTGGAGCATAACAAGATGTTGGGGCCGTATCCGCTGTTCAACACCTATAAGGAATTCGTCAATCACACTAGAGATGAACCCGACCCGTGCCTACCGCTGGTGATGAATTATCTGGCAAATTTTGATGCGCATCTGAAACCCGCGGACGGTTTCGATGCCGTCCGTGGTTTTCTGCGTTCATATTCCAATGTCGAGGCGACATTCATTTCATATCGCACCCATGCCGAGCGCCTGCTGCTTTGGGCATTGTTGATTAGAAAGAAGCCCCTGATGGAGCTGCGTCGCGCAGACGCCGAAGCCTTCTTGGAGTTCTGCATGACCCCACCCATAGGTTGGCTTGGCCCCGTGACACGTAGCAGATTTCTGATCGTGGCATCCGACAAATATTTAGAGCTGTGCCCAAATCCACGCTGGCACCCATTCACGGTCAAGTCAGCGAATCGCATAGGTAATGCAGCAGATCTTGACGGCCCCGTTGCTGGCGTTCCATACCAGCCATCACGAGGGAGCATTTCCCAAGTTTTCTCGGTTTGCAGCAGCTTGTACGAATACGGTCTCGATGAGGGCCTAACGTCAACGAATCCCTTCAGGGCGATCAAACAGAAATCGCGCTTCAAAACGTCGCGCTCAATGGAGCAAACCGGACGTGCGCTCACGCCTCTTCAATGGGACTTCGTACTCACCACCGCTGAAAAAATGGCAGCAATGGCTCCTGAACAACACGAACGCACCCTGTTCATTGCCGCCACGCTGTTTTCGATGTACCTACGCGTTTCAGATGTTTGTGGTCGGGTGAATTGGCAGCCCACAATGGGCTCATTCAAGACAGATCCCGAAGGCAACTGGTGGTTTCACCTCGTTGGTAAGGGTGACAAAGCCGCCAAGGTAGCTGTGAGACCCGAATACATTGATCGTTATCTAAAGCGCTACCGACGGTTCATGGGGCTTTCTGAACTGCCATTACCTAATGAGCAGACACCTCTTATTGCGACTCTGAATGGTCGTCCAGGTTTATCAACTCGAATGGTTCATTTGATCATCCAAAAGCTATTCGACCGGGCTGTTAATGAAATGGTTAACGAAGACCGCCAACCTGGCGAAATCGAATCTCTGCGGGTGGCCTCCACACACTGGCTAAGACATACAGCTGCGACACTTGATGCTCCTTGGCGAGACTCAAAGGACTTGCAGATGGATCTACGCCACAACAATTTGTCCACTACCCAGGACATCTACTACAGCAGTTATGAAAATAAGCGCTCGTACTCGCTTAAAAAACTTGGTTTGAAAAATCGCGAATAATTTTCAGAGACAACTGGTAGAAAAAATAATGGAATCAATGCCCCGCCCTTGCTTTGAAGCGCTGGAAGAGTTTTCACGGCTAGACCCAGACACCCTTGATGATGAGCTGCCTGTAATTCAGCGTTTTCTCAACAATTGTCCAGCCAGCAGTCTGCCGACGAAAAGCTACTTGCTGGTTAAGCAGTTTTTGATTAAGCATGCTGAATCCACGCGCTATTCAAACTACCGAAGGTATATCGAGCGACTTTTACTCTGGAGCATTTTGGAGGTAAAAAAACCCATAACCGATTTGAATGAAGGCGACATTCAGGAGTTTATGAGTTTCTGCACATCTCCTCCCGACTCCTGGGTGGCAGATAAGTCATGTCGGCGATTCACTCTCGGCGAAACGAAACAGGTAATAGGAATTAACCCCGCCTGGCGTCCGTTTAGCTTTGATCAGACGTCTGTTGGGGAAGACGGTACTCGCTTAACGTACATAGCTGGTAAAGGCGCGCTCGCTAAACAGTGGTCTGTGATTGCGACTTTTTTTCTGCATCTGCACTACAGTGAACTTATAGCAGTCAACCCTGCGCGAAGGCTACACGCTGCCGGCTTCTACGCTTCAAGTCTTCCTATTCACACAGGTGCGAATATTTTCACTGATGAAGAGTTTGCGGTCTTGATGTTGACGCTCAGCGACATGGCGGATGAGGAAATCAAAAATGAACGTACGCTACTCCTGATGGCGTCAATTTATTATCTTAGGATGCAGCCATCTGAGATCGACAGCTTAGGGGATAAACTAACGTTCAGTGCGCTGGGGCTCATGCGCGATGGAACTTACGATTTAGTAGAGGACAATTTCCCGGGCAATCGGGCATGGAAAATCCATCCTGAGTTTGTAGCTAAGTATGTGAATCGTTATCGTAAAAAACTTGGCCGAAAATCCCTTCCATTGGAGCGTGATCACACATTGTTGTTCGGGAAGATTCGTGGGAAAGGTTCGATAAGCTCAGCTCATGCGAGATTGTTATTCCGGACTGTATGTCAGGTTGTCATAGATAGGCTTACCGAAAGCGGATATGAAGTCTCACCTGACTCAGGGTTCCGTAAAGCGAGTTTGTTCTGGTTACGAGAAACAGGTATGCACCACAGCGCAAGGACGATGGGGATGGATGACGTAATCAGACTTGCGCGAAAATCAAACGCCGAAAATGCCTACCAACGTTTCTTTGCGTGGCGTGGTTAGAATTTAGCAGGCTGCCCTACTCTTTACCGGGGTTAATTCCAGTAAGTTTTTTTAGCTCAACTAAATGACTATTTAGTCGAGCTAAGTCCAGACGAACCTCAATCGTATTCGACTGATGTGTTCGAGGGAACGGCCACTCTCCCTCGAATTATCGCCCTCATCCGTAGTGTTGCGGATCGTGATCCGTTATCGGCATGCTCGGCGCATCCGCCAGCCCTGAATCGTGGTACCCGGAGTCAGCCGGCTCGGGCGTTGCGGCGCCCGGGTGTAACGGGCTATCCGGTGGCGGCTGGGAATCCGGTGATTGCATCGGATCTGGCTGGCTGAGGCGGGCTGGATCTACGCCGCCGAACTGCAGGTACCCCTCGACTGTTGGACTTTCGCTCTGCCCCTCGTACTCTGCTGCCAGATGATCAGTATTGGTCTGGGTAAATTGCAGGTACACATCCACGGGTGATGGCTGTGCTGTCACGGTGATGGTCACGTTGTGCGTGGTGCCATCGACACTACTGACCGTGAAGGAGTCAGCCAGTTGTTCTCCTTCGGTCAATTGCTGCACGGCGACCTGGTTATCGTCGGCGCTGTAATACCAGGCTCCATTGGCGTCGATGGCGAGCGAACCGTACGTGCCCACCAACGCGTCCGCACCGTTATGCGCTACGAACGACGCTTCGTTGTCATCAGGGTCGCTAATGGTGAGCTGACCGCTCGTTTCCAGCAGATGACTGCTCTCGGTGAAGCCTTCTTTCTGGACGTTGCCGGTATCGACGCCTGCAATCACTGCCTCCTGGTTGGTGCCGGTCAGGTTGATCAACAGGTCCTGCGTTGCTGTCGCACCCTGACTGTCAGTGACGGTGATCGGGATGGTCAGCACCTGGGTCGCGCCTTCTGCCAGATGCCTATAGGCTGCATCGGACGGATCGAAGCTGTAGCTGCCATCGGCGTTCAAGGTGAAACCTGCCACGCTCGAGGTACTGCTGTAGATCAGCGTGTCGCCCGTGTCGGCATCGGTGCCGAGCAACTGGCCAGTGACCTTGGCGCCCTCTTCCACCGAGTCCTGCGCGGTGATGGCGCAGAGTACCGGAACGTCATTGGTGCCGATCAGGGTGATGCTCAGTATCTGTGTGGCGCTGCCGCCGTGGTTGTCAGAAGCCGTCAGCCCGATACTCAGGGTCCGCGTCTCCCCCGCCATCAGGTTTTGGTAAGTCGCATGGCCCGGATCAAAACGGTAGGTGCCATCGGGGTCGATGCTGAATCCGTCGATCATGGTATCGCTGCTGTACGTCAGCAAATCGCCGGTGTCGACGTCAGTCGCCGTGGCATGGCCGGTGATGATTGCGCCGTCTTCAGTGGCAGTGATTGCAGTCAGCACGCTCATCACCGGCAGGTCGTTGCTGCCAGTAATCGTAATCACCAGATTCTGCGACGCTGTCGCCCCCTGGCTGTCGGTGACGGTCACCGGGATTGTCAGGACCTGCTGTGCCCCTTCGGCCAAGTGCTGATACGCAGCATCGGACGGATCGAAGCTGTAGCTGCCATCGGCGTTCAAGCTGAAGCCTGCCACGTTCGAAGTACTGCTGTAGATCAGCGTGTCGCCGGTGTCGGTATCAGTGCCGAACAACTGGCCAATGATTTTGGCGCCCTCTTCCACCGCATTCAGCACGGTGAGCGCACTCAATACCGGCACATCATTAGTGCCGTGCACCATAACGCTGATTTGATACGGCGTACCGTCGGCGCTGGTCAGACTGACATTGTCGGTCAGGGTCGCGCCTTGCCCCAAATGTTGAATGGCATCCTGGGCATTGTCCGCCGAGTAGCGCCAGGTGCCGTCACTGCGCAACTCCAGCGTGCCATAGGCGCCCTGCACGGTCTGCGCGGTGAGAATGCCTTCGCCGGTATCAACGTCGGCCAGGCGGATCTGCCCGGAAACCACCAGTTGGCCAGTGGTGACGCCCTGGTCCTCGGTGAGGTCGCCGGTGCGCTGTCCAGTGATGATGGCGGCATCGTTGGTACCGTGGACGTCGATGGTAATGACCTGTGTGACTTCGCCGCCATGTTGGTCTCTACCGTGGGCGATGAAGGTCTCGCTAACGACTTGACCATCCTTGAGCGCCTGCACTTGGGCCGAGTTGCCATTGAGCAGGTAGCTCCAGGTGCCATCGACGCTCATCTGAAAACGGCCATAGGCGCCAGCCGTGTTCATGCCTGTCCACTGCGTGGTGTCACCGGTATCGATGTCAGTGGTGGTCAATTGGCCTTGGGTGCCGGGCGTGGTGTCTTCCGTGGTGCTGCCGCGCACGTCGCCACCCACCACGGGCAAGTCGTTGCTGCCTCGGATGGTAATGACCACGTCCTTGCCCACCGACACGCCGCTGCCGTCGACAGCCGTGACATGGAAGGTTTCGGTGAGACTGTCACCCGCGTTGAGTGCCTTGACGACAGGGTCCACCCCATTGAGCGTGTAGACCCAGGCGCCATCGCTTGTGACCTCGAAATGACCATGGGCGCTGTCCACGCTCTGCGGGTTGACCGTCGCTACGTCGCCGGCATCCGGATCGCTCGCGAGCAGTTTGCCGCTGGTCTGGAGCGTGCTCTTGTCGGTAACGGAGCCTGTGGTCGCGCCGTTGATCACCGGCGCGTCGTTGATTCCGCCGACCACCAGGCGAATCTGTTCCAGGGCCATATGGCCATTGCTGTCTCTGACCTGCACGGTGAAGGTGTCAATGAGCTGCTGGCCCGCAGCCAGGCTTTTAAGAGCGGTGTTGGCAGCAGACTGGTCAAGCTGGTAGCGCCAGTTGCCATCCGGATCGATCGACAGCGTGCCCACTTGGCCGTGCGCGCTCGACACCAGACTGAAGCTGAAGGTCGCGCTAATGTCCGGATCTAGCACCGGGATCTTGCCAGTCAGCACTTCCTTGGCGCCGGGTTCGGCGATGCCTTCAGTGACACTGGGGACCATCGGGCCATCGGCCGTGCCATACACGGTCACGACAGCTTCACGTGAACTCGTCGCGTTGTGATTGTCGATGACATTGACCATGAAGCGCTCGACAACGGACTCGCCGACATTCAGGTACTGCGCCTTGGCATTGTCGAGGTGGTAGGTCCAGTCACCATTGTTGTCGATGCTGAAATCACCGACTTGGCCTTTGCCTTCCTGCACGCTCCAGGTCGCGCTGTCGCCGGTATTCAGGTTCTGCACGGCGAGGCTGCCACTGGCGGTGAGCTGCTTATCCTCGATCGTGGTGCCTTGGTCCACGCCGACGATGTGTGGCGTGTCATTGGTACCATAGATGGTCACGGTGAACTGAGTCTGTACAGTGTTGCCGCTGGTGTCGACGCCGCGGACGTTGAAATACTCCTGGACCGATTGTCCGAGATTGAGCGCCTGGACCTGCGCCGCATCGTTATGCAGGCTATAGATCCATTCGCCGTTGGCCCCCAGGGTAAGGACACCAAAGGTGCCGTTGACGGGCGTCACCTGCCAGGTGACCGGACTGCCGATGGGCGAAACCCCCGTCAGCAGGCCAGAGCGAATGAGCGAGACATCCTCGGTCACATTGACACTGACCGACGGCAGGGTCTGCGGCGGCGTTTCGCTGCCACCGCCGCCTGTGCCTTGTTCGGGCGGCGCGTTGGGGGCCTGTGTGCCGACCACGGTGACATTGACGAAGCACTCCACGCTTGCGCCATGGTTATCGGTCAGTTGCACACGAAAGCTATCCGTCGCCTGGTCTCCAGGCTGCAACGCCTTGGTGTCGGTGTCGTTGATGTCGAGCGTGTAGGTCCACTGGCCATGAGGGTCGAGCTGCAGCGTTCCGTACTTGCCTTGGCCGTCACTGAGGGTCCAGGTGTCGGTGTCGAGCTGGTCCGGATCTTGGCCGACCAGGCGTCCGGTCGCGGTTTTCGAGACGTACTCAAACACCACGCCGGTGGCGACACCGCTGATAAGCGGCGCATCGTTGGTGCCGTGCACCGTGATCGTGACCGGCCGGTAAGTGACGCCGCCGTTCTGGTCGATCGCCGTGATGGTGAAGGTTTCGGTGGCAGTCTGTCCTTCGGCGAGAGCCTGAACGTATGCCTGCGAGTCGAACAGCTGATAGGTCCACCGCCCATCGGTGTTCAAAGAGAACTGACCGTATGTACCAGCGTACTGACTCTGCTCGAAGCCCGGCTGGTCACCGCTGTCCACATCATCGACGCAGAGGCGCCCGGTGACGCTGCTCTTCTGGTCTTCAGAAACATCGCCACTGTCGACGCCACTGATAATCGGCGCATCGTTATGGCCGCGAACTGTGATGGTGACGTCCTTGAAGTCGGTCACCCCATGCGAGTCAGTGACTTGGACGCGGAACGTCTCGGTTGCGCTGGCGCCCTGCCCCAAGGCATCGACAGTGGCTGAGCCCGTGTCAAGCTGGTAGGTCCAGACGCCCTGCGCATCGAGGTTCAGCGTACCGAGCTGGCCATGGCGGTCGCCGACGACTGCCCAGCTCGCGGTGTCACCGCTGTCCACATCGCCGGGCAGTAACTGACCGCTGACACGGGTGGCGATGTCCTCTGTCACTTCGCCGCTGCTGGTACCGCCGATGTGCGGGCCGTCATTGGTGCCGTGCACCTGCACCTGGATCGTGGCGGAGCTGCGCTCGCCCGCCGCGTCAGTGATGTTGACGACGAAGCGATCGACGACCGTCGTCCCTTCGGCGAGTCGGTCCGCTTTAGCGTGATCGAGCGTGTATATCCAATGCCCGTTCTGATCGAGCGTCAGGGTGCCGTAGTTGCCCACGCTCTGTCCGCTGTAACCATCGATCGACCAGGCCAGGGTGTCATTAATGTCCGGATCGCCACTGGCAATGGTGCCTTGGGCAGTGGTCGCGCCGATCTGGTCTTCGGTCACGTCCCCGGTCAGCGCCGGTGAATTGGGGTCGATGGCCGGTCCGTCATTGGTGCCGGTGACCTGGAGGGTAACCTGCTGGTCGGCATACCCACCATGGTTGTCAGTGACACGCACGATGAAGCTGTCTTGTGGCGTGTCGCCGGCCTTGATCGACTGTGAACGCGCGGGGTCGAGGCGATACGTCCAATGGCCATTCTGGTCGATACTGAGCGCGCCATAGAGACCTTGCGGGGTGAGCACCTGCCACGTTCCGAGTTTGTCGCCGGTGTCGATGTCGCTGAACGACAGCGCACCGCTGGCAGTCAGGGTCCGGTCTTCGACCACGCTTCCCTGGTGTGCGCCGCCGATGACTGGATTGTCGTTGCTGCCGTTGACCTCGATCGAGATCACCTGATTGACCGGCGTGCCAGACCCATCGGTGCCCCGCACGGTAAAACTCTCGGTGTGATGCTCGCCCACTGCCAGGGCCTGGGTGGCGGCGCGTGAGTTGTCGAGGCTGTAGTTCCAGGTGCCGGTCGCAGTGTCGAACGACAAGGTGCCGTAAGTACCGGTACCGTTGACCAGCGACCAGTTGAAGCTGTCACCGGTGTCCAAGTCGGTATGGGTCAGGGTGCCGGAAACCACACTCTGCGGGTCATCCTCGGTGACCGCGCCGGTGCTGCTGCCACTAATCACCGGGAGGTCGTTGGTCCCGGTAATGACGATGTCCACGGTCTGCTGCGCGCTGGCACCGTGGTTATCGGTGACGATGGCGGTGAAACTCTCATGCACCTTCTGACCCGCCGCCAGGGCCTGGGTTACCGCGCGGCTAATGTCGAGCGTGTACGTCCAGGTACCGCTTGCCGCGTCGAGGGCCAGAGTGCCGTAGTTGCCTTCGGTCGACGTCAGGCTCCAGGACAGCCGCGCGTCGGTATCGACATCACTGGCCACCAGCTTGCCGGTGGCGGTGGGTACGGCGGCATCTTCAGTCACCGCTCCGATGATGACGGAGCTTGGGCCAATCTTCGGTGCGTCGTTGGTCCCCAGCAGGGTGACCGTAATCTGATGTGTCGTGCCATCAACGCTTTGCACCGTGAAGGTGTCCGTCACCGTCGCGCCTTCGCTCAGTTTCTGCACCGCCGTCTGGTTGTTGGCGGCGCTGTAGTGCCAGGCGCCACTGGCATCAATCGTCAGGCTGCCATATTTACCTGCGAGGGCGCTGGCGCCACTGCGCGGCGTGAACACCGCTTGGCCTTTATCTACATCGCTGATGGTCAGCTGGCCCCCGGTTTCCAGGTTGCCGGTGGCGGTCTGATCCTCGGTGACGCTGCCGTTATCCACCCCGGCAATCACCGCCCCCTGGTTGGTCCCGGTCAAGGTGATGGTCAGGATTTTTGTCGCCGTGCCGCCGTGGTTGTCCGTCACCGTCAACGGGATGTTCAGAATCTGCTTCGCACCGGCGTTCAGGCTTTGATACGCCGGGTTGCTCGGGTCGAAACGGTAGGTGCCGTCCGGGTCGATGCTGAAACCGTCGACCGTGGCGTTGCTGCTGTAAGTCAGCGTATCGCCGCTATCTATGTCAGTGGCAACGGCTTTGCCTGTGATCGCGACGCCGCCTTCGGTGGCCGTGCGTGGGGTCAGCACGCTCATTACCGGCAGATCATTGGTGCCGGTAATGGTAATGACCAGGTTCTGCGTGGCCGTGGCGCCCTTGCTATCGGTCACGATCACCGGGATCGTCAGGACCTGCTGTACCCCTTCGGCCAGGTGTTGGTAAGCCGCATCGCCGGGGTTAAAGCTGTAACTACCGTTGGCACTGAGGGTAAAACCGGCGGTGACCAAGGTTGTGCTGTAACTCAGCGTATCGCCCGTGTCGATATCGGTCGCCGTCAGTTGCCCGGTCAGAATGTCCCCATCTTCCACCGCGTTACGCGCGCTGATGGCGTTGAGCACCGGCACATCGTTGGTCCCGTTCAATGTGACCGTCACGGTATGCTGGGTGCCGTCGAGGCTGGTAATGGTGAATTGATCGGTCAGGGTGGCGCCCTGCCCCAGTTGCTGAACCGCCGCCTGATGGTTGTCGGCGCTGTAGTACCAGGCGCCGCTGGCGTCGATACTCAAGGTGCCATAGCTGCCGGTCAGTGCCTCGGTACCCGAGTGGTCGGTAAATACCGCCTGGTCGCTGTCCGGATCGCTGATCGTCAACTGGCCGGCCGTTTCCAACAGATGGGTGCTGGGGGACGTCGTGTCTTCCATGACACTGCCTGCATCCACCCCGGCGATCACGGCACCCTGGTTGGTGCCGGTCAGGGTGATGATCAGAATTTTCGTCGCCGTGCCGCCGTGGTTGTCGGTGACCGTCAGCGGGATATTCAGTGTCTGTGTTTGCCCGGCCAGCAGGCTTTGATACGCCGAGTTCGCCGGGTCGAACGACCAGGCACCCTCCTCGCTCAGGGTGAAGCCCGGTACCTGCGCCGAAGTGCTGAAGTTCAGGGTATCGCCGGTATCGACATCAGTGGCATTGAGCTGGCCGTGCTCCACGGCACCGCCTTCTATCACACTCAATTGCGGCACATTCAGCAGCAGCGGATTGTCGTTGGTACCCCGTATGCTGATGACGACATCCTGGCGAGCCGACGCGCCATGCTCGTCGGTGACCAGCACGCTGAAGCGTTCGCTGACCGGCTGTCCTTCCGCCAGACCTTGAGTGGCCGCACGGTTGTTGTCCAGGGTGTAGATCCACTGACCACTGGCTTCGTCGATGGACAATGTTCCGTAGACCCCAGACGCAGACACCAGACTCCAGCTGAGCTGGCTGGCGATGTCGACGTCACTGGCGATCAGTGCACCACCCACCGTGTTCGATGTGGCGTCCTCGGCGATCGCCCCGATGGTGATCGAATTCTGGCTGATCACCGGCACATCGTTGGTGCCACTCAGGGTGATGTCGATGCTGTGCTTTGTGCCGTCGACACTTGTGATGGTGAAGTGATCGGTCAGCGTGTCGCCCTGCCCCAACTGCTGCACCGCCGCCTGGTCGTTGTCCGCCGCGTAATGCCAGGCGCCCGAAGCATCAATCGTCAACAGGCCGTAGCTCCCGCTGATTACCCCGGCCCCACTATGCTCGACAAAAACGGACTGGTTCTGATCCGGATCGGTGATGCTCAGCTGCCCACCGGTTTCCAGCCAATGACCGTCACTGGTGACCTGGTCTTCTGTGACGGCACCGTTATCCACCCCGGCAATCACCGCCCCTTGGTTGGAGCCGGTCAGGGTGATGGTAAGGATTTGCGTCGCTGTGCCGCCGTGGTTGTCGGTCACCGTCAGCGGGATGCTCAAAGTCTGCGTCTCACCGGCGATCAGGCTTTGATAAGCCGGGTGGCTCGGGTCGAAATGGTAAGTGCCGTCCGGGTCGATGCTGAAACCGTCGACCGTGGCGGGAGTGCTATAGGTGAGCACGTCGCCATTGTCGATGTCGGTGGCAATCACCTGGCCGGTGATCGCAACCTCGCCTTCGAGGGCCGTGATTGCCGTCATGCTCATAACCGGCAAGTCGTTGGTACCGGTCAGAGTGATGTCAATCATCTGCTGGGTGCCGTCGACGCTGGTAATCGTGAAGTGTTCGGTCAGTGTCTCGCCTTGCCCCAGTCGCCGCACCGCAGCCTGTTTGCTGTCCGCCGCGTAATGCCAGGCACCGGTCGCGTTGATGGTCAGCACCCCGTATTGGCCGGTCAGTGCGTCGCTGTCGCTGTGCGGCGAGAATCGGCTTTCGCCGCGGTCCGGATCGCTGATGGTCAGTTGCCCGCTCGTTTCCAGAAGGTCCGTGCCGCTGCTAATGTTTTCATCGGTGACAGCACCACTGACCACGCCACTGATGACAGCGCCCTGGTTGGTCCCGGTCACGACAATGAGCAGATTTTGCGTGGCTGAACCACCGTGTTCGTCAGTGACTGTCAGCGGGATAACCAGCGTTTGCTGAACCCCGGCGGGTAACGATCGATAGGCGCTGTGGGCCGGGTCGAAGCGGTAGCTGCCATCCGGATTGAGGGTAAAACCGTCGACCTCGGCGGCGGTGCCGTATGTCAGCGTGTGGCCGTTATCCACGTCAGTAGCGTTAAGTTGGCCGGTCATCAGCGCGTCGCCTTCAGTGGCGGTGCGCGCAACGAGGGTGTTGAGCACTGGCAGATCATTGGTGCCGGTGAGATTGATCACCAGGTTCTGCGTGGCGGTGCCGCCATGGCCATCGCTGACCGTAACCGCGATGATCAGTTGCTGTGTCTCGCCTTCGGCCAGGTATTGGTAGGCGGTGTTGCCCGGATCGAACCGGTAGCTGCCGTCCGCTGCCAGGAGGAAGCCCGGCACATCGGCAGTGGTGCTGAAACTGAGCTGGTCGAGGGTGTCGACATCAGTCGCGGGGATTCTCCCCTGAATAATGCCGCCCTCTTGCGTCGCGTGAAGCGCGTCAACACGCCCGATGACCGGGTCATCATTGAGCCCGATGATGGTGATGGTCAGGCGCGCGGTGGATGCCGCACCGTACTCGTCGACCACACTGGCGAGGAAATACTCGGTGGCCACCTCACCCTCGGCGAGCGCCTGAGTCGTCCCGCGATCATTGTCGAGGTGATACTGCCACTGACCGGTGGCCGCATCGAGCGTCAACTCACCATATTGGCCGTGCACGGTGTCGACCTGCCAGTGCAGCTGGGCGTCCTGATCCGCGTCGCGGGCCTCAAGTCGGCCGCTGACGAGTGTCTGCCCGTCTTCCCGGTGGCTGCCGGTGAGTACCGAGGCCTCAGTGATTTCCGGGCGGTCGTTGGTGCCTTCCAGCTCGATGCGAATCAGCAGATCGACGGGCGCCTGATGGCCCGAACTGGCGCGCACCAGAAACTCCTCGATGACATGCTGACCTTCGTTCAGCCCCTGAAACGCAGGACTGGTGATGTTCGGGGTGTAACGCCAGGAGCCATCGGGTTCGACCTCTAACCTGCCATAGACACTTTCCGGCGCCAGCGCCTGCCATTGAACGGCCACGCCCCCTTCACCACCGCTTGCACTGAGATGGCCGCTGACTTGTTGTTCGGTGTCCTCGATCACGCTGCCGGCAAGATCGCCGGTCGCCAGCAATGGTGTCGAATCGTCGATTTCGATGTTGCTGTCGCTGTTGATGCTTTCGTCTTGAGCGTGCAACGCGTGCGGAGCGCTGGCGCCGCCACCAACAGGTGCCAGCTCGGCAGCCTGCAGCGCTTTTGCGTCCAGATCTCCAGCCACAAAAGCCGCTGCGCGGGCCGTATCGACGAAGTCCGGCCTCGATATATAGCCGGCCTCAGCAGCGAAGCCGCTCGGGCCAGATGCCGGCCCCGCAATGACGGGCACCAGGTCAGGTACGGGCAATGGCTGCTCGGCGATGGAATCCATCAGGGCACGAGCGGGCGATCGCTCGGAGGCGCCACCGGCATCAGGCTGTTCGCCAGGCAGTGTTTCCCCTTGCTTGTCCTCGGTCCAGCCCAGAGGGCTTTTTACGTCAGAGGTATCCTGCTTGCCCAGTGGCTGTTCATGCGCACGCAAGCGTCTGGCGGCTTCTTCCGGGCTCATTCCCGGGCGCACACCTGAAGTCGAACCGTCTTCATAATTGGCCATGATCTGTTCCCTGTGCTCCTGCGCCTAGCGTTCGTGGAATGCCATGTCGGCACCGAGAAAAACGGGCTTGGCAAGGTACTGGAACACCGTCTTGCGGCCAGTGACGATATCCGCCTCGCCGGTCATGCCGGGGATCAATTGGCGGTTCGCGTCGTTCCCGACATAGGCCTTGTCCAGCTGGATATCCACCTTGTAAAAGGTCGCGCCGGTCTGCTCCTGGCGAAACACCGATGGGGAGATGCGCTTGACCTTGCCCGACACTGAACCGAAGCGGCTGAAGTCGAAGGCATCGACCTTGACCAGCGTGGTTTGCCCGATACGCACGAACCCGATATCCCGTGGCGAGACCAGGACTTCCATCACCACGCCGCCTTCGCTGGGCACCAACTCCGCCACCGTGCCGCCGGGTGCAATCACCGCACCGGCGCGGGTATCAGGCAGTTGCTTGATAAAGCCGGCGACTGGCGCCACCACATCGGTACGCCCATGGCGGTCTTTCAGGGCAACCATCTCCGCATCCAGCTCATGAATCTTCTCGATCAGTTCGCTGCGCTTGGCCCCCGCTTTCTGGTCAATCTCGTCCAGCACCTGCTGTAGCGCCGCTTGGGCCACGGCGATGGACTTTTGCAGTTCGGTGATGCGCGAATGCAGCTGCGCAAGGTTGCGTTCGACCTCCGCCGCATGCTCTTGGGCCTCGGCCATGCGCACCGCAGAAATCGCTCCCCTGGCGAAGCCATCCTGGTAACGGGCCTGGACGCCAAGGGTCAGGTTCAATTGGTTGCGCATCGCCGGCAATTCGCCCTGGGCGCCGCTCAGTGCCGCCCTCTGCTGCTCTAAGACGGTACGCTTGGAATCGGCCAGTGAGGAGTTGAGCGCCAGCTCATTGAGGTAACGCTTGATCGCTTCCGCCACCAGAACCGGCTGATCGGCGAAGGGAGAAAAATTCGGCCGACGTCCCTCGATGACAGCCCCCCACAGTTCGAGATCGATCTGCAGGGCGGAGCGGCGCACGCTAACCTGATCGAGATCCTTCTGCACATCCGTCGTGGCAAACCGGGCGATGACTTGCCCCGCCTTGACAGGCTCGTTCGCCTCGACCAGCAGCTCAGTGAGGATGCCGCCCTCCTTCGACTGCACGAGCTGAATCCGCGACACCGGCTGAACCTCCCCACGCGCTTTGGCCAGCTCATCAACCTGTGCAAGCAGCGTCCAGAGCAGGAACAGCACCACCAGGGCAACAATCGCCAACAGCAGTCGGCGCAATTGCCGCGAACTTCGGCCATCGTTGAGCAGGTTGGCAATATTGGCACTGGCGCGATCGTCGGCCCCGGTGATGGTAATGATTTTTGGAAGTGGGTCGATCTTAAGCATGAACCGGTCCTTTTAAGCTGTCCTGCGCCGCAGGTATCTGGCTTTGAGGGGCGACTGGCCCGACATGAATCAATTTGCCCTGATCGAGAATCACGATCAGGTCCGCGGTTTCGATCAGGTCCGCACGGTGCGTAGCAATCACCACGGTGCTGATGCCGCGCAGGCTGTCGAGCAAGCGCTTGAACATGCCGTCCAGCACCGGATCGCCGTCGCGCAACGGGTCATCCAGCAACAGCAGGGGTGGATCGTCCAGCACGGCTTCGACCATGCCCACCACATGACGTATACGCAGGGCATCGGGGTCTTCGCGCCAGGGATCGAGCTGCAGGCTCAGCGCCGCCTCTTCGCTCGTGCAGCCGAGCAAACTCCACCAGGTTTCGCCCGCGACACGGGCAAAACAGGCATTGATTCGCTCGTCGCTGGCAGACGGATGGGACAACCGGAGGAAGTCACGCACCGGCAACGGCAGGTTCTGCAGGGTCTGCGCATGAAAACCGACCCAGACACGGTAATCCGCCGGGTCGAACTGACGGATATCCCGCCCGTCGAGCACCACGCGACCACTTTGTGGCATGCGCACGCCGGACAGACATTGCAATAGCGTGCTCTTACCAGCGCCATTGGGCCCGACCACCACCACACGCTGGCCCGGCTGCAGCTCGAAGCTGATGCCGTTGAGCGCAGGCTCCTGTTCGGCGGTATAGCGATAGTACAAATGGTACACGGCGATACGAGGCGACAGCGGTTCGACCGGTGAATACATCTGCGGGTGCTGTGCCTCGCCAGCGGACTGCATCAGTCGCTCCAGTTGCAGGCGTGATTCTTTGATCTGGCTGATGCGCAGGCTAAGGGAAAAGAATTGCTGGGCCGGGGTGGTGACGTGCCAGACCAGCATCATCGTGGCGATCAACCCGCCCGCCGTCATGCCCTGAGACAGGACCAGAGCGATGCCGGCGGCCATGGTGCCCAGCACCGTGAACATCCCCAAAGCCTGGCCGATGCTCTGCACCAGCGCCTGGGCCAGGGCCAGATCACGATTGGCCTTTGCGGCCTGGCTGGACATGTCGCGCATACGCCGCAACCAGTGGTGATTGCCACTAATGCCCTGTAGGGAGCGAAGCCGCTGGATACCGCTGGAATACTCCTCCAGCAGCCGGTTGCCAACGCGGCTTGCGTGAACGGACTTACGCTGTACATAAGGCTGTACCAACCAGGCCGCGAGCCAGAACAGCAGCAGTCCAATGATCGGCACGAAAACAATCCAGCCGCCAAGCAGCGCGATCACCACGATGAACACCAGCACGAACGGATAATCAACCAGCGCCACACCGCCCGCACCGCTGAGGTACTGACGCACGCCTTCCAGGGAGCGCATGCGGTTGAGGTTGTTGTTCAGGCCCAGCCGCGACGAATACTCCAAGGGCAGACCGAGGGTTTTGCGAAACGCCGCAGTGCCAATGCTTGTGCCGGCCCATGCCCCCATGCGCGCTAGCAGTGTCGCGCGCCCGAGGCGCAGCCCCCAACCGCAGATGATGGCGACGATCGCCCCCAACCCCAGCGTGGTCAGCGTGCCAGTGGCGCCACTGGGAATTACCGAGTTGTAGACCGTCATGGTGAACAGCGACACCGACAACGCCAGGAGATTGGTGACCAGACTGATCAGCCCGATCCCGAGCAATTCGCTTTGAGCCTTCGCCATCAGTCGCGCAAACCAGTCGGGCTGAGGGGCATCGATGGGCAAGAACCCCGCTTTGCGCTGGATCATCAGCAACTCGGTGTCATTCGACGGCTGCCAGCCCTCGACCGGGCTCACGCCGTCATGCCACCAGTCTTTATTGTCAAGACGACCGAGATAGAGCATGCACTGCTCACCGGTGATTGCCAGGGTGCCGACCGGCAGGTTTTCCATCAGGTTGTCACGTTTGCCACGGGGCAAGTAATCGGAACGGAACCCGATGTCCGCCAACAGCGTGCGCAGGTCTTCTACGGTAAAACCGGCGCCCTGGGCCGGAAGGCTGGGCACCAGATTGCGCGGCGCGCCGAACCAGTCCAGCGCCACCAAAAGTGCGGGCAGGCAGCGAGCAATCGCCGAGGCACCGAGACGCGCCTCGCCGAGCAGCGTGGCGATGCGCTGTATCCGTGCACGCTCACTCCAGAACACCTGCAGTTTGTTTGCCCTGTCTGACAGGATGGAGCTGATATTTTCAGCCTGCATGCGGGTGACTCCTGCCAATGTGGATGCTGCGGTCGCACGCACCAATCATGATCGGCTTGTTGCTGGCGACCAGCACCGTGGGGCGACCCGCCATGTTTTGCAGTAACGCGGCAAGGCGTTTTTGTCCGTCCAGATCCAGACCGCTGCCAGCATGATCCAGCAACAAAATCTTGGGCTCACGCACCAGCGCCCGAATCAGTGCGATGCGCTGGTAAACCCCTTCGTCGAACTGTTCGGCGCCCAAGGCTCCGATTTCCGTCAATGCGCCACTGCGCAGACGGCCGAGAAATGGCAACAGGCCTAGTGCCTCCGCATAATCGCGCGCCCGCTCGTTGTACCGCGGGTCGAACAGGGTCAGGTTGTTGAGAATCGAACCCGCCACCAACGCAGGATGACGTGGCACCAGGCTTACGCTGTGGCGCAGGCTGACGGCCGAATATTCGAGTACCGAATGACCATCCAGGCGCACCTCCAATCCCTGTTGGCGCCCGGTACCCGCCACCATGGCCAGCAGTTTTGACGCCAATGCCGCATCGGCGGCATCCAGGTGGACCAGCTCGCCGGAGGCGATGTTGATGGTTAAGTCGGGGTTGTTTTCCCTGAGCAGCTCAATACACCCTTGAGTGACGATGAGCGATGCCCCGGTCTCGTCGCGCTTCTGTGGATACAGCACCGCATCGCCGACCGGCAGTTCAAGCAGGTGCTGGACTTTCGCCTGCGCTTCCCGTGCCTGCGCCAGGCGCGCCAGATAGCCTAACCCGAGCATTGCCGGGCCGATGGAACGTCCAGCGAGCAACGTACAGGCGGTCAGTCCGCCAGTGCTCAGTTCGCCCTTCATCACGTCAATCGCGCCAAAAATCACGATCAGAACCGTGGACAACTGGCCCAACAGCGCAGCATTCTCACGTACCCAGGCGACGAGCATTTCCAGACGGGCCGACGCTTCCATGTAGCGTGCATTCATCACCGCGTAGTTGCGGCTGAGACCGGGCTCGGCGCCGCGGGATTTGACCTCGGACAGCCCGGCGAAGGACGCCCACAACAAGTTACGACGACGGCTATCGGCGGCTTCGACGTTGCCCAGGGTTCGCTCAGTGGCGGCCTTGACCAGCAGCGTCATGCCCAGGGCAACGGCAAACAATGTCAACGGAATGACTGCCAGCCAGCCACCGATGTAAGCGACCAGGCCGATATAAACGGCAATAAACGGCACCTCATACAGCGCCACCGCGGCATTGCCAGACCACTGATCCCGCACTTGCGCCACCGAACGTATACCGTCGATGACGTTGGCGGTGCCCATGCCTTCTACGACATTGATATCAGCCTTCAGCAGACGGTCGAAAATACGCGTGGTTGTTTCGCTTTCGTATTGCGCGGCGATGTGCGCAAACAGCGCAGTGCGGCCGTAACGCAGAATAACTTCAAGGATGATGGCGATACCGACACCGAGCACCAGGAACACCGCCGTGCCGTAGGACTGGCTTGGCAGGATGCGGTCGTAGATCTGCAGCAATGCCAACGGCAATGCCAGGGCCAGCAGATGAATAACCAAAGAGACGGCTGCAACGTCCAGTCGATGAAAGCGCGGGCGATCGTCGACTACCGGTACGGAGGGTTTCGCGGTTGAGCTGTTCAACGGGACTTACTCGAGACGGGGTCTTTCGGTAAAGCAGGCGGGAGCAATTTATTTTGCCGCGCGAGCACGACGGGGAAAGGCGCGCCCGTCGCTTCTGCCAAGTGGATGCAGTAACGCATGTCACCCACACAGCTGCTCTGAAATGAGCTGAACCGTATCAGTCGGACGCTGAAAAACGCTGAAAATTTCTGAACAATGCGCTTTTGACGTTACGAAGGGCGTGTTGGCGTGTATTTAACGGGTCATTGCGCCTGTTCCATTTGCCTGCAAGGCCTCGCTCAGACATTTCTGCGCCCGCTCAAAATCGTAACGTTTCACCGCGCTCTCCAATGGCTGGAAACTGTCTGCAAACGCACCGCGCAGGACGCCCGCCTGTGTCGCGAAATAAGGCACGGCCTGCGCATCGAAGTCACCCAGCAGGGCATCGAGATGTCGGCAAATCGTCTGCAACTCGACAACGTCGACCGCTATGGGCTCGGCCGCGACCACACAGGGCAACTTCTCGCGTAATTGCCCCAGCAGTGCTTCCAGGGGTTCGGTCAAGTCTTGCAGACAGACCTGCAGCTCAACGAGTGGCCTGTTTGCACGCAATGCCTGCTCCAATGCATCTGCCGCTTGCGCGATGGTGTCAGCACCGATGGTCGCTGACATCCCCTTGCAGCTATGGGCCAACAGCTCGGCCTTTTCCAGCTTTCCCATCGCCAGCGCTGCGCGCAACTGCGAGAGCAAAGGTCTCTGGCCGGCCAGGTAGCTGTGCAACAAATCCAGATACAGGGTGTGCTTGCCCAGCACCCGGCGTAGCCCGGCCGCCACGTCAACGTCCACGCCAGCGAAACTCAAGTCTCCACCGGGGGTGATATCGGCCGTTTGAATGCCTGCAGCTTCACGCGTTGCGCCGGTAGGCTTGATCCAACGCAGCAGCGTACGGAACAGTGTGTCCGGGTCGATAGGTTTGACGACAAAATCCACCATGCCTGCCTCCCTGCAGCGTTCGCGATCGGCCAGCATGGCGTTGGCGGTCATGGCAACGATGGGCAGATCACGCTTGCCTGGCAAGGCACGAATGGCTCGCGTCGCGCTCACGCCATCGAGTACCGGCATGTGCATGTCCATCAGCACCAAGTCGTAGTCGACCGTTTGCATCCGACTGATGGCAACGAGCCCATTTTCAGCAATATCAACCACTAATCCGGCATCACGCAGCAGTTCGCTCGCCAACTGCTGGTTCAGTGCGTTGTCTTCGACCAACAGTACACGCGCCCCGAAAATGGCCGCCATGATGCACGCCTCGGGAATCTCCGGCGCAAAGCTTTGATGGGCGCTGTTATCGTCATCCCTCGCCAGCATCCGGCTACTGTTCGGGGTGTGGCATTGCAGTTTTTGGGGCGCAACTGGCACGATCCCGACCCGAGCGGTAAACCAGAAGGTCGAGCCCTGGCCAACAACGCTTTCCACGCCGACCGCGCCGCCCATCAATTCGGCCAGCTTCTTGGCAATTGCCAGGCCAAGGCCGGTGCCGCCGTATTGGCGGGTCGTCGAAGTATCGGCTTGCTGAAAGCTTTGGAACAGGCGCCCCATTTGCTCTTCAGACAGACCGATGCCGGTGTCCTTGACCGCAAAATACAGCAGCGCATCGGACTCTCGGCACTCATGTAAACGAACAACGATTGAGATCTCGCCCTGTTCGGTGAACTTGATCGCGTTACCGGCAAAATTGACCAGGACTTGCCCCATGCGTAGCGGATCGCCCATCAGCGTGGTCGGGACGTCGCTGGCCACATCAAGGATCAATGCCAGGTTGCGCTGCGACGCCCGCGTACCGACCAGGTTCACCACGTTATCGAGCAGTTGCTCAAGGGTGAACTCGGTCTGTTCGATATTCAGCATGCCGGCTTCGATCTTGGAAAAGTCGAGCACGTCGTTGACGATGCCCAGCAAATGCTTGCCAGATTGCTGGATCTTGTCGATGTAGTCTCGTTGGCGCGGGTTCAAGTCGGTTTTCAACGCCAGATAGCTCATGCCGATGATCACGTTCATCGGTGTGCGAATCTCATGGCTCATGTTGGCCACGAAGTCGCTTTTGTGTTGGTCGGCGATCTGAAGTTGACGATTCTTTTCCTGGATTTGAATCAAAACACAACGTAATTGCTCACTGGTCTTGGTCGTTGTTTCGATCAGCGCCCTTAACTTGTCGGCCATCACCCGCACGCGGCCCAGGGCACTGTCCTGAGGCGCATCTGGAATCGATACCTCCAGATTACCGGTAGCAAGCTCGTTCAATACCCGATTGAGCTCGGCAGGAGCGCCTCCCAACAGTTCCAGGATCTGCCTGCGCCCACAGTAAATCAGCAAGCCGAACTCAGCGATCAGCATCAGCAAAATCGCCACGAACAAGTTCTGTGCGACATTGAGCTTGTGGTTCGCCAGGATCACTTCCTGCGCGGTGCGAACATCCACCAACTCAAAAAAATCGTCCACCGGCGCCATGACCCGTGCCTTGTAGACATGGTATTGCGGGCTATACAGCAGTGTCCGGGCCCGGACGAGATCGGGCTCGGCATTCACCGTGTAATTGCCTTGGTCATCAGCAAACCGGCCCTTGACCGCGTTCATTGCCTCGACTTCAAGCTTGGTCAGACCGTCGGAGTTGGCCTTCGCCTCTTTCAGCTTGTCAAACTCCGCCTCCGAAAACCCTACCTGCTTCATCAGCGTTTGCAACGCGACCGGTTCCCCATCGGGACGAGGTTGCGCATTGCCACCTGCAACAAAAGTCCAGTAAATACGGTGATAGTCTTGCGGGCGCGGCGCTTTGCCGTTGCGAATATCAATGATCTTCAGGTACTCGCGCTCATATTCCGGGTTCGCCGTCACCACGTAGGTACGAGCCAGGCGCGTCAAACTATCGGAACTGTGACGCAGTTCATCAGCGAGTAAATAAGATTGGTAGCGCTTCTCGCTGATTTCTTGCGCATCGTGCGCCGCTTGTTTGATGCCGATGTAGGAATACAGCAGACCCGCGAACGTTGCAGCTATCGCAATCAGCAAACAATGGATAATTTTCGGACGGTTGGCCGCTTTCATTTTTATGGTTTTCCGGACGCTACCACGCGGGCATGACCTTATAAGCAAGGCAGGGAATCGGCCTATGCTCATCGCCTCTGCCAAGAGACCGCAGTAATACACGCCAACGACAGGCCTGCTCTGAAATGCACCGAGCCACACCCCGCTGGGCGCTGAAAAACGCTGAAAACTTCTGAAGCGCGCCCTTGTAGAGCCATGAGACGACTTGCGTTACTCACCGAAGCTTCGAACTTCAGTCAACGCAACGCCCTTTCGCCCGAGTTGCTTGACGCCATACATGGCCTGATCCGCCGCTTTGAGCAACGTATCAAGGCTCTGGCCATGCAGGGGGCACAACGAAACGCCGATACTGCACGAGAGGGTGAGCTCTCCCGCAGTGGTTGCAACCGGTTGCGCAATGGCTTCCAGCATTCTCTCAGCCTTGATTTCAGCAGATTCTGTGTCGGTCAAATTCGCAATCAGAACCACGAACTCATCTCCGCCGTAGCGAGCGACGGTGTCACTCGAACGAGTGGCATGAAGCATGCGATTGGCGACTGCCCGAAGAACCTGGTCCCCGACCTCATGGCCGTGCTTGTCGTTGATCTCCTTGAAGTGATCCAGGTCGATCAACAGCACGGCAAACGACACCCCGTACGCTTCCCAATCCGAAAAGGCCTGTCCAAAGCGATCGGCAAAGAGGTAGCGGTTAGGTAATTGGGTGAGCACGTCATGGGTTGCCAGATAAGTCGAGCGTTGGTGTTCGACCTCTGCCCGTTCGATGGCCTTGAAATGACGAATCAATACCAATGGCATGAGCACGAGTGCAGCAGCCAGAACCGCGAGAATCACCAATGTCTCCGAAGTTAGAACGTCCCCTAAGCGCAACTGACGCTCAAACAATAATGTCATGGGTTGTGAAGCGCTGCTGATTTCGACCCGCTCAACCAGACGTGGAAAGAATAGGCGATCCAGGAAACCGGCTTCCTCGGTCTGCGTTGAAAACACATTGCTTTCAGATCCTGCGGTGGTTTTCAGGGCAGCGCTGATGTGAACCAGAGGATCCAGGTTCGCCTGCTGCACTGCATCCAGCAACGAGCCCGTCTTGAGCAATAGCAACGACACCATCGTGCTACCAAAAAAGTTCGGCCGGGCGTTTTCTTGCGCTTGTTCAGGGCGGCTGACTGACTGCATCAGAATGTAAGCGTTGCCACCTTCATACATTGAGAAAACAGGTGATACGACAGGCTTCAGATTATTTTGGGTTCGAGCCAGCGCATAGGAGAGATGGGGGACGGTTTCGAGCCTGACGCCATAGATCGAACTGGACTCCGCAAGTGCCGGATACATAAACAAGACAGGCCAGGTCTCGTTGAGATAGGCCTGATGTTGGGCAGGTTGCTGAGCGAGGCTGGGGAAATCCTTGAGTTCAAAGTCTGGCCGCCAGGTGCGGCGTAACAGGTCTTCAAAAGCCGCCTGCTCGGCGATGGGGACCGCCCTCGCCGCCTCCAGCATATAGATGTGGGGATAGGCGGATAAAACGGCTGCCGCGTAACGCGCCGCAGCTTGCGTATCACTCTGGTCGACGGCCTGAAGAAATGCCGAGAAACCCGCCAACACCGCTTCATTGGTATCCAGTTGATTGCGCACAATGCCGGAAATGTTCTGCACGTATTCCAAGAATCGCGTCTCTCTGCGCTGCGTCTCGGAATTGAGCAACAGCACAGCCGAAAAACCCACCAGGCCGACCGCCAAAACAACGAACCCCAATAAGGATCTGCGCCGCTTATTCATCATCCTGACTTCCAATGCGCGTAGCGCCATCCTTACCAGGAATGGCGCAACAGCCCTTAGGATCCTTGTTCCCCATTGCGTTTCGTCCCTGTCTGATACTTGTTTTACCAACGTGCGAGTTGATCACAGGCTTTTGCAGGCACAGAAGCCACACACAATGTCCTCTGTGCCGCGGCGATATCAACGCTTCCTGTGCACAACTGGATACAAAATGATTCTAGGGCATATTGCCACTATTCACGAAGAGATATTCTGCTTGCGGGCCCTTTCTACACAGAAGTACAGAACACTTCATCACCGACGAGCACCCAAGTTAATGCGCTGCAAACACCACACCGACCTGCTCGGCATACCGCAACCATGCGGCCTTCAGGCGCTGCACTGTCTCTGGTCGGGCGGCAGCCAGGTCTGTGCTTTCGCCGCGGTCCTGCGCCACATCAAACAACTGCCATTGTGGCGGCTGCGCGTCGCCGCCAAACCCTGTTTGCGGGCGGATGCCCAACAGTTTCAGGTTTCCCTCCCGGTAATAAGCATTGCCGAACAGTTCACCGGCGAGGTTGTCCTGACTGTGCGGGCTACCCTCACCGGCGAGCATCAGCCGCATTGATTTACCTGTAATGGGGTGTTTGCTTACGTCTGTTCGCGCCTCGCTCGGCAAAGCGATTCCCGCCAGATCAAGGAAGGTTGGCGCCAGGTCATCAACCCGCGCTATACCACGCTCTACACCCTGACGCCGCAGTGTCTTGGGCAGCTGGATGATCGCCGGAACGCTAATGCCACCTTCGGCCGTGGTGCCTTTGAACAAATGGAACGGTGCGGCGCTGACCTCTGCCCAGCGCAATCCGTAGTCGATTTGGGACCCTGGCTGACCGAGGTTGGCGTAGCTGTTATCGGTGCGCGCCCCGGCCGGATAGAACTGCGTGTGGTTCTCGCCTGCCGCGCCGTTGTCCGACATAAATACGATCAACGTGTTGTCGTATTGCCCGCTGCGGCGCAGGTAATCCACTACTCGGCCAATGTTATGGTCGAGGTTATCGACCATGGCCGCGTAGATTTCCATCTTCCGCGCCTCAATGCGTTGCTGTTCCGGACTCAGCTGCTGCCAGCCTGGCAGTTTTGGATTCACCGGGAGCGGGTTCGCCGGCTGGGCGTCGTTCGCCATAAGACCAAGACTTTTCATCCGTTCGATACGCGCCAAACGTACGCTGTCATACCCCTGATCAAACCGCCCTTTGTACTTATCCCGGTATTCCTTGGGTGCCTGCAAGGGCCAGTGCGGGGAGGTGTAAGCAGCGTAGGCAAAAAACGGCTTGCCGTCCTTTTGGCTGTTCTGCAGGTAGCTGATCAGCTTGTCGGTGTAGAAGTCGGTGGAGTAGAAATTCTCCGGCACTTCCACCGCTTTGCCATTTTCGCGATAGTGCACCTGCTCGATTTTTGTCGGGTCGATGTTCGAGGGTTTGAAGTGCGCAGCCCCGCCCTCCAGCAGTGTAAAAGACTGCTCAAACCCGCGTTGATCCGGCCCCTGGTCCGCCTCCAGCCCCAGGTGCCATTTACCGACCATAAGGGTGTTGTAACCGCCCTCCTTCAGCAACTCGGCAATGGAGTAAGAACGTTGATTCAGGTAACCCTCATACCCCGGCTTACCCCGTTGAAACGGTTGCAAGGCTTCAGCCATGGTGCCAAGCCCGGCGAGATGGTTGTCGGTGCCCGACATCAGCATGGAACGCGTGATCGAACAGGTGGGTGCCGCGTACATGCTGGTGAACTGCAAGCCTTGATGGGCGAGTTCATCCAGCGTCGGTGTGTTGATTTCACCGCCAAAACTTCCCAGGTCGGAATACCCCAGGTCGTCGGCCAGAATCAGCAAGATATTCGGTTGCTTCGCATCAGCACTGGCCGCCATGGCCAGGCTGCTACCGAGTGTCAGTGCGCCCAACAATAACGTCAGGGGCATGCGCAAAAGAGGCATGTTTTCTCTCTTATTGTGTTTGATCGAAGACCATGGATTTTGATACGCGCCCGGCGCGGTGCTTATTCTTCGAATATCGCCACCGCCCGAACAAACCCAGCCGACGCGTGCTTGATCTTGTAAGGGAAACACGACACCACGAACCCGCTGGCCGGCAGCGCTTCAAGGTTGGCGAGCTTTTCCATTTGCCCATAACCGATATCGCGCCCGGCTTTGTGCCCCTCCCAAATAATGGAAGCATCGCCGTCAGCGGCAAAACGCTCGCGGGTGTACTTGAACGGTGCGTCCCAACTCCAGGCGTC
This sequence comes from Pseudomonas sp. BE134, assembly GCF_031456105.1. NCBI lineage: Bacteria > Pseudomonadati > Pseudomonadota > Gammaproteobacteria > Pseudomonadales > Pseudomonadaceae > Pseudomonas > Pseudomonas sp. BE134. The sequence goes on along the minus strand of NZ_JAVDUA010000001.1, from coordinate 307,302 downwards.
GGTGCCCACGACACGCACCCCGCGCTCCAGCAAATACAAGGTGGCTTCACGGCCAATTCCGACGCCGGCATCGAGGTAACCCGGTTGACCAAATATCGCGCCGGCACGAGTGTTGATCAGCACGATGTCCAGCGGCTGCAACTCATGGCCAATTCTCGCCAGCTCGGCTTCGATTTCATCGGCGGTGACCACGTGCCCGTCCGCCATGTGCCGAAAGTCCAGTTTCACGCCCGGTTGCAGACACCAATCCAGCGGCAACTCGTCGATGCCAAACGCCGGCTGACCGCCATCAGTGGTCGAGGCGTAGTGCCAGGGCGCATCCATGTGCGTTCCGCTGTGGGTGGTGATGTGCAGCCGCTCCGCAGCCCAGGATTCGTTGCCTGGCATCTGATCGAGTTGCAACCCCGGGAACATTGCCGCCATCTCCGGCCAGCCTTGCTGGTGATCCATGTAATCAATTTTCGGCAACAACGGAGGTGGGTCCGTGTAGGGGTTGTTGTCGAGGGTGACCGAGAGGTCCACAAGACGACGTTTAGACTTGATGGGCTGCGACATGAATCGTATCTCCGCTGAGCGACAAGTGACGTGGGGTGGCGGGGTTAAGGGCATTACGGATGAGCGTGGCAGCGTTGCCGTCATGGCTGAAACCGGCGGCACGCGCCTGCGGGGTTTTCAAGGGCGGCATGCGCCCGAACAACGCTTCCAGCTGGATGTCGGCGTCATAGCTGATCAGGCTGCGACGTTCCTGGCCATAACTCGCCGCCAATGCGTCCACCACTTGGGCAATGGACAGATGCAGCACCGGCAACTGCCATACACGTTGCGACTCCCCTTCGCTGCTATTGAGTTCGGCAGCGTGAATCAGGTTGTTCACACAGCAGCGCGCCGACATCCACCACGCTGTTGCTTGCGCAGAGACCGGACAACGATAGGTGTCGCCCTCGGCAAATGCCCACAACAAATCGCTCATGAATGCCGAGCGCAAGCCATTGGGTTCACGCGGGCGGGCAACGATGCCCGGCAGACGCAGCACGCGGCCGTCGACTTCCCCACGCCGGGCGAGGTCGATAATCGCACTCTCGACCATGGCTTTGTGCGTGCCATAAGACAGTTGCGGACGCAGCTCGGCTTGCTCGTTCATTTTTTCCGGTAAATGGCCGCCGTACACCGCCACGCTGCTGGCGTACACCAGCACCGGCGGCAACGCTTTATTGCGCAATTGGTTGAGCAGTTCGAGGCTGGCCAACAGGTTGACCTGATATCCCAGTTCGTACTGCTCTTCGGCGGCGCCACCGGGGATACTGACCAGATGGAACACCACATCAATGCCGTCGGCCAACACCCGGCGCATCAAGGCCACATCGGTAATGCTGCCGTAATGACGGCGCAAACGCGGGTCCTCCGGCATTCCTTGCAGGCCGGTATCCAGCACCAACAATGCGTCGATGACGCGACTGCGCAAGCTGCCCCGCGCCAGCAGGCAACGCACCAATTCACGCCCCACAAAACCATTGGCACCGGTAATCAATACTCGCATGTGCCGCTCCTCAGTCCCGAGCCTGAACCACACGTTGATCGATTGCACCGAACAGCGACTGGCCGTCGCCGCCCTGAACATCCATGTGCACGCGGTCACCAAAGCGCATGAAGCCGGTTTGCGCCGTACCCTGCTCGATCATTTCAATCGCTCGACGCTCGGCGATGCAGGCCGAACCCACACTGCGTTCGGCGTTGGAAACCGTGCCGGAGCCGATCAACGTGCCCGCGCCCAACTTGCGAGTCAGGGCGGCATGGGCGATCAACTGGCCAAAACTGAAGTTCATCTGCCCGCCGTGCGGATGACCAAACCATTGGCCATTCCAGTGCACCTCCAGGGATAAATGCACGCGTCCGTCACGCCAGGCATCACCCAGTTCGTCCGGCGTGATGGCCAGCGGGGCGAAGCTGGATGAGGGTTTGGCCTGCAAAAATCCAAAGCCTGTGTGCATTTCCCGTGGGGCCAGGGCGCGCAAACTGACGTCATTGATTTGCAGAATCAGCTTGATGTGTTGCAGCGCCTGTTCGGCGGCGCACCCCATGGGCACGTCATCCACCAGCACCACAAACTCGCCTTCAAAGTCGATGCCCTGGCTTTCGCTTGGCAGCGCGATATCGTCGCGGGCGCCAATGAAATCGTCACCGGCGCCCTGGTACATCAGCGGTGTGTGTTCGACGCCGTCGATAGGATCAAGGTTGAACGCTTTCTGCATCAGCGCACCGTGGCTGAGGAACGCCGAGCCGTCGCACCACTGATAAGCACGCGGCAATGGCGCCATGGCCTGAGCGGGGTCAAAGGCAAAGGCATCCACCGCTTCGCCCGCATTCAGTTTGCTGGCAAGGGCCTGCAAGCGCGGCTCCACGCCACTCCAGTTCTCAATCGCCTGTTGCAAGGTGGGCGCCACGGAACCGGCATCCACGGCCCACGCCAGATCTCGCGAAACGACTACGAGCCTGCCATCACGACTACCGTTCTTCAGGGTGGCGAGTTTCATACCGATGCTCCTTGTTCACGGTTCAACTCGTCAGCGAAGCGCCCGTCGAGAAGGATGAAGACCATGCGCGCCATCGCTTCGGTGCGGTTGCTCCAGGCGTGGTTGGTGCCGCGTTGCACCACCACGTCACCGCGTTTGAGGTGCACTTCTTCCTCATCCAGCACCAGCCACACTTCACCCTCGGTGACGATGCCGTAGTCGAGGGTTTCGGTGCGGTGCATCAATTTATGCCGGGCGCTGCCCTGCCCGGTACCGGCGTGGACCTGGCCTATTTCAGCGAACACCGCCGCGGCGTTTTCATCGCTGACCTGGTTCTGAACGCTGTCCGGAGGAATATCCACCACACGAATGACGCTGCCCTGTGGTCCGGGGCTGAGTTGTAGAGGTTTGCTGCTCGGATCACTGGCGTTGTCGAGTAACGCCGGGCTGGTGCTGCTGTTCCACAGTTCATGGAACACCGTGCCCGGCACGGCCAGCAGCGGGAACACGTTCGGCGTCGGTCCGTTGCTGGCGACGATGGCCTGACCCTGTTGATCGTGACCGGTGACCACTCGTTTGAATTCAGGAAGCGCTTGCATGGAGAATCCTCGTTCAGTTTCCGTCGCCGATGGACGTGCCACCGACAACAATGTTCGCGTCGTCCAACAGACCGCCGAGTCGGGGCACGGCCAGACACAACACCGCCACTAACAGTTGCACCCCACCCACAATGGCCAAGGCACCCGGCAGCGCGGTGGCGTCACCATGGGTCATGCCCAGAACCACCAGGGGGCTGATAAATTCGCCGGCGAAGATGGCGGCGGTAAAACACCCCGCCGCCCGCCCGCGTTGATGGAAATTGACTTGCGCCATGATCCAGGTGATCAGCGTCGGCAGCATCAAGCCGATGCCGAGGCCGTTGATCGTCACAGCGACCACGACTTGCACATGGCTGAAGGCGTCAGACATCAACAACCCGCCGATGCCCGCCAGCACATAGGCGATCAGCAGCATGTGCTGCCCGCGCATCCCGCTGAACAATCGAAAACTCAGTGCACCGACGAGCACGCCCAGTTGATTGGCGCCCATAGTCATACCGATTTGTTGCGGGGCATCCACCTGCAGCAGGTTGAGCAGGTAACCGACCTGCACCGGCACGATAAACAGGCTTAAACCTGCCAACAGCGCCAGTACGTACATGGGTGTAAGCGCGCGCCATGGAAATTTGCCGGTCGGCACCGCCTGGGTTGCTTGCTGCGGCTGTGGGCGTGCCTGCGGCTCCCACAATTGCCAGGCCATCAGCGGCAGGAAAATCAAACCCACCGCGTACAATGCGAACGGCGTACGCCAGTCGTTCTGCCCGAGGAAGCCACCGAGTGCGATAAACACCGCCGCCGACAACGAGGTGGCGACCATCTGCAAGGCGAACAAACGTTCACGTTTGGCGCCGCTGTAATAGTCGCCCATCAGCGTGGTGCAGCAGGTCATGATGCCAGCCTCGGCCAATCCGATACCCGCACGGCTGAGCACGATCGCCTGCAGCGAGTCGAGCCAAAGCGGCAGCACGCCGCAGAGGACGTACAGCAACATACTGGCCAGTAGCAACGGTTTGCGCCCCAGCCTGTCGGCGATCAGCCCGGCGAACGGCGCCAGCAGCGCAATCACCAATGCCGGCAGGGTCAGCACGATGGGGACCAGCACGGCGCTGCCGGCCACATCGGCAAAATGCGCCTGCATCCGAGGCAACACCGGGGCGAGCAATACGGCGCCCAGCACCGGCAAACAGCTTCCCAGCAGCAACAACAGCGATTGCGGCAACCCGGCTTGTCGAGTGGGGTTTTCTACGAAGGAATTAGCGACCATGGCAGCGATCCTTGATGCGCAGGTGGTGAACGTTCGCAACAACCGGCGTGTCACCCACCGCCACGTTGAGCACATTTGCCGCTACAACCGCATCGGCCGCAGCGCTGCGTGCGGGTAACAGGAAGTACGCCAATGCCGGCAGCAACACCAAGGCACCGACCATGTTCCAGATGAACATGAAGGCCAGCAGCACACCCATGTCGGCCTGGAACTTGATGGGTGAAAACGTCCAGGTCGCCACGCCGATAGCCAGGGTAATACCGGTCAGCATCACAACCTTGCCGGTGGATACCAGCGCGCGGTAATACGCTTCGGACAAACTCGCCCCTTGGCGCAAATGCCCCAGCAGAATACTCATCACGTACAACGCATAGTCGACACCGATACCGACACCCAAGGCGATGACCGGCAGCGTGGCGACTTTGACCCCCATGTTCAGCCAGACCATCAATGCTTCGCAGAGGATGGACGTCAGCATCAGAGGAATGACCGCACAGAGCGTCGCGCGCCAGGAGCGGAAAGTGATCAGGCACAGCACAATCACCGCGCCGTAGACCCAGATGAGCATCTCGCGGTTGGCTTGTTTGACCACGATATTGGTCGCCGCTTCGATACCGGCGTTACCGGCCGCCAGAAGGAACTGCACCTCATCGGTATTATTCTCGGCGGCAAATTTTTCCACGTGGTCGACCAGCCGGGTCAGGGTCTCGGCCTTGTGGTCGGTGAGGTAGGCATACAAGGTCAACAGGCTGCAGTCTTCGTTGTACAACCCGCGCGGCGCACTGGCGGTGATCATGTTGAGCATCGCCTGGTTGTTCTGTAGCTCGTACCACTTCGGGTTGCCTTCACTGAGGCCTACCAGCATGCGACGGTTCAGCAACGCCAGCGAGTTGGTCGAATCCACACCCGGCAAAGCGCGTAGTTGCCAGTCCAGGGCGTCGACCTTGGCGAGGATGTCGTAGCGCGCACAACTGCTGGCCGGCGTTTTCACCATGACCGCAAACAGGTCACTGCTGGCACCGTAGTGACGAGTCAGAAAAGCATCGTCCTGGTTGTAGCGCGAGTCCGCACGCAGTTCCGGCGCACCGGCATCGAGGTCGCCGATTTTCAGTTGCAGGCTCACCAGGAAACCGACAACCGCCAACGCGAGGCTGATGGCGATGCACAGGCTGGCCCAGCGACGATGGGTGAACAGGTCAAGAAAGCGCCAGAACCCATGACGCACCTGACCAGATTGCTCGGCCTGTTCGCTCTTCAGGCTTAGTTGAGCCGCACGCGGTGAAACACCGACATAGGAGAGCAACACCGGCAGCAGGATCAAGTTGGTGAAGATCAACACCGCGACGCCAATGCTGGCGATCACTGCGAGGTCCTGGATGACCTGGATCTTGATCAGCATCAGCACCGCAAAACCCACGGCATCACACAGCAGCGCCGTCAGCCCGGCGAGGAACAAACGCCGAAAGGTGAAGCGTGCAGCCACCACCCGGTGCATGCCACGACCGATGTCTTGCATGATGCCGTTCATCTTCTGTGCGCCGTGGCTCATGCCAATGGCAAATACCAGAAACGGCACGAGCACTGAATACGGGTCCAGTTGGTAGTCCAGCAAGGGCAGCAAACCGAGTTGCCACACCACCGCGACCAGCGAGCACAACACCACCAGCACGGTGCTGCGCAGGCAACGGGTGTACCAATAAAGGACGGCGGTGGTGATCAGGATCGCGACGGCAAAGAACAGCAGGATCTGTTTCAGGCCGGCTATCAGGTCGCCGACTTTTTTCGCGAAACCGGTGATGTGAATGTCGATTTTTGCGCTTTGATGGGTGCTGCGCAGCGTCTCCAGCTGTTCGGACAGGACCGCGTAATCAAGCGCCTTGCCATCAGAAGTGGTTGCCAGCAACGGTACGTAAATGATGCTGGAAGTCTGGTCGAACGCCACCAACTGACCGAGTTCATTGGAGCGTTGCACATTGCGGCGCAGCGCATCGAGGTTGGCGGCGGTGCCGCTGTAGTCATCGGGTATCACCGGACCGCCATCAAGGCCGTCTTCGGTCACTGCGACCCAGCGGGTGGCGGGTGTCCATAGTGACTTCATGTAAGCCCGGTCGACACCCGGCAGCAAGTAGAGTTGGTCACTCATGGCCTGTAGGGTTTTCAGGTACTCGGCGTCGTAGATGCTGCCTTGTCGGTTGGCCACCACAATACGCAGGGCATTGCCTAAACCGGTGAGCTGTTTCTGGTGCTCTAGGTAGTTGGCAATGTACGGCTGTTGTGTGGGGATCATTTTTTCAAAACTGGCATTGAGCTCAATGCGGGTGGCTTGATAACCCAGGACCAGGGTTGTCAGCACACACACCAGCAGCACCCACAGGCGGTGATTGAACAGCGTACGTTCCACCACCGAACCGGAGCGTGGATCGAAATTCGCCAGACTTTGCGTGGCGTTGTCGAAAGACTTCATAACCTCACTCCGGAGCGGTAGCGATTGACGGCGAAACGCGCGTCAACCCAGTGAAACCCGCCAGCGTCAGGCTGCCATCGGCGGCCTGAATAACACTGGAAACGGGCTTGCCGAGCGGTTTGCCATAGGGTTGGAGCAACGCATCGGGTTGGCTGTTGGTGCGAAACAAGGCGCCGGTTTGATTGACCAGCAGCAACTGGCCGTCATCCGTGCGGATCGCATCGCTGAACGACACCGGCATCGACACGGGCGCTGGCTGGAAGCTCTCGCCCAGGTCGCGGGAGGAAAACGCATTGCCTTTCAGACCGGCCACCAGCAAGGTGCCGTCATCGCGCAATTGCAGGGTGAAAAAACTGCCTGTGTAGGGGCTTTCCAGCTGAGTGAATGACTTGCCGGCATCGTCCGAGCGAGCGAGATAACCCTGCTCGCCGGCCAAAAACCAGTGTTCACCCTGTTGAGCGATAGCGGATAAGTGCGCGCCCATCGGGTTGTCGATTTGCCCCATGATCGATTGCCAGGTGGTGCCGCCATCGTCAGTGTGAAAGGCCAAACCGTACGCCCCGACAATCACGCCATGTTGGTCATCCACGAACTGCAGGGCAAGAAACGGCTTGTCAGCACCCTCGCTGACATAACGTTCAGCCGTTTGCACACGTGCAGCGGCTGCATCCTGATCGTTGGCAGAAGGCAGTTGCGCGCTGGAGGCCGCCAGCTCAAGTTGCGCCGCACGCAGGCCATCCAGTTGCACGACCCAGTGTTCCCCCCCGTCGCGGGAGGCCAGGACGACACCGCCATGTCCCACGGCCCAGCCCGTGTTGGCGTCGACGAACTGCACCGCCGTAAGGCTAACCGAAACCGGCACGGCGACTTGGCGCCAGCTTGCGCCGTTGTCATCGGAGAGCAGCACGATGCCCCGCTCCCCCACCGCCACCAGACGTGAACCCGCCCGGGCCAGATCCAGCAGCACCGCGGACGTCGCTTGTGGCACCAGCATCGCCGGGGTGTTCAGTACCTCGCCCACCGCTGCGGCCTGCACCAGGCTCAACGGCATCGCCAGAGGCAACGCCATAAGCCACATCAGCCGACCAACCACCTGACAGATTCTGTTCATTACCGACCTCGAATAACCGTTAAAAACCGGATCGCGCTTTGCAAACCGCGATCCCGGCCTGACTCAGCGAACCCCGGCACCCGCCATCGCTGCTGGCGAAAACTCGGAAGCCTTGTAGCGATCCACCATGCCGTACTGCTCTGGCAAACCGGTGTAGACGTTCTGGATAAACCAGGCGCCTGAGGTCAGGTCATAAAAGCCCGAGGACAATTGCGCTTGTGCTGGCAGGTCCGGCAGGACTGCCGGCAACGACCACAAGGTTTTGGCCAACAGACCGTTGGCGTCCCAGCGGTCGCCCAGCATGGCTTGCCAGGTGTCTTCATCGAGGTAGTAGCGGCCCTTCGGCAACTGGTGACGTTTACCGGGCGCCAAGTCCGCCTCTACGACCCAGACCCGGTGCAATTCCCAACGCACGTAATCCGGGTTCATGTGGTGTGCGAGGAACAGGTCTTCAGGTTTGCTGGCGGTTTGCACCTTGTTGGTGTTGTAGGGGATGTACATCTCCTGCTTGCCCACCAGTTTCCAGTTGAAGCGGTCCATGCGGCCCTGGAATACGCTCAGCTCGTCGAACGACATCACTCCGGCAGTGGCGGGTGTCGGTGTATCGCAACAGGCATTCGGCAGCTTGCGCACCCGGCGTTGACCGGTCAGATAGACGTGCGCCTGGGACAGGTCGCCGTTGATGTTGGTACGGCCGAGGATCTGCTCGCCCGCGCGCAATGGCGGCCCGACGTTGAGCAGACGGAACAGCCAGTAGTCACCGGCAAACGACTCCGGCGAACCGTCCTGGTAGTAATACGGCATCTCCTGGATGGCCTTGCCGTCGGTGGTCATCACCTGCTTGCCATCGGCGGTCATCAGGTAATGACGAAAATGCATCGCCAATGAAGTACCGCGCCAGTTCAGCACATGGTTCCACATGGCTTCAGCGCCATTGCTTGGCACCGGGAACGGGATGCCGCCAAACGCGCCTTGCGGTACGGGACCGGCACTGCTGTCGACCAGTTTGGCGCGGGTGGCGTTTTTCAGGGTGTTGTCATACACCCACTGCGGCGCGGCGGCAGTGCGCCGGGTCGGGTAGACATCGATGCGGTAGGTGTCGGGGAAACGCTTGAACATTTCCTTGGTGCCATCGCTGAGTTTGCCGGCGTATTGCGCGAGATTTTTCGAGGTGATGCTGAACACCGGTTTGTCCGCGGCGAACGGATCGGAACGTTTTCCGCCTTCTTTATAGGAGGGATCGACCTTGGTGTAACCACCGTCCCAAGCGGGAATTGAACCATCAGCGTTGCCAGCACGCTCGGCACCGAAAGGCGTCAGGCTTTTCGACAGTTTCGCCGCGTCTTCAGCCGTCGCCGCCAGTGTTACTTGGCTGCCAATGGCCAGGCTGCCGAGCAGCGCGAAGCAAAGGGCTTTGAGCTTGAAGGCTCCGGTCTTTTTATTGTGGGTCATGCGCAAGTCCTCTTAAAACGTGGTCTTGACGGAGAAAGACAAGTAGTCCCGGTCTTTCAGCGATTGCTTCATGTTGAATTGGGTGGTCCCGTTGAGGTTGGTGTCCTCGGCGCCGTAGTAATGCGTGTAGGTCAGGCCTGCGGTAACGCGGTCCAGGTAGGTGGCGGTAATGCCGATGTTCATATCGCCGCCGTTGTCCGGGCCGAACGCGCTGATCACAGCGGATTTGCCTAGCGGGAAGTAGCTGACGCCGACCGGAATGCTGATATCGATGCCGGAGAAAAACTGGCGGTAGGTCGGGGTGTAAACCACCTTGAAGCCGAGACCGTCATCGGTGGCATTGGGGTCCAGGGCGGCACGGTTTTGAGTGACGTTAAGCAACCGGTTCCAAGCCATCTCGCCGACGAGTCCCGACTCATTGGCAATGAAGTTCGGCCCGAACGAGGCCAGTACGTTGAGGTTGACGTGAGCAGTACGGCCGATGGCGTACAGCGGGTCGTTATCGTTATTGGCTGCAACGCCAGGCAGGACGGTCTGGCCGTTGGAAACCAGTGGCATGTTCCAGCGCATCGAGGCTTCACCGGCGAAGCTGTATTCCTCGACGGTGGTGGAAAAACTCGCGCCCAGGGCCTGGATGTCTTCCGGGTACACCCAGTAGTACTCCCCGATTTGGCCGGTACTGAAGTTCGGCGCCCCCGTAGAAGGTTTGAGATACAGCTTCGGGGTTTTGTCGTGGTACTGGATCGCGTAAAGGCCGTATTCGACCGTCTCAGCGCTGTATTTCAACTGCAGGCCGCCCTGCCCCGAACTTTTTGCTTCCTTGTCATTGCCATGGAAGAACGCCGCAGGGCTGCTGGGATTGCCACCGAGGAACGCTGGGAAAGGAGCCCCCACGATCAAGCGTTCGTTGCCTTCACCGATGGTGTCGCTGGTGGAGAAATAACTGCCGGCACCCGGCAGACGCGTCTGTTCCCATTCCAGTTGGTAGAAGGCGCCAAGCGAAACGGCATCGGTCAGTTGAAAGGTCCCCGACAGTTGATTGACCGGACGGGTGATTTCCTTGAACTGGGTGTTGGGGACGGACTGCGCCTTGACCACGTCCACCGGCCCCATGCCACCGGCAATGCCGTTGGCACCGAAAAACAGGCTCTCGCCCCAGATCAACCCGTGGCGGCCAACCCGCAATGACGTGGCGTGATCGCCCAACTCGCCGTTCCAGTACACGAACGCATCAAGCAATTCGCCGTCACCGCCGTGCAAGTGGCGGGTGTCATCGGTGAATTCGTCATAGGCCACTGAACGTGCGTTGGCGCGTGACGGATCTGTGTTGTCGTTGTCCTGCTGATAGGCGGTGTCGTACCAGGCAGCGCCACTGAGGCGGGCGCCGACGTTTTTGAAGGACATATCCAGTTCGGAAAGGATGTCCGTGCGGTTGGAGATCAGGCCCTTTTTGAAAGCCCGATCACCATCGTCCTGATTGAGTGATACCTGCCCTTCAGTCAATTTGCTGCTGGGATTCTGGGCGCGCCATGCGGCGCTGTACTTGACCGTGTTATCCCAACGCAGGCTGAAATCCGGATTGCCGGTATCCACTTGGAAGGCATGGGCAGCCTGGCTGCACAGCACCAACGCCGCGGCCAAACTGAAACCAAAGGGTGCAGACATGCTGACCGGGCGACGCGCAAGCGTCGCAGTCGTGGAACTAACCATCGCGTTAACCTCTTGTTTTTATAGTGGTAACTGCTGTGGATGCGTTGGGTCAGATAGGCTCGGCGGTGCGTGCGAGCATCTGCTTGACCAAACCAATGCGGTCGAAGTCCCGGTCGTGCTGCATCTCTTTGTCGCCAGCCAGCACCGAGCTTTCGCTGATGAATTTGCAGCGCTCGAAACGGCGTTCCATGAAGCACTTGAGCTGTTGCTCAATACTGCCTTCACGGGTCAGCTCTTCACTGAGCACGATGGCATCTTCAATCGCCATGCCGGCCCCCTGGCCAAGGTGCGGCGTGGTGGCATGGGCCGCATCACCGATCAACAGAACGCGACCGCGATACCAAGGCTCGTCGACGAAAACCACTTCCATCGGCTTGTAAACCACCTGACTGCTGTCGGTGATTTGTTCACGCAGTTCGCCGATCAGGCCGGTAAAGCCTTGCAAGCGCTGACGCATTTGCTCGGCCATGGACGCAGGGTCCATCCAGGGATTGGTGGGTTCATGGGAGGTGAGGAACATGTACATCAGGTCGCCGGCCAACGGCACCAGCCCGGCATTGCCCTCGGCGCTCTGGTAGTTGGCGAGGTGATCGATGTGCGGATCGCGCGGGAAGTTGTAGCGCCACACCGCCTGGCCAGTGAACCTTGGTGTGTAAGTGTCGCCAAACAACAGGTCGCGAACTTTGGAGAACAATCCATCGGCACCCACCACCAGGTCGTAACCACCGCTGCTGCCATCGGTGAACAACACCTCAACGCTGTCGCCCAGGTCTTTCAGGGATTCAACACTGAGTCCTAGGCGTACGTTGGCGCCCAGTTCGAGGGCGGTTTCGCTGAGCACTTTATGCAGTGCCAAACGGGAAATGCCAACGTTCGCCGGATACGCAGGCCCTGCCAGTCGCTGACCCGGGATGCGCGCCAGTTGCTGGCCGGCCGGGCCATAGATGGCGACGTCTTCAAAGGCATACGCCGCATCAAGATAACCATCGAGCACGCCCAGCTTGGCCATCTCACGGACCACGTTGCTCTGCTGGATGATGCCGACGCCGTAAACCGTCCACTCTGACTTGAGCTCGATCAAATCGACTTCAATGCCTTTGCGCCGCAGTGCGATGGCCGCACACAAGCCGCCAATACCACCGCCCACGATCAGAACTTTGTTCACTGCACTCATGGCTTACTCACTTTTATTCTTGTGAATCGATGCAGCGTCGGGCGCTACGTCGTTAGGTCCAGATTCCCGTCAAAGCAGGGATTTGACTAATCGCGAGTAGGGATGCGATGTATCGCCAAACGCGATACCTCAACCGACCCGGACAACGCGGTAGACCCAGGCATTTCGAGCACCAGCCAGCCCTCCTCCAAACGCCATGGCAACGCGTCCAGACGCTGGCCCAGACACGGGCCGTAGACACATTCACCGGTGCTCGGGAGAAACTGCGCACCGTGGGCGTAACAGACGATCAACTGGCCGTCAGCCGACAAAAACCGGTCCTTGCGGTACTCCAGGCGCACGTCCAGATGCGGGCAGCTGTTGCGATAAATCCGCACCTGCCCCTCGTGCACCAGGGCAAAAACACTGTCCTTGCCGCGCTGCAACGGATCGAAACCGCGCGCCTGCCCTTCTGCCAACTCGTCCATCCGGCACAGGAAAAAATCGCTGTGGGTCATGGTCAACGCCCGCACTCAGCCGTGCTTGGGTGGCGGGCCGCCCGGTGCCCATTTTTCTTTCGAATTGAACAGGAACAACTGCGAGTTATCCGCCGACAGTGGCGCACGGCGGGCCTCCCAGGCGTCATCGTGCTTGTCCATGTCGGCGTCGTATTCGATGTGGCAGCCCAGCGGACTGTTGAAGTACCAGAACCAGTTGGAACCAAAGAGATGGCGGCCAGGACCCCAGAAACTGGTCCAGCCTTTTTGCTCGAAGCGCGTGCCCGCCAACAGCACTTCGGTGCCGCTGCCCATGTGGAAGGTGAAGTGTTCGCAGCCCTTCATGTGCGGTGGGGTCTGGATCATGAACAGGCAATGATGATCATCGGAACCCGCCGGGCGCATGAACGGCCCGGCGCCGATAAAGGTGTCTGTTGTCCGGAAGCCCAGGCGTTCGGCATAGAACGCTTCAGCCTTGGCTGCATCGGGAACGAAATACACCACGTGCGACAAGGTTCGCGGCGTGGCATTCATTTCCAGGGTGATGCCCGGCTGGTTAAGCGGACGCTGTGGCGCATGGCCGGCGGCGTTGGTCAGGTCGTCCGGCGCGTTATAGGACTTGCGGACAGTGACCTGAAAGGCGATTGCAAACCCCATGTCGTCGACACTGTGCACCACGCCGTTGTCGTCACGGCTGACCTGGCGATCTCGCGCCAATTCATCCTCGATAGCATCGAGATCAGCCGCGTTGGCGACGCCATAAACGGTTTCGCGAATCGACGGTGCCGGACCAATGGCCGCCGGCAAATCTGGATCGTCCGCTCGGCGAATAATCACGGCGGTGCCGTCCAGTGCTTCAAAACGCCCGCCGTTGCTGTCGACATCGACAGGGGCAAGGCCGTAATCACGCAAGCAATCGGTACAGGCTTGGATGTCATCGACGCCAAAGATCAGGGCATCAAGGCCAAGGATGTTCATGGCTACCACTCCATTGAAATTAGTATCCGGACGCGCCTGCCTCAGGCTCGATAGCCCATCAGCGACGCGGGATGTCCGGTGGTGGTGTCGGCAAGGGCGCCGACTGCTGCGAAGAGTGCCGGGCGGTTTGGCAGCTGACTAATCGTGTGTCGGGATGTGACCTATTAGAAAACGCGATACCTGAAAATCTCGGGTAACGGGTTTTTGGGGAGAGGAAAAGAAACAGCGGGAGGCTTGACGCGGTGATGTATTCATCCGAATGTATCGCAAAAATAAATACAAAACGGACATGCCTGATGCGTTTTAACCACCTGGATCTGAACCTGTTGGTCGCACTCGATGTGCTGCTCGAAGAACAGAACATCACCCGCGCCGCCGAACGCCTGCACATGACGCAGTCCGCCACCAGCGGTGTGTTGGGACGCCTGCGGACCTACTTCGAAGACGAACTGCTGGTGCAGGTCGGCCGCAAAATGCAACCCACGCCCTATGCCACGGAGCTCGCCACGCCGATCCGCGAAGTGCTGCTGACGATCAAGTCGTCGATTACCGCCAAGCCCGTGTTCGACCCCGCCACCAGCAAACGTCACTTTCGCCTGGTGACCTCGGATTACCTGATCAGCGTGCTGTTTGCCCAGGTGATTCAGAAGATCCATCAGGAAGCGCCCAACATCACCTTCGAGATGCTCGGCCCTAGCGACAACTCCGGTGAGTTGCTGATTCGCGGTGAGGTTGACCTGATGATCGTGCCTGAGCGGTACATCATCGACGGCCACCCCCACAAGCTGCTGTTCGAAGAGGACCACGTCTGCGTGGTGTGGGACGGCAATACCCAGGTCGGCGACAGCCTGACCCTGGAGCAATACATGGATATGGGCCATGTTTCCGTCGGTTTTGGTCGCAGCCGGCACTTGAGCATCGAAGAGTGGTTCATGAACCAGTATGGGTTCAACCGCCGTCTCGAGGTCATCACCAACGATTTCAACACCCTGCCGCAACTGGTCGTCGGCACCCAGCGCATCGCCACCATGCACCAGCGTCTGGCGCGGTTATACGCCGAGCATCTGCCGTTGCGCATCCTCAATCCACCGGTGAAAATCCCTGTCATGCGCGAGGTCATGCTCTGGCACCGCAGCGTCGAGGGCGACCCGATGCACCGCTGGCTGCGCGAACGCATCAGCGAATTTATCCAGCACCTGGAGAATCCTCCTATCGCCCGTCGCGATACCTCCCATCCCGAGTCACGATTGGCGCATTAGTCGGCGCGTCCTTAACGTGCCTTGTGAACGTCAAGGCAATCACAAGGACAACAACAATTATGTTCCGTTACTTTCCAACCAATTATGTGTGGAATCTTTCTGTCGACCTGGCCATCGAGATGGGCGCCCGCATGGGCGAAATCGAAGAGATGTGCGCGCCGTTGCAGGAAGCCGCCCAGCAACCCGACGCGGCTGGCACCAAAGCGTTCCGAGAAACCTGGGCGAAGATGGCCGACAAACTCTGTGGCCTGGCTGAGGAAGACGAAGGTAATGGTCGGCTGCTGTCCGCAGGCGAAAAGTACAACCGCGCCGCCACTTATTACCTCACCTGCGAACGTTTGCAGGCCCACGGCGCACCGGGCCGGACTGAGCTGTACCAGCGCTTTTTACAGACCTTCAAACGCGGCATCGAGTTGTCGCGCGAGAACTGCGAGCGCGTTGAAATCCCCTACGAGGGCAAACATATTTCCGGCCTGCTGGTGCGTGCCGAGGGTGTGACCGGTCCGGCTCCGATCCTGGTGCAGGTCAATGGACTGGATTCGACCAAGGAAATGAAATACCGCGTCGGCCTGCCGGCCTGGTTGGCGAAACGCGGTATTTCATCCTTGATCATCGACCAGCCTGGCACAGGTGAAGCGCTGCGCCTGCATAACCTGATTGCGCGTTTCGACAGCGAGCATTGGGCCAGCCGCGTGGTCGACTGGCTGGAAACCCGAAGCGACGTGGATGCCAAGCGTATTGGCCTGGAAGGCGTCTCTCTCGGCGGCTATTACTGCCCGCGTGCGGTGGCGTTTGAACCACGGTTTGCCTGCGGCGTGGTGTGGGGCGCAAACCATGACTGGCGCGATGTACAAAAACGTCGCCTGGAAAAAGAAGGCAGCTTCCCTGTACCGCACTATTGGGCGCACGTGTGCTGGGTGTGGGGTGCGAAAGATATGGATGAATTCATGGCCATCGCCGAAAACGTGCATCTGGATGGCGTACTCGATCGCATCAAGGTGCCGTTCCTGGTGACCCATGGCGAGAAGGACTCGCAGATTCCGCTGAAATGGGCGCAGCGTACTTATGAGCAACTGATCAACAGCCCGAAACGCGAGCTGAAGATCTTCACCGAACGCGAAGGTGGCGTGCAGCATTCCAGCTTCGATAACAGCATCAACGCCGGTCACTACATCGCTGACTGGGTTGCCGAAACGCTGGGTGGCCACACCGCTTAACAGGTTTCGCGAAGCATAAAAAACGCCGGATAACCCTAGGGTTTCCGGCGTTTTTTTTGTTGACGGGCAAACGAATTCAGTTGGGTGCGCGTGTGCCATGGAACGAGCTGATCTGCCAGCCTTCGCAACTCGCGATACTCGCCCCTTGAGGTCACTCTTCGCCGCGAAAGCCCCGACGCCGCTGACGTAGCGCAGCTATTGATGCCATCAATACGCGCGCATTGATGCAAGTTGCTGGTGGTGACCATGGTCGCGCCCTAGCCTCGCTTTGCATAACAATCAGCAAAGTGAATACCCCATGAACGCCCTGCACCTGAGATGCCAAACCCTGTTTGACGGTACTGGCCTGGAAACCCGTCAACAACAAACCCTGGTCGTGGAAAACGGTCTGCTGTCGTATGTCGGCCCAACGGCCCTGGCGCCGCAACCACAACCGGGACACACCGTTGTGGACGCCGGCGATAACTTTGTCATGCCGGGCCTGGTGGATGTGCATACCCATCTGGCCTTCGGCAACGCGCAAAGCGAAGAAGACATCGATATCTGGACCAGTGACGAGTTCCGCGCGCTGCGGGGCATGTTCTTCGCCCAACATGTGCTGGCTGCCGGCGTGACCAGCATGGTTTGCCCGGGCGATAGCGGCCAGCTCAGCATCGCTGTGCGCAATGCAATCGCCGCCGGTTTGTTCGAGGGCCCGCGCATTGCCGCGAGCAGCCGGGTCATTACCAATCGGCAGAGCCTCAATGACTGGTTCCCAAGCCGCGTGGGTGCGCCGGAATATTTCACCGCGCGCCTGGTCACCAGCCGCAGCGAAGCATTGGCGGAAATCCGCAAACAGGCCAAGGATGGCGTCGACCTGATCAAGATCGCCATGGACGGCACCCACCGCCGCCCGAATGGCGAAATCATCGCCGCCTTCACCGCTGAAGAAACCTGGGAAATGGTTGAAGAGGCGCATCGCCTGGGCTGCAAAGTGGCGACTCACGCCTATGGCCGCGAAGCGGTGATGTACGCCGCCCGCGCAGGCGTGGATCTGGTGTTTCATGCCTTTTATATGGACGATGCGTGCATTGAAGCCTTGCTCGAAGCGGGCACCATCCTCGCGCCGACCATGACGTTCCCTCAAAACACCGTGGACTTCTGCCAACCCCACGATCCGGCCATCAGTACCGGCTACGCCGGCTACTGCGCACGCACCCTGGAAGTGGGTTCGGCCGTGCTCAAACGGGCCAAGGCTGCAGGCGTGCCTTTCGCGTGTGGCAGCGACAGCGGTTTTGCGGTGACGCCTTACGGCGAGTGGCACGCTCGTGAGTTGGAACTGTTGGTCACCCGTCTGGGCTTCACTCCGGCAGAAGCGTTGTATGCCGCCACGGCTGTCGGCGCACGCTGCATGCCGCGTGGCGAGACCCTCGGCTCCCTCGAAGTGGGCAAGCAAGCGGACTTCCTGTTGCTCGACGGTTCACCGTTGCACGACATCCGCATTCTGCAAGACCGCTCGCGCCTTAAAGCCGTGTACAAGGCCGGCCAGCCCGTGCGGATGGAGCGCAGCCCCTACAACCCAAAACAGGTGTCTGATTTCAACTCGCTGAAATGGACAGACCTTTACACCCGCGACCGTGTTGCCCAATTGGGCAAGTGGGCTCAATGAGGACCAGCACCATGCAGCAACTCGACCTATTGACCGCCACCCACATCGCCAGCAGCGCTATCCGCATCGCCCGAGAAACCGGGGTTAAACCCTTGGCCGTCGCCGTGCTGGATGCCGCCGGTCATCCGCTGGCCGTCTTGCGCGATGAACTCGCCAGTTTTCTTCGGCCACAAATCGCCACCGGCAAGGCCCGTGGCTGTCTGGGAATGGGTTTTGGTGGGCGCGAACTGGCGCGGCGCGCTCAAGCGATGCCGGCGTTTTTCGACGCCATAAACAGCCTGACTGGCGGCGAGGTTATTCCCGTCGCCGGCGGAGTGTTGATTCGCAATGTTGAGGGGCTGGTTCTCGGGGCCATTGGTATCAGCGGCGACACTTCGGACAATGACGAACGATGCGCTTTACAAGCTATCGACCAGGTTGGACTGGTGGCGGATAACGGCGATCAGCTGCCCTGCTGATCAAGCAACGCGGCCTGTTCCAGCAAGAGGCCGCGAAACCACAGCATGGCCGGGTCATGGTCTTGATACGGATGCCATTGCAACACCTGAACGGCCTCGGGAAAAGCCAGCGGTGTTGGGTGAATACGCAGTGGATAATGCTGAGCGAAACGCTGCGCCTGTCGACGAAATACGGTGGCGATTCGCGCGGTACCGACGATATATTCGGGCATCAACACGAAGCTTTCAAGGGCCACCGCCACTCGCCGTTGAACACCCAGCTCATGCAGGTGCACGGCATCCATCGCCAAATTCCGGCCATCGGCAAACTCGCGGACCACGTGCTCCGCGTCGCAATAGTTGGCCAGGCTCAAACCGTCGGCGAACGGCGATTGCCGAGCGCAGACAATGCAACAGAGCTGATCACTCATGAGCGGTAGGTGGGGATAAGCCGGATTCACCCTGCGCTGCGGCACAATCACGCAATCACTGCGACGATAATCGAGCGCTTCACTGACCACATCACCGTCACGCGGTACAGGCAAGTCCCGCAGGCTCAAGCGTACGCCGGGCGCGACACGGGCCAATTCAAGACTGACCGCTGGCATCAGCACGCTGGCCACGTAATCGGAAGCCACCAACTTGAAATGCCGAGTGCAATGGGCCGGTTCAAAATTGACCGGCGCATCAACAATCTCCCGCGTCAGTGCCAGCGCTTGACGTACTTTGGGCAACAACTCCAAACCCAATGCCGTGGGTTCCAGGCGTCGTCCTACCTGAACCAGCAACGGGTCATTGAAATGCTCACGCAAACGCCCGAGCGCCGAACTGGTTGCCGACTGGCCCAGGCACAAACGTTCGGCGGCCCTGCTGACGCTGCATTCGCTCAACAAGGCATCCAGGGCCACCAGCAGGTTCAGGTCAAGACGTCGATAACGCATGCAGTATCCATTTTAGTTTGGAAGAGTGAGCGATCATCACTGATGGATACTCAATCGACAGGGTCGCGTTGAAACGCTCCAACCGCTTCACCAAGGCTGACACTCAGGCGCTGCAAGTTGCCATTAGCCAATTCCAACCGAGCACACTCCTCGGCATTTTGCTCTACCACCGAGTCAACCTGACCAAGGGCTGCATCGACTCGGCAGACGATGTCGTGTTGAGTCGCTGCGGCGTGGGCAATGCTTTTCCCGGTGTGTTCAACACGCGAAATGGCCTCGGTAATTGCATCCAGAACCAGGCTCGCGCGCACTGTCAAATCAACGCCTTCGGCGGTCAGACGCTGACTGTCGCAAAGACTGGCGGCGGTCTCGCCAGTCACCTCTGCGAGACGTCGTATCATGCTGTCGATCTCGCCAGTCGACGCTCGCGTTCGACTGGCGAGCGCCCTCACTTCGTCCGCCACCACAGCAAATCCGCGTCCATGTTCTCCGGCGCGTGCGGCTTCGATGGCCGCATTCAAGGCCAGTAGATTCGTCTGTTCGGCGATGGCGCTGATCACGTCCAGCACACGGGTAATAGCCTGGCTCTCGGTTTGCAGCAATTGCATGGAACTCGCACTGCTGGTCATTTCCAGCGACAGCCGCTGCAGGCTTTGACTCGCCTGTCGTACCAGATCGTCCCCCTGATGGATCAGCTCGCAGGCTTCGCCCAAGGTTACCTGGCTGCCTCCGACTTGCTGGTTGACCTGCGCAGCGGCTTGGGTCATATGCTGCATTGCCTCAACCACCTCAGCGGTTTGTTCGCGCTGTGCACGCACACCCTGCCCTGTGCGCTGAACCATTGCACCCAACGTGGCGGCGGCAGAATCAAGCTGCTGCACATCGCTGCCGATCCGCCCCACAAGACTGCGCAGCGCCTGCAACATCAGATCGATAGCGCGGCTGAGCTGGCCCAATTCATCTTGCCGACCGAGCCGCGCGGGACGATCTTTCAGATCACCTGCGGCCACACGTTGCGCCAGATCCAGCATCAACTTCAGGGGGGAAACAATAGAGCGTCGGATCACAAAGCACGCACCGATACTAAGCATCACTGCCAGTAGCACCATTGCTGCAAGTTGCAGGTCCAGACGTTGGCGGAGTAATTCATAAGATTTCGCGGCCCTAAGGCGCTCGTCTTCCAACAGCGCCGTCACTTTCTCTGCCGAGATCGACATGCTCACCTGTTGCGCCATGGCCTGCTCACCGCTGACGGCATAAGCCAAAAATGCCTCACGATATTCGGTCAACGCTCCGCTGGCCTCATCCAGTGCACGACGACGATCCCCGTCGAGTTGCGAATTCAGGCTGCTTAACGCGGTACCCAGTTCATTTACTCGGTTGACCCAGTCGTCCCGGTAACGCTGCTGCGGATCCAGGGAAAAATACAGCTCGCTGTCGCGTAGATTGGCCAAGCGTTCGCGTAACGAAGCCGCCTCCTCCAACTGCTGCATTGACTGCGTGTCAGGCAGGTTATGCTGCTCAAGGTCCAGATTGATAGCGTCCAGTTGGTCGAGGAACACTTCGCTGAAACGCTGCCCCGTCGTTTCAGCCAGCACTTGCATACGCATCCTCGCCCGTAACGCCTGCTGGCGGGCCTCAGCATATGCTTGAAATGCCTTCAGGTAACGGTCGGATGAGTCCGCGAGTGTGCGCCCGAAGTCTTCGCCCAAACTTGCAAGCGGCGAACCGATTTGAAGCTGACGAAGAGAGTCCTCGACCTGCCTGGCCGTCTCCAGTGACGGCTGCAAACCGAAATCCTTCTCTGCAACTCGCGCTTGGGCGAGGTTAGCTTTCTGGCGATCCAGCACGCGTAACTGTGTGGCGCTCGATTGCGTTACCTGCACTGAATACCAAGCGGTGAATGCCATGCCCATCGTGCAGATCAGCACTAGACCGAAGCCGAGCGACAACTTTCCGCCAACGCTGAGGCGGCTGAGCACGGAACGAATAACCATCGAACGAGCCTTCTTTTATTGTTTTGTTGGCAATATCACCTGCAACCTCCGGCCGGGAATGTTGGCTCGAACCGTTGCTCGTCACCTGGCGGGATAGACCGAGCGACGGGCACAGGTTGCCGGGACGCAGCGATGCGGACTAATCGCTTGTTGGGATGTGACCTATCGGAAAACGCGATATCTGAAATGTATGCGAGTGGTCAGGGGTGATTCGGCATGAAGAGGCGTGGTGTCACGAAGCGACACCACTTAAAGGAAAG
The DNA here is from genome assembly GCF_031456105.1 of Pseudomonas sp. BE134. Taxonomy (NCBI): domain Bacteria; kingdom Pseudomonadati; phylum Pseudomonadota; class Gammaproteobacteria; order Pseudomonadales; family Pseudomonadaceae; genus Pseudomonas; species Pseudomonas sp. BE134. The sequence continues at coordinate 285,805 of NZ_JAVDUA010000001.1, read as the reverse complement.
GCGTTCAAGCGTAGATTCAAGCGTCTACCGGATCGTAATCGTTCACGTTGGAGACCTGGGCATGCATGCGGCCCAACAACTCGATAAGGGTGTCCACTTCTTTGGCAGAGAGCCCGCTGAGCAGCCGCCGCTCGCGTTCCAGTGCAACCTTCAACACTCGACCATGCAGCGCTTTTCCGCTCTCAGTCAGGCTGACGGTGTAGCGCCGCGCATCCTTTGAATCAACCTGGCTGCAAATGTGCCCTGCAGCTTCCAGCGTCTGCAATGAACGGCTGACCGCGCTCTTGTCGAGACCGATCGTCTGACAAATTCGATTGGCGGTGATGTCATTTTCCACGGCGAGCATCGAGAGCATTCGCCACTCGACCACACCTATGCCGAAATGCTTGCGATAGCACTGCGATGCGCCCGCAGAGAGCTTATTGGACAGAAAATTCAACAGCGCAGGGACATAACGCGACAGGTTCAGCTGAGACTCTACGGACATTGAGCGAACACCTTGGATCGGCGGGTCTTAGAATATTGGTTGACACCGCAACTAAATAATCGGAGGATTTCTCTACCGAACGTCACGGGTGATTGCCTGCATGATAGGCCGTCGCCCTACCACATAAAAATAATTATCGGGTTTTGGTCATGAACTCATTCAATTTCATCCCCTTCGCCTTGCTCAAGCAAATGATCGTCCCCCACGTGCCAGCGACCGGCTGACCCGTCCCCGGCTAACGCTCTAACTCATGCTTTTTTTTCAGCAGCCACTTCAGTGTGGAGGGACAAGTCATGCTTCAAGTCAACGTCACCCGCAAAGCGGATGAAGCCGAAGGCATCTGCAGTTTCGAATTATGTGCTGTAGACGGCAGCGCTCTACCGCCGTTCGAGGCCGGTGCCCACATCGACATTCACATTGCCGAGGGTCTCACCCGGCAATACTCCTTGTGCAACGATCCCAACGAGCGCCATCGCTACCTTATCAGTGTGCTCAAGGACCCGAGTTCCCGTGGCGGCTCCAAGGCCATGCACGAGCAGGTACGGTCAGGACAAACACTCACCATCAGCACTCCGCGCAACCTGTTCCCGCTTGATCGCTCAGCCACCCGACACCTGCTGTTCGGCGGTGGGATCGGCATCACGCCCATGCTGGCCATGGCCTATGAGCTTTCACATCAAGGCGCTGACTTCGAGTTGCACTACTGCTTTCGATCCAGCGAACGCGCGGCGTTCGTTGCAATGCTTGCGCAAACCCCTTTCGCCGGTCGCATAAAGTTTCATGACGACAGTGGCGCTCAAATACAGAAGCTGGATGCGTCCGCCTTGCTGGCAGGACCGGACGCTGGCACCCATCTCTATGTGTGCGGGCCGGCCGGTTTCATGAACTACATCCTCGATTCAGCGCAGAACGCTGGCTGGCCGCAGGACCGCGTACATAAAGAGTTTTTCGCCGCAGTCCCGATCAATCAAAGCGCCAATGCGCCCTTCGAAGTCGAGCTGGCAAGCACTGGACAGATCTTTCAGATTCCTGCCGAACGCACCGTGTTCGAAGTACTCGATGAAGCCGGCATAGCGATCGAGTCATCCTGCGAGCAAGGCGTCTGCGGCACCTGCGTGACCCGTGTACTCAAGGGCATCCCGGAACACCGGGACAAGTTCCTGACAGTGGCTGAACAAGCCGCAAACGACTGCTTTACCCCCTGCTGCTCGCGCGCCAAATCATCACGTCTGGTGCTTGATCTCTGAACCCAAACAACAACTTCAAGGAGACCGCCATGAACACATCCACTCTGCAAACGCTTGCCGAAGAAATTCCGGCGCCGGCCTTACCTCACTTCCCCCTCAACCAGTGGTACGTCGCTGCCCTGGGATGGGAGTTGAAGGACAAACCCGTCGGCCGGACATTACTCAACAAGCCTGTCGTATTGTTTCGCAAAGCCAACGGCGAGGTCGCAGCCCTGGAAGACCGCTGCTGCCATAGAGCGCTGCCTCTGTCGAATGGCACGCTCGAAGAATCCGGTATTCGGTGTGGCTACCATGGCCTGCTTTTCGATGAGCGTGGGAAGTGCGTCGAAATCCCGGGCCAGGACAAGATCCCGAGCAAGGCTAAAGTGCCCGCGTATCACGTGCGTGAGCAGGACCAGATCGTCTGGATATGGTTTGGCAACGAGGCGCAACCGGAGCCGAACTGTGAGCCACCGACCTACCCGGTTCACAGCAGTGGCAAGTACCTGTTCGAAGGCAATGTGTATCACTACAACGCGCCTTATCAGTTAATCCACGACAACCTCATGGACTTGAGTCATCTGGGTTATGTCCACCTGCGCACCATCGGCGGCAATGCCAGCATCCATATGAATGCCCGGATGAATGTGGAAAGTGAAGGCAACGTGGTACTGGTCGTGCGCCATATGCCGGACTCGGTTCCACCACCCACCTACACGGCCGCCTACCCCTTCAAAGGCACCGTGGACCGTTGGCAGGAAATCGAATTTCACGTCAGTCACCTGCGTATCTGGACCGGTGCGGTGAATGCTGGCACCGATTCCCTCGATGACCCTGATCGTGGTGGTTTCCATATGCGCGGATTCCATGGTGTAACACCAGAAACCGCAACCACCAGTCACTATTTCTGGACCATTGCCACCAATCCCGAAAGCGACCCCGAAGCCATCAAGGCCAAGGTGGTTGAGCAAACGGTAATGACCTTCGATGAAGACAAGGTAATCATCGAAGCCCAGTACCAGAACATGTGCCGGTTCGGCACGCGTCCGATGATCGACATACACGTCGATGTCGGTGCCAATCGCGCTCGGCGAATCATCGAGCAACTTCGCCAATCCACCTTTTGAGCACCGGGCGCACGCGTACTCAACTCAGTGTGCACCTTCACATAACAACAACTTCTTTAAGGGAAAAAGCATGTCTGGCAATCGTGGTGTGGTGTATCTCGGCTCCGGAAAAGTAGAAGTACAAAAAATCGACTACCCGAAAATGCAGGACCCGCGCGGTCGCAAGATCGAGCATGGGGTCATTCTCAAGGTGATCTCCACCAACATCTGTGGTTCCGACCAGCATATGGTGCGCGGTCGTACCACCGCTCAGACCGGTCTGGTGCTGGGTCACGAAATCACCGGTGAAGTCATCGTGAAAGGCAGCGACGTCGAGAACCTGAAAATCGGCGACCTGGTCTCTGTACCGTTCAACGTCGCTTGCGGGCGCTGCCGTTCCTGCAAGGAAATGCACACCGGCGTCTGCCTCAGCGTTAACCCGGCCCGTCCGGGTGGTGCCTACGGTTATGTCGACATGGGCGACTGGACCGGCGGCCAGGCGGAATACGCGATGGTGCCGTACGCCGACTTCAACCTGCTGAAACTGCCAGACCGTGATCGCGCGATGGAAAAAATCCGCGACCTGACTTGCCTCTCCGACATCCTGCCCACTGGTTACCACGGCGCCGTAACGGCTGGCGTTGGACCGGGCAGCACCGTGTACATCGCCGGTGCAGGTCCGGTCGGCCTGGCTGCGGCTGCGTCCGCTCGCCTGTTGGGCGCTGCAGTGGTGATCATCGGTGACGTCAACACCGTGCGCCTGGCGCATGCCAAGGCGCAGGGTTTCGAAATCGCCGACCTGTCCCTGGACACTCCGCTGCACGAACAAATCGCTGCTCTATTGGGCGAGCCGGAAGTGGATTGCGCCGTCGACGCCGTAGGCTTCGAAGCACGCGGTCACGGGCATGCCGGCGTGCACCATGAAGCGCCAGCCACCGTGCTCAACTCACTGATGGGCGTGGTGCGGGTGGCGGGCAAAATCGGCATCCCGGGCCTGTATGTGACGGAAGACCCGGGTGCCGTGGACGCCGCTGCGAAAATGGGCAGCCTGAGCATCCGCTTCGGCCTGGGCTGGGCCAAGTCCCACAGTTTCCATACCGGCCAGACCCCGGTGATGAAGTACAACCGCCAATTGATGCAAGCCATCATGTGGGACCGCATCAACATCGCCGAAGTGGTGGGTGTACAGGTGATCAGTCTGGACCAGGCACCGCAGGGGTATGGCGAGTTCGATGCCGGCGTGCCGAAAAAATTCGTCATCGATCCACACAAAACTTTCAGCGCGCCTTGAACGCTTAATTTTCCGGCTGACTCAGGCGTTCCATCGACCTGAGCCCCCTGCCGCCCCGGAGTCAAGTCGCCGGCTCCCGGGCACCTTGCATGCTCCACAGACCAACAAAAACAAGAAGGTATCGACATGTACACCCTGTATCCCCTGCATAGCGAGGCGGCTTCGGCTGCCCGTCGTTCACACCCATTCCCTGCCTACAGCTTCGGAGCCTGATCCCATGAACCAATCGATTGGGCAACAGCTGGACGAAAAACCGATGGTCAGCTTCCAGTGGGGCGTGATTGCGCTCTGCTTTTTGATCAACATGCTGGATGGCTTCGATGTATTGGTGATGGCATTCACCGCCGCTTCCATTGCTACCGACTGGGGCCTGAGCGGCATTCACCTTGGCTACCTGCTCAGCGCAGGACTTGTCGGAATGGCGATCGGCTCGTTGTTTATCGCCCCGTGGGCCGACCGCTTCGGACGACGCCCACTCATCCTGCTCTGTGTCGGTATCGCCGGGCTCGGCATGTTGGCGTCATCCAGGGCGACGTCCCCCGAGATGCTGGGCGTGCTGCGTTTGATCACCGGACTCGGCATCGGTGGCATCCTGGCCAGCAGCTACGTTGTCGCTGGTGAGTATGCGAACAAGAAGTGGCGCGGTCTGGCCATCAGTTTGCAATCCACAGCCTACGCATTGGGGGCAACGATAGGGGGCATCATCGCGGCGCAGATCATCCCTTCCATGGGGTGGCGTTCGGTGTTCTTTTACGGTGGCGTAACAACGTTGCTGATCCTTCCGATCCTCGCTCTCTGGTTGCCCGAGTCCCTGGCATTCCTGCTGTCTCGCCAACCCCGGAACGCGCTGAAACGTATCAATGCTCTGCTGCAACGCGTCGCGGTCGCTTGCGTCGATCAGTTACCCGAGGCGCGGCAGGACGCCCGCAAACCTTTAAGAGAGACGTTCGCCGAGCTCTTCTCGCCAGCCTTGCTCCGTTCAACCTTGCTCATCTGGATGGCCTTCTTCCTGGTGATGTTCGGTTTCTACTTCGTCATGAGCTGGACGCCAAGGCTGCTGGTTTCAGCTGGCCTATCGAATCAACAAGGCATCACCGGTGGTGTAATGCTGAACATCGGCGGCATTCTCGGCACGTCGCTGATCGGCTTGCTGGCATCGCGCTTTCGTCTGTCCCGGGTGCTGATGGCTTACCTCCTGATCAACGCGGTGCTCCTGGCGGTTTTCGTGCAGTTCACTGCCGTCCCGAACCTGGCCTTCGCCTTGGTGCTGCTAATCGGAATCTTCGTCAACGGTTGCGTTGCCGGGCTCTATGCCCTGACCCCGACCATCTACAACGCGACCCAACGCGTCACCGGCCTGGGTTGGGGTATTGGCATCGGCCGCGCCGGGGCGATTCTGTCGCCATTGGTGGCTGGCCGGTTGATCGATGCCCAGTGGCAACCCGCTGACCTTTACCTGCTGTTTGCCTTGTCTTTCGTTTTCGCTGCCCTCGTCGTCTGGCTTTTGAAGCCGCAGCGACTGCTGCACCTGAGCACCACCTCCAACGCCTGATCCGGCGCCCCCTATAAGAACAAGATCTGGACACATCACATGCAAAACAGAATTGAATGCCCATGGCTCTATGGCCTGGGCATGGCGACAGCCTGCGCCTCTTCCACCGTCTACGCAGGGTTCGTTGACGACAGCAGCGTTACCCTGACTGCACGCAACTACTATCTGGATCGGGATTACAAAAATGACACGCCTTATTCGGCCGCTCGCGAATGGGCCCAGGGCTTTATCCTCAGGGCCAATTCCGGTTTCACCGAAGGAACCGTTGGCTTCGGCCTGGACCTCACGGGCATGCTGGGACTCAAGCTGGACTCAGCGCCTGATCGCACCGGTACCCAGCTCCTGCCCTTCAACCCACAGACCCGTGAAGCCGCCGACGAATATTCAGAGTTGGGGGTGGCGCTAAAAACGAAGATATCGAAGACCCGGCTATCCGTGGGCACACAGTTCCCTACTCTGCCGGTGATCACGGCGAGCCATGCACGTTTGCTTCCGCAATCCTTTCGCGGCGCCTATGCAATTTCCGATGACATCGACGACCTGACGCTGCACACGGGACGCATGGATCGAGTGAACCTGCGGGACTCCACTGACTATCAGGCAATATCGGTGGCGTCGCCCAATGGCCGGTTCAAAAAGGGAGCCAGCTCCGAGCGTTTTGACTTCATCGGTGGCGACTATCATTGGTCCGACGCATTGACGCTGCGCTATTTTCACGCCGAACTGATGGATATATACACTCAGGACTTTGCGGGAGGCATCCACCTGCTCCCCCTCGGCCCCGGCAGACTGAAAACAGATGTGCGGGTCTTCAACAGTCGGGAGAACGGCCGGGCAGAAGCCGGCAAAGTAGATAACCTGAACGCCGGCGCCATGTTCAGCTACCAGATTGCAGCCCACACCTTAGGCTTGGGTTACATGTACCAGACAGGCGACACGGCATTGCCTTACATTGCTGGCGGGGAGCCGGCAGTGCTCAGCGATGGCACTTTAAGTGCAGACTTCGTGAATCCGAAAGAGCGGACCTGGGTGGCGCGCTACGACTACAACTTCGCCGCTGTTGGCCTGCCGGGGCTAACCGGCATGGTCCGTTACTTGCGAGGAACCAACATCGACCTGCCGCAACTGGGGGGTAGTGACCTGACGGAGTCGTCAAAAGACCTGGAATTGGCCTACGTCATTCAGTCAGGCCCGGCAAAGGGACTCGGTCTGCGTTTGCGCAATGCGTTCTATCGCAATGAACAAAGCTCAGCCTCGACATTCCGAAGTGACAACGAAACCCGGATCAACATCGACTACACGCTCAAGGTCTGGTAACTGACAAGAGCAAACCCAACGCTGAGCGTAAGCCCATCAGCAAGCAAGCGAATGAGCTGCCGGGAGCCGCGACGGGAACGCCCGTCGCGTCGTCCGGCATGCAAAGAGGGCTTTTCAGCTGGCCTGTTTGCTCCAGCTACAATCACAACACGCTCCTCTATGCTGACACCTCGCGAAGCGGCGTTCGTCCGCACGCCTACACTGCCATGGTTAACCTGACGGGTTCCCTGAGAACGGAGTAAAGGATGCTTTATTTTCAGCAAATGTTGGGCACCGCCGTGTTTGCCATTACCGGCGTGCTGGCTATCCATAAGGCAGGGGTTGATGTGTTCGGAGCCGTAGTACTTGGCATCATCACCGCTATCGGTGGGGGGACCATTCGCGACCTGTTGCTCGATCAACCGATTTTCTGGATTGCCGACTTCAACTACATCTGGGTCGCCTTGATTGCTGGAGTACTGGCCTTTTTTCTCACCAAACGATTCCAGCAACGCTATCAGTTGCTGCTGTACCTCGATGGTTTTGCGGCCGCACTGTTTGGCATTGTCGCTACCGAGAAAGTGCTGGGGCTACAGCTTGCCGCACCGTTTGCCGTGATGATGGGGGTGCTGACCAGTATTGGCGGCGGTATCGCGCGCGATGTGCTGGCCGGGAGAGTTTCGTTGCTGATGTCACGTGAGATCTACGCCACGCCTATCCTGCTGGGGTGCACCCTCTATGTCCTGTTGCGCGATGTATTCCCGACAATACAGGTCGCCGGCTGGATTGCCTTGATATTCACTTCGGGTTTGAGGTTTCTCGCTATATACAAGGAACTGCAAATGCCAGCGATTCTCTCCACCCGGCAGGGATAAGGTTGGACACCCCCAAATCTGGGGGGCTGCTATAGTCAGACAGAGAACGAGGCAATCGTTGCTGATATAAAACTATCTACTCTGGAGCTTGGTTATGCGAATCATTGCGACCCTTGTGTGCACATTCCTGCTGTCCCTGGCTCTGCCATCGCTGTCCTTTGCCGCTTCAAACTGCGAAAACTCGGGGAGTAAAAATGCCGCGAAAAACTGTGTAAAAAACAACAACGATCAAAAAGGTAAAGGCAATTGCAATGGAAATGGCAATTGCGGCAACAACGCCAAGGACAAGGCCAAAGACTATGATGATGATCACGCGATCGATTGCAGGGATATCAATAGCATTACCCTGCGCCGTGAGTGTCTTGAAAGGCGCAGAGATTGAATGACCGACGCCGTGAGTACGGATCTTTCGGCGAACGATTCTGTTCGCCCTTTCCCTTCAGCCTCACCATAAAATCCGGGTTGGCGTAAAACGACCTAGAACACAGCGGCAATTCAGGCGATCCTCTCGCTCGCCCGCAGGCTCTGTCACAGGCTGGGCGACAGGGTAAGCCTGCGTTGGCGGACAATTGAATTGCCGGAGTTGTTATGCGTTGTATTGAACTGATTTTTCACAAAATCCGTGACTACACTGTGCCAAGTACATCGCTTGTGCCAGGAGGGGGCGGTCATGCTTGATTACTTCGCGTTAGGCCTATTGTTCTTTGTCGGTCTGGTCCTGTTCTACGGGATCATCGCGCTGCACGACATTCCTTATGAAATTGCCGTGCACCGCAATCACCCCCATCAGGATGCTATCCACGCAACCGGTTGGGTCAGTTTGTTCACCCTGCATGCGCTTTGGCCATTTCTGTGGATCTGGGCGATGGCGTACCGGGAAGACCGGGGTTGGGGATTTGGTGATGGTAAGTCTCCGCAGGTTCATGTCGCTCATCTGGAGCAGCAGGTTGCTGACCTGCAAATTCGAATAGAACGGCTGGAAGGGGCTACCGGCACTGCACGGGACAAACCAGCGTCAGACAATCGCAGTGAGGAAATCTAAGCCATGGATCTTCTGCTCATTTTGACCTATGCAGCCATCTGCGTTGCCATCTTCAAAATTTTCCGCATACCGCTGAACAAATGGACGGTTCCAACGGCGGTGCTCGGTGGGATCCTGATTGTCGGCGCATTGATCTTCACGATGAACTACAACCATCCATACTCTGAGGTTGCTCGTTCTTACTTCGTCTCCGTACCGGTGATTCCGGTGGTGACCGGTCTGGTGATCGAGGTGCCGGTCAAGGGTAACGAGCCGCTCGAAAAAGGTGATGTGCTGTTTCGTATCGACCCTGCCCCGTTCGAGTACCGGGTCAGGTCCATCAAGGCACAGTTAGTCTCGGCAAAAGCTGATCGTGCTCGAATCACTGAGCTGATCAAGCGCAACTTCGGCACCCAACGTGAACTGGACGTCGTCATTGCTCGATCCGACGACTTGCAGGCTCAACTGGATAATGCTCAGTATGAACTGGACAACTCCACTGTTCGGGCGCCTAGCAAAGGCTTCGTGACCCATGTTTCGTTGCGTCCGGGCATGATGGCCACTAAGTTCCCCTTGCGCCCTTCCATGGTGTTCATCCCGGAAGAGGGTCATTACTTTGCCGCATGGATGCGTCAAAACAGTCAGTTGCGCTTGACGGTCGGCGATGAAGCGGAAGTGGCTTTTGACGGCATTCCCGGCAGAGTGTTCGCGGGACGGGTCACAAGCGTGATCGGCGTTATCGCAGAGGGGCAAGTTCAGCCCTCCGGAACGTTGATTGGCTACACCGGCTCACCGCCGGCAGGCCGGGTACCGGTCATTATCGAAATCACCGACCCTGCCTATGCCGAATACAGCAAGCTGATGCCCGGTGGCGCCTATGGGCAGGCGGCGATTTACAGTCAACACTTTCACCATATCGCCATGATGCGCAAGATTCTGCTGCGCATGGCTGCCTGGATGAACTACATCTTTCCATTCCATTAAGAACTGGCTGACGCCCTCTTCCATAGGGGGCGTCACCCCTCCTCTGTCCGCCCCCGGACCGACTGGATTTTTTAGTTGCAGTGACTACACGCCACCGTTCAGGTGTCGCGTGGTCGGCTGAGTTGTGCATGAAAGGATTTGGAGTTGGAGCAGCACATGAGTCAACAACGTAGCGATCAGGATGATCGGCTTTCAGGATTACCTCCCCGGCGGGCTGCGAGAACCTTGCTACCGGAGTGGATGGGGCACTATCGACAGGCCTGGTTCAAAGGCGATGTCCTCGCGGGACTGACCGCCGCAGCCGTGGTGATTCCCAAGGCACTGGCGTATGCCACCATTGCAGGCCTGCCGGTGCAGGTCGGTCTCTATACCGTATTGGTACCGATGGCGATCTACGCCGTACTCGGCAGTTCGCGGCCGCTCAGCGTCAGCACCACCACAACCCTTGCCATCCTGGTCGCTTCCGCACTTGGGCAGATCAGCCCGTCCGGCGATACGGCGACCTTGATAGTGGCCTCCGCGACGCTGGCCTTTATGGTGGGCGCCATACTGGTCGCGGCAGGCGTGATGCGCCTGGGCTTTGTTGCCAATTTTATTTCAGAACCGGTACTGGTGGGTTTCAAAGCCGGCATCGGGATTGTCATCGTGCTCGACCAGCTCCCCAAGTTGCTGGGCATCCACATCGACAAAGGCGGCTTTTTGCACAACGTGCTCGCTACCTTCCAGGGGCTGGGGCACGCCTCATGGCCGACCGTGGCAGTCGGTGTGTTCATGGTGGTGATTCTGATCGGGATGAAGCACTTTGCTCCTCGATGGCCGGCGCCGCTGATTGCGGTCGCGCTCGGCATCGTCGGCATGAGTGTGCTCAATCCGGAGCAATGGGGTGTATCGGCCGTGGGGGTCGTTCCAATCGGGCTGCCATCGTTGACGCTGCCCAATTGGTCGATCGTGTCCGAACTCTGGCCGTCGGCCATGGGCATTGCACTCATGAGCTTTACCGAAACCATCGCGGCAGGACGTGCATTTGCCCGCAGTGATGAACCCGCGCTGCAGCCCAACCGTGAACTGGTGGCGACAGGCGTTGCCAACCTGGGCGGTGCGTTTCTTGGCGCCATGGCCGCCGGGGGTGGGACCACTCAAACGGCGGTCAACCGCCTGGCCGGTGCGCGATCACAATTGGCGGGGTTGATGACTGCCGGGTTGGCGCTGGGGACGTGCCTGCTGATCGCCCCGTTCATTGGTTTGATGCCCAATGCCACGCTCGCCGCCGTGGTGATGGTGTATTCGACAGGCCTGATCCAGCCCTCGGAGTTTCGAGACATTCTTTTGGTGCGCCGCACAGAGTTTATCTGGGCGCTTGTGGCCATGGTCGGGGTCATGTTTCTCGGCACGCTGCAGGGTATCGTCGTGGCGATCATTGTGTCGTTGCTGGCGCTGGCCTACCAGGTCTCGGACCCGCCCGTGCACAGACTGGGGCGCAAACCCGGCACCAACATCTATCGCCCGTCATCTACCGAGACTGACGACGATGAGCACTTTGAAGGGCTGTTACTGCTGCGGCCTGAAGGTCGCATCTTCTTCGCCAACGCCGAACATTTGGGGTCGAAAATACGGCCGATGATTGTGGAGGCAGCGCCCAGTGTCGTGATTCTCGATTTGCGCAGTGTTTTCGATCTGGAATACACCGCCTTGAAAATGCTCTCGGCGGCAGAACAGCGCTTGCGGGAAAAGGACATCTCGTTGTGGCTGGTGGGCATGAGCCCAAGCGTTGGCGCGATGGTTAGCCATGCGCCATTGGGCCCTGCACTGGGCAACACACGAATGTTCTTCAATCTGGAGCAAGCCGTTGCGCATTATCAGAAGCAGCACCCATCGACAGTGAATTTCGTACGCTGCCCGGCAGCCGGGTGAGGTTCGTCAGCGTGTCCTTGAGAAATTGAACTACCCTTTACTCGCAAGCCGTAGCGGTGATTACAAACCGGTACGCACCGCATTCAAAGCCACCCTGAGGTTGAAGTATTACGATGAAAAAACAAGATCGTGAAATAGCCGACTCCGCGGACAAGAAAGCCGAAGGGCTTAGCCGCAAAGAATACGAAGCCCAGTTGAAGACCCTGCATGTCGAGATGGTCAAATTGCAGCAGTGGGTTGTTGCCACAGGGGCCAAGGTCGTGGTTGTTTTCGAAGGCCGCGATGGCGCCGGCAAGGGTGGCACCATCAAGGCGCTGACCGAGCGTGTCAGCCCGCGGGTATTCCGTGTGGTGGCCTTGCCGGCACCGTCCGAGCGAGAAAAAAGCCAGATGTACCTGCAGCGCTACATGCCGCACTTTCCGGCAGCTGGCGAGGTCGTCATCTTCGACCGCAGCTGGTACAACCGCGCGGGCGTCGAGCGGGTCATGGGTTTTTGCGACGAGAAACAGGTGAACAGCTTTTTGACGCTGGCGCCGATGTTCGAACGTCTTATGGTCAACTCCGGCGTGCTGCTGTTCAAGTACTGGCTGGAAGTCAGCCCGGAAGAGCAGACCCGGCGTCTCAAGGAACGCATCACTGACGGACGCAAGATCTGGAAACTGTCGCCGATGGACATCAAATCCTACAACCGCTGGGACGACTACACGCGCGCCCGTGACGACATGTTCGAAGCCACCGACACTGAATGGGCACCGTGGAATGTCGCCCGTTCAGAAGACAAGAAATCCGTACGGCTGAATGTGCTGACTCACTTGCTGGAGAACATTCCCTACAAAAAAATCAAGCAGGACAAAGTCGTTCTGCCAAAACGCAAAATCGGCAGCTACAAGGCCGCCAACTATCCGTTCAAATACATCGCTGAACCCTACTGAGGGTTCAGCGCGATGCAAAAGCGGCCTATTCCTCGGTTTGGGCCGCTTTCGCGGTTTCTTCGATGGCCCGGATACTGATTGCCGCGAAGATGGCCGTCATCAGTACGCCGTTGAAACCGAGCGCCACTGAAAGGATACGCGCGAGGGTCGTTTTCGGTACCAGGTCACCGTAGCCGATGGTCAAGCCGGTGATGAACCCGAAGTAGATACCGTCAAACGGCCCCCACCCTTCCAGTTGGCCGATGATGATTCCGAACAACACAATCGTGAATAACAGGATGGAGAAAATCGGCCAGACAACAAGAAAGTAAAACCACACTGTTTTGTAAAACTCTCTACGGACGTGCTTTGCAAAGGAATGTTTCATGTCGTGAGTTTCCTGAGGTTTACGTTGGCTACAGTTGAATGCGTGGGTTTCGACCTCTGACAGCTTGGCACAAGTGTGGAAAAAGGAGATTTTGATGGCCGACTCAAGCAAAAAAATGAGCCTCATGGGGCTCACCACACTGGTGATGGTCAACATGATGGGGTCGGGCATCATCATGCTGCCGACGAGCATGGCTCAACTCGGGGCCATTTCATTGCTGTCATGGATCGTCACGGCTGTCGGTTCCATGGCGATTGCTTACTGCTTTTCCCAATGCGGCATTTACTGTCAGCGCTCGGGCGGGTTGTCCGCCTACACCGAAGAAGCGCATGGCAAATCAGGTTTCTTCCTCTGTTCGTATCTGTACTTTCTGTCGCTGGCCATCGCCAACGTCGCCGTTGCCATTTCCGCCGTAGGTTATATGACCTCGTTCCTGCCCTGGCTGGGCAGCGGCGCAATTCCCCTGTTCATCGGTACCGTAGGCCTGCTGTGGTTGACCACCGTGGCCAACTTCGGCGGTCCCGGCATCACCGGCAAGATCGGGGCGATTACTGTCTGGGGTGTGATTATCCCGGTGGCGGGACTGAGCATTATCGGCTGGTTCTGGTTCAAGTCGGATGTCCTGGTTGCCGCCTGGAACCCTAACAACCTCACCAATTCCGAAGCGATCAGCAAGGCAATTCCACTGACCCTGTGGGCTTTTCTGGGCATGGAGTCTGCAGCACAAGCTTCCGATGCGGTGGAGAACCCCAAGCGCACCGTACCGCTCGCCTGCCTGTTCGGCACCCTCGGCGCAGCCGTGGTCTACGTGCTGTCGACGACCGTCATTCAGGGCATTATCCCCAATGCCGAACTGGCCAACGCATCGGCTCCCTTCGCACTGGTCTACGCGCAAATGTTCAACCCCATGGTCGGCAATATCATCATGGCGCTGGCGGTGATGGCCTGTGTCGGCTCGCTGTTGGGCTGGCAATTCACGCTGGCGCAAACGGCGAAGATGACCGCTGACCAAGGAATGTTTCCGAAACTGTTCAGCAAGGTCAACACGCGCAATGCCCCGCTCATGGGCATGCTCGCCTGTGGTGTGTTGCAGACGCTGATGGCCTTGTCGACCATTTCACCCAATGCCAGCGAGCAGTTCGGCAAGCTGGTCAATCTTGCCGCCGTGACCAACCTGATTCCCTACGTGACGGCGCTGACCGGGCTGCTGGTCATGATGTACAAGGCCTCGGTTTCGCCAGCGGTCTACCTGCGCAATACCCCGGCGTTGCTGGTCGCGGTCGCCTATTCGTTGTACGCCCTGCATGCCTGCGGCAAGGACGCCGTGTTCGGCGGGGCCCTGGTCCTGGCCTTCGGGTACCCGCTCTATGGTCTGCTCGCCAAGCGCTTTGCCACGGTGTCTGCAACCGGTCAACCCAGGGGTGATATCCCTTAGGACTGGTTTTCAGGACAGCACTGACATCTGCACACGGGGAATCAGGACATGAACGGACAACGAACCAAAACCACCGCACGGCTGCTCGCCGGCCTGCTGCTGACCGTGCCGCTACTGGCCGGTGCCAGCACCCTTGAACGCGTGCGTTCGAGCAATACGTTGAACCTCGGCTACCTGCCGGAATTCGCCCCCTTCAGTTACAAGGAAGGTGACAAGGTTCAGGGGTATGCCATTGGGCTTTGCGAAAAAATCGCCGATAAGGTCAAGGCCGAACTGGGGTTGCCCGAGTTGCAGGTGCGCTACCAGCCTGTCACCACTGCTGATGAGATCAGTGCGGTCAGCTCGGGCAAGGTCGACATCCTTTGCACGCCGACACCACGGACACTTGAGCGACGCAAGTCAGTGAGCTACTCAGTGCCGATCTACACGGCCGGCCTCTCGGTGGTGGTGCACCAGGATGCCCCGGCACCGCTGCTGGAAGTACTAAACGGCAAAGTGGCCCATACCGGGCCGACCTGGCGTGCAACCATCAACCATGGGCTGACCAATCAGACGTATGTCACCACCAAGGGCGGCGTGACCGAGGCGTGGATTCGTCAGCAGATGCGCTTGCTCGGCGTGGTCGCTACCCTGATCACGGTCGACACCACCGCCGCCGGTCTGAAATTGGTCGCAGAAGGCAAAGCGGATGCCATGTTCAGCGAACGGATGATGCTCAGGAATCTCCTCGACAACCATTACCCCACCGGAAACCTGGTCCTGCTGGAGCGCATCTTTGAGTACGCCCCGACGGCCATGGCGGTGCCGCGTGACGATGAAGACTTCCGTCTGCTGGTTGATACCACGCTGAGTGAAATGTACCGATCCGGCGAGATTGAACAGGCGTACGACAAGTACCTGGAAGGCGCCAACGAAACGACCCGCAAGCTGTTCAAGGTCTATGCGCTACCTTAGCACCGGTGAATTTTGAGATGTCGTGGCACTGGAAAATGCGCGTAATCAAGTTACCTGTATTCGCGTGTATGCCAAAGGCGCAACAGGTAAATGGTTGAACTCTGAATTTCGTAACGCAGTTCGTAGTGGCCGATCAGGATTCGACGCACGTCGCGCGGTTCGAATTCTTCCAGGCGCTCACCAATGCGCGGATTAACCAACAAGGTGCTTGGGGCAGCGGTGAGTTGTTGAACAGTGTGTATGGCCGCAGCTTTGTTCACCGTGGCCAGAAATTCATACAAACGGGCAATGTCGAAAAGTGCCTTGCTAGTCCACTTCAATTCCATTAACGCGGTACCGGCAGCGGGAAATCTGTACTGAGACTTTCGGCCCAGGCCTGGACAGCCTGATGATCGATCACGTGGCCAGCGTCCACATCAGCCAAGGCTTCACGCGTCAGACGACTGCGCTCTTCTTCTTGATCGATCCAGGCAGACAGCGCTTGCTTGACGATCCAGTTCTTGGAACGTTCAAGGCGCTCGGCAATCTCGTCGACCCTTTCGGCTAGATCCACAGGGATATGAGCCGTCACAGATCGGGTTTTGACGGTAGTAGCCATGATCATCACTCCAATGCTGCGCAGAGCAGCAGTTTCTCATTTGAGTACATTCGGGCACCAAGTCCGAGGCGGTGTTCGCACACCTGACCTTTAGAATAGTCGAAGGCTAACCGCCCTTAAATCACAATACATCATTATGATCCAAATCAAATCATAACTAATCACTTTGGGCGGCAAGGCCATGATGTGCGGTCGGGCAATTCCTCATCTTGCGAAAAGGCCTGCCAAAAAAAACAGGAGCGCGGCAAGCCGGGCTCCTGTTTTTTTTGCCTGGGCCTAGTGCATCAACAGCACTTGGGCCCGGCCTTGCTGCCATATCGAGCTTCCTGGCGTTCCCGGAAGAACACCTCGTAACTCATCACCGGTTTGTCCGGGTGTTTATTCTGCATGTGCTCGACGTAGGTGTCGTAATCGGGCATTCCCACCATCAGGCGTGCGGCCTGACCGAGGTATTTACCGAGGCGACTCAGGTCATTGAACATGCGGAATGGCCTGGAATGGCGCTTCTTTATCCGTACGCTCTTTGGTGCCCCAGGCGGCGATACCGACCTTGAGGGCGAAGAACAGGATGCTGAAGACCACGAACAGGAACAGCGCCGTCAGTGTTGCGTTGGTGTAGGCGTTGTAGATCACGTGCTGCATCTGGTCGATGCTCTTGGCCGGGGCCAGCACCTGACCGTTGGCCAGCGCGTCGCTGTACTTCTTGGCCAGGGCCAGGAAACCAATGGCCGGGTTGGCGTCGAACAGCTTGATGTAGCCCGCAGTCACCGTGCAAATCAGCAACCAGACTGCTGGCAGCATGGTGACCCACACATAACGCTGACGCTTCATCTTGATCAGTACAACGGTCGCCAACATCAGCGCGATACCGGCCAGCATCTGGTTGGAGATACCGAACAGTGGCCACAAGGTGTTGATGCCACCCAATGGGTCGATCACGCCTTGGTACAGCAAGTAGCCCCACATCGCCACGCAACCGGCGGTGGCGATCAGGTTGGCGGTCCAGGAGTCAGTGCGCTTCAGCGCCGGCACGAAGGAGCCCAGCAAATCCTGGAGCATGAAGCGACCGGCACGGGTACCGGCGTCGACAGCGGTCAGGATGAACAGTGCTTCGAACAGGATCGCGAAGTGGTACCAGAACGCCATGGTGTTTTCACCCGGCAGCAGTTGGTGCAGGATCTGCGCGATACCGACCGCCAGGGTCGGCGCACCACCGGCACGGGCCAGGATGCTGGTTTCGCCAATGTCATGGGCCACCGCTTGAAGAGCTTCCGGTGTAATGGCAAAGCCCCAGCTGCTAACGGTTTGAGCGACGGAAACCGCATCCGCACCGACCAATGCCGCCGGACTGTTCATCGCAAAGTACACGCCCGGCTCGATCACCGACGCGGCAACCATCGCCATGATGGCCACGAACGACTCCATCAACATGCCGCCATAACCGATGTAACGGGCATGCCCTTCATTGGCCAACAGCTTCGGCGTGGTGCCGGAAGCGATCAGCGAGTGGAAACCCGAGACCGCGCCACAAGCGATGGTGATGAACAGGAACGGGAACAGTCCGCCCTTCCACACAGGGCCCGTGCCGTCGATGAATTGGGTCAGCGCCGGCATTTTCAGATCGGGCATGGTCACCAGAATACCGATGGCCAAGGCGACGATGGTGCCGATTTTCAGGAAGGTCGACAGGTAGTCACGCGGGGCCAGAATCAGCCATACCGGCAATACTGCAGCGACAAAACCGTAGCCAATCAACATCCAGGTGATCTGAATGCCGGTAAAGGTAAAGGCCTTGGCCCAGACCGGGTCAGCGGCAATCTGCCCACCCAGCCAGATCGAGCCCAGCAGCAACAGCACGCCGATCACGGAGATTTCACCGATACGGCCCGGGCGGATGTAGCGCATGTAAATGCCCATGAACATCGCAATCGGGATGGTCGCCATCACCGTGAAAATGCCCCATGGGCTTTCTGCCAGGGCTTTGACCACAATCAGCGCCAGCACCGCGAGGATGATGACCATGATCAGGAAGCAGCCAAACAGCGCGATGGTGCCGGGGATGCGGCCCATTTCTTCACGGACCATGTCGCCCAGGGAACGACCGTTACGGCGCGTGGACAGGAACAGGATCATGAAGTCCTGAACGGCACCCGCCAGCACGACGCCGGCGATCAGCCACAGCGTACCGGGCAGATAGCCCATCTGCGCTGCCAACACCGGCCCGACCAGAGGCCCGGCGCCGGCGATGGCCGCGAAGTGGTGACCGAACAGTACGTGTTTATTGGTCGGCACGAAGTCCAGGCCATCGTTGTTGATGACTGCGGGCGTGGCACGATTGGGGTCCAGCTGCATCACCTTGGTGGCGATGAACAGGCTGTAATAGCGGTAGGCAACGAGGTAGATGGCGACGGCTGCGACTACGATCCAGAGGGCGTTGATCGCTTCGCCGCGGCGCAGGGCCACGACACTTAGCGCAATCGCTCCCAGAACAGCCACGGCAAACCAGGCGAGGTGTTTAGCCAGACGGGGCATAGCGTGTCTCCTGCCGACAGCCAGTGACTGCGGCGGTAATTTTTATAATTGTGTCCGCAGAGCGGAGCTCGCCCAATATCCCCGCATGCCGTCTACAAATAAATCCGCGTTACTACGTACGTGGCATCTACGTAGTTCTACGTAGACGAAGTTGATTTCCTGTGGGAGCGAGCCTGCTCGCGAAGGCGGTGTGCCAGACGACATTGATATTGAATGACCGATGGCATTCGCGAGCAGGCTCGCTCCCACAGGTTTTGGCCTATGATGCCGGGCCTTTGCCTTCCCTCGGTCAGGAGCCAGGATGCAGCTCAAACACAAAATCGTCGCGCTCGGGATTCTGCCGCTGGTGTTGGCCATCGCGGTGATCTGCGCGCTGGTTATTTCGCTCAACCGACACCTGGGCGACCAACAGGCGCAGCTGATCGAAGACAGTATCCTGGCCAGCAAGCGTGCCGAACTTAAAAACTACGTTGAAATGGCGCAAAGCCTCATAGCGCCGCTGTACGACGACGGCCACGGCGACGCGCACGCCCAGCGGCAAGTCCTGGAAGAACTGCGCAAGCTCAGCTTCGGCATCAATGGCTACTTCTTCGTCTACGACCGTGAAGGCCGCAGCCTGATGCACGCGCGCCAGACCGAACTGGTGGGCAAGTACCTGTGGGACATGAAAGACGCGCACGGTTTACCGGTGATTCAGGCACTGCTCAAAAGTGCGCAATCAGGCGAAGGCTTTCAGCGCTACGCCTGGAATAAACCTTCTTCTGGCCAGGTGACCGACAAGCTCGCCTACGTGGTGATGCTGGACCATTGGGGCTGGATGCTCGGCACCGGTATTTACCTTGAGGACGTTGAACGCGCCACCCAACAGGCGCGTGACGAAGTGGCTCAGGGCATCCGCAAAACCATGCTGGCGATTGCCGTCGTGGCGCTCGTGGCGGTGCTGTTCGTGTTTGCCAGCGGCATGACCCTCAACGTCAGCGAGCATCGCCTGGCGGACAAAAAGTTGCAGCGTCTGACCCAGCGTATCGTCAGCCTGCAAGAGGAAGAACGTTCAAGGGTGTCCCGGGAGCTGCACGACGGCATCAGCCAGTTGCTGGTGTCGATCAAGTTTCGCTTCGAACTGGCCAGCCACCTGCTGGAGAATGAACAGGGGCATGACAAGGGGTTGAACACGTTAAAGGACGCCACCGAACGCCTGGGAGAAGCCATTGGTGAGGTCCGCAGCCTCTCGCACGACCTGCGTTCATCGTTGCTCGACACCTTGGGCCTGCCCGCAGCCATTGGCCAGCTCGCCGCCGAATTCGAGCAACGCAGCGGTCTCAAAGTGACCTACGACGACAATGAATTCGCCTGTCACCTGGTCGATGGCGCGGCCGTCGCGCTGTTCCGGATTGTGCAAGAAGGCCTGACCAATATCGAACGCCACGCTCAAGCGAAAAACGTTTCCATCACGCTGCACGGTGCTGAAGAATCGGTCCGCCTGAGCGTGGTCGATGACGGTATCGGTTTCAACGTCTCCCAGGTCGAACGTCGCCATGCGGGCATTGGCCTGCGTAATATCCGTGAACGTGTCGAGCATTTTGGCGGACGTTTCGAACTGATATCGGTGCCGGGCAGAAGTGAACTGGACGTGCAGCTGCCGATGAAAGCGCCCGCAACGAAACGCTGACCGCCCCCTTAAAACAAGAGTGGATACCCGCAATGAACCTGCCCTACCCGATCCGCGTCGCCTTGGTCGACGATCACTCTCTGGTCCGCGACGGGATCAAAGCGCTGCTGGCGGTCATGGCGCCCCTGGAAGTGGTGGGCGAAGCCGAAAGCGGTGCACAGGCGATCGAGATGGTCGGACGTTGCCAGCCGGACCTGTTGCTGGTCGACATCAGCTTGCGCGACATGAACGGCCTGGAGCTGACGCGCGTGCTTCGCAGCCAATACCCTTCGCTCAAGGTCCTGATGCTGAGCATGTACGACAATTACGAATACGTGAGCGAGTCCGTTCGTGCGGGCGCCAGTGGCTATGTGCTGAAAAATTCTCCATCGAGGGAAATCATTGCCGCCATCGAAGCCATTGCCAGCGGCGGTACCTTCTACAGTGCCGAAATTGCCCAGCGGCTCATCGCCGATAAAACCACCGACAACGAGCTGACACCGCGCGAGAGCCAGGTGTTGTACAAAATGGCGCAGGGCCTGAACAACAAGGAAATGGCCCGCGAGCTGGACATCAGTGTGCGGACGGTCGAAACCCATCGCTTGAGCATCCGTCGCAAACTCAATATCGACAAACCGGCCGCGCTGGTCAAATACGCGATCGATCACGGGATTATTTCGCGGTAAGAAAAAAAAACGTCGACCGCTCGACATTTCTCTCGGACGTCTATGCTCCAGTAATCTTTCTTGGCTGGACACAGCGCAATGCCCCAAGGTCTATCCCTTAAGTTGCAGCCAGGCCATCTCATTCTGCTAGGGGCGCTGGCCCTGAGCGGTTGTATTCGTCTGGGACCGGACTTCCAGCCGCCGGCTGAGGAGTGGATCAAAACATGGGACACCCCTTCCCTCGAACAAGCGAGCCAACGCGGGCCTAATCCGGATCTGCGACAGTGGTGGCAAATCTTCCGCGACCCGGTGCTCAACAAACTGATTGCCCAAGCGGATGCTTACAACTCCAGCCTTAAAATTGCCGGCTTGCGCGTCATGGAGTCCCGCGCCCAACTGGGTATTACGCAAGCCGGGCTGTACCCGCAATTGCAGCAAGTCAGCACGGACAATTTGTACATTGATCGTCACCAATATGGTGGCAACAATCCGCAGGACTCTAATTTGTGGCAACACAGTGCCGCGTTTGACATAGGCTGGGAGATTGATTTTTGGGGGCGCTTCAGTCGCGCCATCGAGTCGGCCGATGCGGCTTATTTTTCCGCCCAGGCCAACTATGAAGACGCTCTGGTATTGCTGCGTGCCCAGGTGGCGGACACCTATTATTTGTTGCGCACTACAGACTCCCGCTTGCGCGTCGCGCGTGAAAACGCCGCGCAGCAAAAGCGCAATTTCGAAATCACCGAAAAACTGTTCAACAGCGGCCAGGATGCCGAACTCGATCTGCAACAGGCCAAAACCCAATACCTGGGCACATTGGCCAGCATTCCCAATCTCCTGGACCAGTTGCAACGCACGCGTAACGCCTTGGCCGTGCTGATCGGGCAACCGCCGGGCAGCCTGCCACAGGTGATCGATAACAATAGTCTGGTCCCGCTGGTCGATCGCGCCGTGCTGCAAGATGTACCGGCCAACCTGCTGCTGCGTCGGCCCGACGTACGTGCCGCCGAACTCAACGTCGCCGCCCAAGGTGCGCTGGTCGGTGTGGCCGAAACCGATTTCTATCCATCGTTGACTCTGCTCGGCAGCATTGTCTGGTCGGCGGACTCTCTCAGTGGCACCTCCAACAGCCTGGACCTGATCGGTGGTCCCAGTCTGCGCTGGAATGTGTTCGATCACGGGCTGATCGCCAACAACGTGCGCGTCCAGGACGCGCGGTTGCAGCAATTGATCGAAGCCTATCGCGATAAAGTTCGTCAGGCTGCTCGCGAGGCCGATGACGCGGCCAACGGCCTGATCCAGTCGTTGGAAAGCGAACGCATCCTGCGCGACGCCGGAGGGGCTGCCGAACGTTCACTGGTGCTGGCCAGCGTGCAATTCCGGGAAGGTTACGCCGATTTCCAACGGGTGCTGGACGCCCAACGTGCGCTGCTCCAACAACAGGACAATTACCTGCTCGCACGCGGTAACGCGGTGAGCAATGTCATCGCCCTGTACAAGGCCTTGGGCGGTGGTTGGTATTCCTCGCTGCCATATGTGGACTCGGCCACCCGCCACGTAATGGAAGAACGCACAGACTGGGGCAACATGCTTGAAGATCCCGCCGCCGCAGTGCCCGCATACCCGCTGCCAGACCAAGGAAAATAACCATGAGTGAAGCCTCGCAGCCCTCCCCCGACGCCTCCGAACCGGTAGCGGCCGACCCGGTGAAAAAAGGCATCAAGTGGGTGTTGATATTGATCATCCTGAGCCTGGTCTGGTACTTGTTGGCCGACCGGTTCACCCCGTATACGCAACAAGCGCGAGTGGGCGCCTTTGTCATTCCGGTCGCGTCGGAAGTCGCGGGCAAGGTCATCCGGGTGAACGTACACAACAATCAGATCGTCAAGGCTGGCGAGGTGCTCTTCGCGGTGGATCCGGTGCCCTACCAGATTGCCGTCGACCGTGCCCGCGCCGACCTTGAGACTGCACGCCGGTCATTAGGAGCCAGCACCGCGGGGATTGCCTCGGCGCAAGCGGCATTGCGCGCCGCCCAGGCCAATGAAACCAAGGCGCGTCAGGAGAATTCGCGCCTCGAAGGGTTGTACCGTGAAGACCCCGGCACCATCTCCGTGCGCGTGCTCGAAATGTCACGCACCACCCGCGATGCGGCAGTCAGTCAAACCGCCGCCGCACGCGCCGAAGTAGAACGCGCCAAAGAAACGGAAGGCGGCGGCGAAGACGTCAACGCCAAGTTGCGCAGTGCCGCCACGACCCTGTCAAAAGCCGAACTGGACCTGGCCAACACGCAAACACGCGCGCGTTCGGCAGGGCTGGTCACCGACCTGCGCACCGATGTCGGGCAATTCGCCTCGGCGGGCGGCCCGGTCATGACCCTGATTACCATTCAGGACATCTGGATCACTGCTGACATGACCGAGAACAATCTCGGTCATGTCAAACCCGATACACCGGTGTCCATTGTGCTCGATTCGCTGCCCGGCGAAGTCTACTCCGGCCATGTACGCAGTGTCGGTTATGGCATCAGCGTCGGGCAGCCGGCCCCGCCCGGTACGTTGCCCGGCATTCAAAACAGTCGGGATTGGCTGCGACCTGCCCAACGGTTC
Source organism: Pseudomonas sp. BE134 (assembly GCF_031456105.1). Lineage (NCBI taxonomy): Bacteria > Pseudomonadati > Pseudomonadota > Gammaproteobacteria > Pseudomonadales > Pseudomonadaceae > Pseudomonas > Pseudomonas sp. BE134. Next base: position 262,319 of record NZ_JAVDUA010000001.1, on the reverse strand, counting down.
CCGGTCATCATCGAGTTTTCCCAGGAGTCTTTGAGCGCACTGCTTGGCAGTGGTGCCATTCGTGCCGGTGGCCAGGCTGAAGTCATGGCCTTCCCCTCGGAAGGCAATCTGCTCAACCCGCTTGGCCGGTTATATTTAGGCCTGATGAGCTGGCTGTCCTATGCCTACTAAACGTTCCCCACGGGAGCAGCGTGCCTTACGCCTGGCCAGTGGCACGGCACTGTGCCTGGCCATCAGTTTCGGCCTGGCGTTGCCGATACCGTTTCTCGCGCCGGTGTTGTGCCTGATCCTTCTGGCCGCGGTCAATCGCCCGTTGCCTTTCAAGGCGGCGATTGTTCTCGCGCTGGTGGCGATGCTGACCACGGGTATCGGCCTGGTCTTGATCCCGATCCTGCGCTACTACCCGGTGACCGGCGTGCTGCTGGTCACCGTCAGCCTGTTCATGGTCTTCCGGTGGGGGCTCAGTGGCGGCAATAACCTGATCGTGACCTTGCTGGTGATGGGCCTGACCATGATTTCCTCGGCAGGCGTCGCCGAGTTCGAAGCGGCGGCAATGGTCATTGGGGCGCTAGTCAAGGGATTGTTGATGGCGGTGATGGTGGTTGGGATCAGCCATTGGCTTTTCCCCGAACCTGCCAATGCGCCGTCGCCGCCCGCTGCCAAACCGCCAGTGGGCGAAGAAGCCAGTCGGATTGCGTTGCGTGCGACCTTGATTGTCTTGCCGACGTTCCTGCTGGCAATGATCGACCCTGCGAGTTATCTGCCGATTATCCTGAAAGCGGTCGGCCTGGGGCAGCAATGCAATACGACTGACGCTCGCAATGCCGGTCGCGAACTGGTCGGTGCCACGTTGCTCGGCGGCTTGTTGGCCATCGTGTTCTGGTGCGTTCTGAGCCTGTTTGTGCACCTATGGATGTTCTACCTGTGGACGCTACTGTTCGGCCTGATCCTGGCGCGCAAGCTGTACGCCTTGAGCCCGAGCCGGTTTGGCCCGGGGTTGTGGCTCAACACCTTTATCACCTTGATCATCCTGCTGGGCCAGTCCGTGCAGGACAGCGCTTTGGGCAAAGACGTCTACACCGCCTTCGCCGTACGCATGGGGCTGTTCATCGCGGTCACACTGTACGCCTGCCTGATGGTCCGGCTACTTGACCGGCAACCCCGGGCACAGGCTCAGGGCGTCACCTGATACCCCTTCCCTTGCAGGCAACTGGTATAGGCCGTCGAGGTGGTGGCAGCACTGGTTTTCTCATCAGCCCGGCGCTCCTGACGCTGACGCGAACCACCGACGACGACACCGGCTGCCGCCGCGCCTTTAGCTTGATCCTGCCGATACTCCTGCTTCACGTCGTCGTTGGCGCCGTCGTAAAACTCGTCATGCTGGCGCCCGCGCGTTTCGGCTGCGACGGCGCCGGCCGCAGCACCGACCGCCGCTCCACGCATCCGTCCTCCCGAACTGGAAGTATCGGTCGAAGCCGCCTGACTGGCCGCCACGCTATGGCATTCGTTGATGTCCAACTGGGTTTGTTGTGAGGTCTGGCCTTTGGTGGGCACCACGGTTTCAGCCCAGCCTTGCGCAGATGACACCGACAACGCAACGCACAGGCTGATGGAAGACAACTTATGCATGAGGATCTCCTGCGCGACACCCCGTGAGCTGTTGCCCACCGATCCCGCGTGTGATTAAGCCTATTGCAGTGTAGATCATGAAACTTTTCGATCGTTTCATTCTGATGACCTAACCTCAAAGGCTGAGTGACCAAACACGGAGCCGCGCACGCCTATGCGTCATACATTGATGTCAGTGATTTTCGTCGCGCTCGCGTTATTGGTGCAAAGTGGCGCAGCCCTGTACGCTGCTGAACCGACGCCGTCTTCAATCATTGCCTCGGAAGCGCCGCCGGTGGTGGTGTCTTCGAGTGAACTGCAAGCCCTGCAAATGCGGCTGGACCTGATTAAACAACAGGTGTCAGTGGCCAATAACGTCACCCTGATGGTCGGCCTGCAGGATTCCGTTCAGGTGTTTATCAAGGACGTGGACACCCTGCAGTCATCGCTTCTGCCGGAACAAAAACAATTACAAGCTCAACTTGATGTATTGAGCGGCCCCGTTTCTCTCGGTGATGTCGCGGTAGAGAAATCGGACATTACCACCCAGAGGACGGATATTTCCGAGCAAAAGAAAACGATCGACGCCACCTTGAAGAACCTGGCGGCCCTGCGAGGCAGCGCCGTCGAACTGCTGACTCAAATTGCCGCCATTCGGCGCAGCCTGCTGGAAAGCGAAGTCACGCTTCGCAGTGGCAGCGTCCTGGCACGGGATTTTTGGGAGCCGTTGATCAATCCGCTGGCGGAAGATCGCCTGCGCCTCAACGATTTCATTGACCAGACCCAAAAAGCCCTCGCGGCCGCCTGGCAACCCGACAAACGTCTGGTTACGGGCCTGCTGATCGTGCTGGCCCTGGCCATCTGGATCTGGGGCCGTAGAGTCGCCGATCAGGGGCTCACCTGGATTTGCATACATCGCCTTCCTGTAGGGCGATTGCGTCGAAGCGCGCTGGCGCTGGCGTCGGTATTTGCAACCGTATTGACCACCGCCTTTGCGTTGCAATTGGTGTTTTATGCACTGACGCGACATCAGCCGTTATCGCCCATGATGCAGACCTTCGCCGAGGAATTCGAAAAACTCATTTATACCTGCGTCTTGATCACCGGGTTGAGTCGGGCAATGCTGGCGAACCAGCACCCCTCCTGGCGGCTACCGGATATCGACGACTCCGTCGCCGAGGCGATGAAGCCCTTCCCCAAAATACTGGCCGCCACCCTGCTGATATTGGTCACGGTGGCGCAAATCACCAATGTCACGGGCATGAGTGGCCCCGCCGTTCTGTTGGGACGAGGCTTGATCGCAATTGTGGTCACGGCGCTGCTCATCCTGTTGTTCCGCCGTGCCAGTCACGCTCAAAGAGAGGTCGTGGCCGCCGGCGATGCCTCTGAAGAGAGTAGTACCCTGGCCGGCCTGATTTACTCCGGCACGATTATCGCGCTGATTATCTCCATCTTTGCGCTGTTGATCGGCTACGTCTCCCTGGCAAGGTTCATCACTTACGAACTGGTCTGGGCGTTCATCATCCTGTCCGGCTTCTACATCCTGATTCAGTTGTTCAAAGACTGTTGCGAGTACCTGTTCTCACCCAGGAGCCCGAGCGGCAAGGCGATAAAACAATTGCTGGGGGTTGGCGATGTACGGCTTGAGCAAGCCGAGGTCATCTTGTCCGGGGCCGGTCGTGCGGCGTTATTACTGCTGGCCGTCATTTCACTGTTTGTCGGCGGCGTTGGCACCACGCTCGGGCAACTGGTCACCCAAGCGCTGTCCATTCTTGGTGGCGATGGCTTGCGAAAACTGAACATCATCCCGGGTCACTTGCTCAATGCAATCCTGGCCTTGGTGATTGGTGTCTACCTGATTCGGGCGCTGTGTCGCTGGCTCGATGACGAGTTCCTGCCGAAAACCAATATGGACCCTGGCATGTGTGCCTCGCTGAGCACACTGTTCGCCAACGTCGGTTACATCCTGGTGATTCTGCTCACGCTGTCATCGTTGGGCATCGAATGGACGAACCTGGCATGGATTGTCAGTGCCCTGTCGGTCGGTATCGGTTTTGGTTTGCAGGAAATCGTCAAGAACTTCGTCTCCGGCCTGATCCTGCTCACTGAGCGTCCGGTCAAGGTGGGCGACCTGATCAGCATCAGCGGCGTGGAAGGAGATATCCGGCGCATCAACGTCAGGGCCACGGAAATACAACTCAGCGACCGCTCGATTGTGATCGTGCCCAACTCCCAACTGATCTCGCAAAACCTGCGTAACGTGACCCTGGGCGGCAGTGCGCAAGGGGTCGCGACACTTGACCTCGTGTTCCCGCTGGACATCGACCCGGAGCAGGTAAAAGACTTGCTGTACGACTGCTACCAGCAGAACGAAAACATCCTCGATAAACCGGCGGCGTTTGTGCGATTCAGCAAACTCACCCCGGACGGCATCACCTTGAGCATCACCGGTTACGTCAGCAGCCCGAGAATTGTCGGCGTCACCAAAAGCGACCTGTTGTTCGAAATATTGAAACGTCTGGGTGCGGCTGGTATTGCACTGGCGAAACCGGGGAGCTAGGAATAAGTCCGTCGATTTATTCGTTGAGTAAGCGTTGGCTCGCGCGCTTGAGTGTTTCACTCGGCAACTCTTTGAACAACGCCCGATAGCTGCTGGAAAACCGCCCCAAATGCCAGAACGACCAGTTCATCGCTACTTCTGCAACGGTGGTCTCGCTGGGCGTACAGCGGAGCAATTCACGGCGGGCATTGTTCAGCCTTCGCAGACGCAGCCAATGGGTCGGCGTCATCCCGGTGAAGGCCTTGAAGGCATGCTGCAACTGGCGCAGCGACACCCCGGCGACCTGGGAAAGCTCCAGCAGGTTGAGGGTTTCATCCGGGGAATCGGCAGCCCACTCACCGATGCGCTTCATGATCGTGCGCGCTTCGGTGCGACGCTGTAAGCCGCCACGATCAAGGCAAACACTCGCGTTGTCGAGAATGTACAGACAGTCCTCCAGCAACTGCTGCGTCAAGGCTTCCTTGCTCGGTGGGTCGAGTGTTTCTCCCAGGCGGGTCAGCGTGCCGCTCAACCAGCGGCTGAACAATGCGTTCTGCCCCGAGTTCAGCGGCGACATGAACAACCCCTCCAGCTGCGCTACGTTCAAACCCTGACGCTGCACGAACTCCGGACCGAACACCACGGCGATTTCCTGGTAGTTCTCGGGGGTGATCCAGATGTTGCGGCTTTCGCCATTGAGCAGGTAAAGCGCGTTGTCGCTGCGATCAAAACAGAACGCCAGGGAACCTTGGGGCGCACTGAAATTCTGCTCGACCCGGGTGTTCATCTGCTCTTCGTAAATCTCCACGCCGTGCAAGTCCAGGTAGCGCACACGCCCGGCGAAATGCCCCGGAGACATCTGCTGATAGTGCTGTACCCAACCCGGCGTGGCGCGGATTTGCTCGGCGACATCTTCGGTGTTGAAAGCTTGAACCTGTATCGGACTGGACGCTGACATGGGGGACCTTACGCACTCGTTTGGTGCGTTTTGGTGCTGCTTAAAGTGGATAGATGGAACCGCAAGGCTCGCCCAAGATAGTCGTCAACGCGTCTCAGGGGAAGAGTGCGGTGGATGAAACCGCTCTCCCCCGACGTTAATAAAACCAATAACGAGGTCTTTATGAATGTCCCTTTCGATCAGCTGTTCACGTGGCTGAAAGATCACAAGATTACCGAAGTCGAGTGTGTGGTCAGCGACTTGACCGGCATTGCACGCGGCAAAATTGCACCCACCAACAAGTTCCTGCATGAGCGAGGCATGCGCCTGCCGGAAAGTGTGCTTTTGCAAACGGTAACCGGGGACTTTGTCGACGACGACATCTACTACGACCTGCTCGACCCGGCCGATATCGACATGGTCTGCAAGCCAGACGCCGACGCGGTTTACGTGATCCCATGGGCCATCGAGCCCACCGCTATCGTCATCCACGACACCTTCGACAAGTTCGGCAACCCGATTGAATTGTCGCCGCGTAACGTGCTGAAAAAAGTGCTGCAGTTGTACACCGACAAAGGCTGGAGGCCGATTGTCGCGCCGGAGATGGAGTTTTACCTGACCCAGCGTTGCGAAGACCCGGACTTGCCACTGAAAGCGCCGATGGGTCGTTCGGGCCGTGCGGAAAGCGGTCGTCAGTCGTTCTCCATCGACGCCGCCAACGAATTCGATCCCCTGTTCGAAGACGTCTATGACTGGTGCGAACTCCAGGGTCTGGACCTCGACACCTTGATCCATGAAGACGGCCCCGCGCAGATGGAAATCAACTTCCGTCACGGCAACGCGCTGGACCTGGCGGACCAGATCACCGTGTTTAAACGCACCCTGCGTGAGGCCGCGCTCAAGCACAACGTCGCGGCGACGTTCATGGCCAAACCGATTGGCGACGAGCCCGGCAGTGCCATGCACATCCACCAGAGCGTGGTCGACATCGCCACCGGCCAGCCGATTTTCGCCGACGCGGATGGCAACATGAGTGAGCTGTTCCTGCACCACATTGGCGGCCTGCAAAAATATATTCCCAAAGTACTGCCGATGTTCGCGCCCAACGTGAACTCGTTCCGCCGCTTCCTGCCGGACACCTCGGCACCGGTCAACGTCGAATGGGGTGAAGAAAACCGTACCGTCGGCCTGCGCGTGCCGACTTCATCGCCTGACGCCATGCGCGTGGAAAACCGTTTGCCGGGCGCCGACGCCAACCCGTACCTGGCGATTGCAGCCAGCTTGCTCTGCGGTTACCTGGGCATGGTCGAGCGCATCGAACCGAGTGCAGCGGTGCAAGGGCGCGCCTATGAACGTCGCAACCTGCGCTTGCCGATCACCATCGAAGACGCGCTGACGCAGATGGAAGAATGCGCCATCGTCGAGCGTTACCTGGGCAGCAAGTTTGTCCGCGGTTATGTCGCGGTCAAGCGTGCCGAGCACGAAAACTTCAAGCGGGTGATCAGCTCCTGGGAGCGGGAATTCCTGATGCTCAGCGTTTAAACACTTGCCACGGCAACGATCGTTCCCACGCTCCGCGTGGGAATGCAGCCCTGGACGCTCCGCGTCCCATTGGAACGCGGAGCGTCCCTTGAGGCATTCCCACGCAGAGCGTGGGAACGATCATGGGAAGAATCCAATAATTAGAAAGGTGTCGATATGCGTCTATTGAAATCCGTGGTCCCGCTCGCGCTGGCGATGATGTGCAGCGCCGGTGCTCAGGCTCAGCCACAGGTCAGCGTCTATAACTGGACCGATTACATCGGCGAAACCACCCTCGCCGACTTCCAGGCGAAAACCGGGATCAAGGTGATCTACGACGTCTTCGATTCCAACGAAACCCTGGAGGGCAAACTGCTTGCCGGGCGTACGGGCTACGACGTTGTGGTGCCCTCCAACCACTTCCTCGCACGTCAGGTGAAAGCCGGCGCGTTCCTGAAGCTGGACCGCGAGCAACTGCCAAACTTCAAGAACCTCGACCCGAAACTGCTGGCCTTGCTGGAAAAGAACGACCCTCAGAACGCGCATTCGGTGCCGTACCTGTGGGGCACCAACGGCATAGGCTATAACGTCGACAAGGTCAAGCAAGTGCTGGGCATCGATCGCATCGATTCCTGGGCCGTGCTGTTCGAACCGGAAAACATCAAGAAACTCAGCCAATGCGGCGTGTCGATGATGGACTCGGCGGATGAAGTGTTCCCGGCGATGCTCAATTACATGGGCATGGACCCGCGCAGCGAAAATCCCGAAGACTTCAAAAAGGCCGAAGCCAAGCTGTTGGCCATCCGCCCTTACATCACCTATTTCCACTCATCCAAGTACGTGTCGGACCTGGCCAACGGCGACATTTGCGTTGCGTTCGGCTACTCGGGCGACGTGTTCCAGGCCGCCAACCGCGCCAAGGAAGCCAAGAACGGCGTGAACATCGCCTACGCCATTCCCAAGGAAGGCAGCAACCTGTGGTTCGATTTGCTGGCCGTGCCTGCCGATGCCAGCAACCCCAAAGAAGCTCACGCGTTCATCAACTACCTGCTGGACCCGCAAGTGATCGCCAAGGTCAGCGCTACAGTCGGTTATGCCAACCCGAACCCGGCAGCGAAAGAATTCATGGACGCGGAGCTGGTGAACAATCCTGAGGTTTACCCACCCCAGGCCGTCCTCGACAAACTCTACATTTCGACCACCCCGCCCCAGGCGATCATGCGTTTGATGACCCGTTCCTGGAGCAAAGTGAAGTCCAACAAATGAATCAATACACCCACGAACACGCTCACTCCTACTATGCCGCGTCGGCTAACGGCCTGAAGTCGCGCCCCACGCTGACCTCGGACCTGGTGGCCGACGTCTGCGTGATCGGTGGCGGTTTCACCGGCATCAACACGGCCATCGAACTGGCGCAGCGCGGGCTCTCGGTGATCTTGCTGGAGGCCCGACGGATTGGCTGGGGCGCCAGCGGACGCAACGGCGGCCAGTTGATTCGCGGCATCGGTCATGACGTCAGCGGATTTGCAAAGCATGTCGGTGCCGAAGGTGTGCGCTATCTGGAACGTGCCGGTATCGAATCGGTGCACGTGGTGGGCAACCGGATCCGCGAACACGGCATCGACTGCGATCTGCGCTGGGGTTTCTGCGAGCTGGCGAATACTGCGGCGCAATTCGCCGGACTGAAGGCCGAACACGCGCAACTTGTGGAGTCGGGTTACGCCCACGAAACGCGTTTGTTCGAATCCGGGCAGATCCGCGAGCACGTGGTGAACTCCGGCGTGTATGCCGGTGGCTTGGTGGACATGGGCTCGGGGCATTTGCATCCTCTGAACCTGGTCCTCGGCGAAGCCAACGTTGCGCAATCACTGGGCGTACAGATTTTCGAGCAGAGCCCGGTGCTGGAGTTGATCCATGGCAGCACCGTGCAGGTACGCTGCGCCAGTGGCACGGTACGTGCCGGCAGCCTGGTGCTGGCCTGCAACGCGCATCTGGAGGAACTCGAACCCAAACTCAGCGGCAAGGTGCTCCCGGCGGGCAGTTACATCATCGCCACCGAGCCTTTGTCGGAGGACGCTGCCGCCCAACTGATCCCGCATGACGTCGCCCTGTGCGATCAGAAAGTCGGCCTGGATTACTACCGGCTCTCGGCGGACCGGCGCTTGCTGTTCGGTGGTGCCTGCCATTATTCCGGGCGCGATCCGGCCGATATCGCGGCGTACATGCGTCCGCAGATGCTCAAGGTATTCCCGCAATTGGCGAAGGTGCGTATCGACTACCAATGGGGCGGCATGATTGGCATCTCCGCCAATCGATTCCCCCAGGTCGGCCGTTTGAACCAGCACCCGAACGTGTTCTACGCCCAGGGCTACTCCGGCCATGGCCTGAACGTCACCCACTGGTGCGCCAAACTGTTGGGCGAGGCCATCCACGCCGGCCACAGTCAAGGCTTCGACGTCTTCAGCGCTGTGCCGCACATGACCTTCCCTGGTGGCCGCACCCTGCGTTCGCCACTGCTGGCGCTGGGTATGCTTTGGTATCGGATGCGGGAAATGCTGGGTAGATGACGCTTATCTGAATGCTTCTGCGAGGGGGCTCACCCCTCGCGCCTCCTGCCGGTTTCAGTTGGCGGGCCTCCCCCCTGTTAACGCCGCCCCTCACCGTTCAAGCCCAGTCAGTCCCCCCTCACCCTGAACTTTATTCATGCGCGGCAAGAACGTTGTCATTGAATGAAAAGAGTTTGTCGCCGAATGATTGGTTTCCCAGCGAAAAATGGGCGTAGAAGTCAGCAGCAGCTATTGCTGGATGATGCCGTTGCGCCATACCTGCGACTTAATAGCTCCGATTTACATGCCTCAAATCCTAATAATAATCCCAACAAGGATCGCGTTTTATGCGTGTGAACTTGCCCGTCACCGAGCATGAAAGAGTATTTCCCGCCGAACAACGATTGATATCCATCACCGATCTGGATAGCCGAATCACTTACTGCAATGACGCGTTTGTTGCCATCAGTGGTTTCACTGGCGACGAATTGGTCGGCCAGCCCCATAACTTGATTCGACACCCCGACATGCCACCTGGGGTATTCATTCATATGTGGCACACCATCAAGCAAGGCAAACCCTGGCTGGGTATTGTGAAAAACCGCGCGAAAAATGGTGATTTTTATTGGGTCAGTGCCTACGTCACACCTATCTATGAAAACGGACGCATGAGTGGTTACGAGTCGGTTCGCTCGGTGCCCACCCGTGATCAGATCCGTCGCGCAACCGCACTCTATGCAAGGATGCGGGCGGGCAAGCCGATCGTTGCCTTGAGCACGCGAATGTTCCGGCCACTGCAACACGCCTGGCCATTACTGATGGCGGGTGGGGTTTCACTGCTGGGTTATCAGTGGCTGCCAAAAACGGCGGCTGAGGGAGCGCTGGTGGCGAGCCTGTGTCTGGCCTGGTACTTGATCGAGTCCCGACATCGCGGGGCCATCGAGCGCACACTGGCCGAGCATCCGAAAGCATTTTCCGACCCGTTGGTAGCGCTCACCTTCAGCGACAACTACGGTCCCCAGGGGCGGCTGGACATGGCCATGCTCAGTGAGGAAGCTCGTTTGCAGACTGCCTTGAGCCGGCTTGTCGATGCCGGGGTCAATGTAAAGGCCAAGGCGGCACAGTCCTCCGAACTCTCTGGTTCACAAGCGCAGTCGCTTGATCGCCAGCGCAGTGAAACGGATCAATCTGCTGCGGCCATCTCCCAGATGGCGGCAACGAACCAGGAAGTGACTCAAAACGTCATCATTACTGCGCAGGCCGCCTATGAAGCGGACGAGTTGACCAAGGAAGGCAGTGAGCTGGCCCGGCAAAGTCTGCACGCCATGGAAGCCATGAATGGGGCCGTCAACGAAATCGGTCAGGCAGTCAACGCCCTGGCGAGCGAGACGCAATCGATCGGCAGTGTCGTGGATGTCATCACGTCGATTGCCGAACAGACCAACTTGCTGGCGCTCAACGCGGCCATCGAAGCGGCCCGGGCAGGTGAGCAAGGTCGGGGTTTTGCCGTCGTGGCCGACGAGGTGCGCTCCCTGGCACAACGCACCCGCACCTCCACCGAGCAGATCCACGGCATCATCGCTTCACTGAACAGCGGTGCCGATCGCGCAGTATCCACCGCCAATAAGGGGGAGCAGATTTCTCGCGACAGCATGCAGCGTGTCGAGGCGGTGCAGTCGGCTCTGGTCGGCATCAGTCAAGCAGTCAGCCGGATCACCGCCATGAGCCAGCAAATGGCATCGGCATCCGAGGAGCAAAGTCATGTGACTGAAGATATCAATCAACAGATCACGCGGATTGCTCAGTTGTGTGATCACAGTGCCGGACAGGCCAAGCAAGGCGCCGCGATCAGCCAGGATCTTGAAGAAATGGCTGAATACCTGCACAGCCTCGCCGAGCGTTTTAACCGGTAGCCATTAGCGCCCGTTCATGACCTGCACGGATGTGGGTCAGCAACCGGCGGGACGCCCATCAACGAACTCGCCAATAACGTCTCCAACCCCATCGGCTTGGCAAAGTAATAACCCTGGGCCTGCCCTGCGCCGATTTCGCGCAGCAAGTCCAGTGTTGCCTCATCCTCGACACCTTCTGCTACCACACTCAGGTCCAGCGATTCGGCCATCCGCACGATCGCCCGGACGATTGCGCGACTGCGAGCACTGGTGGTCAGTTCGAAAATGAACGACTTGTCGATCTTCAAGCCGCTGAAACGGTATTGATGCACATAACTGAGGGATGAAAACCCTGCACCGAAGTCATCGAGCACCACCGACATGCCGTTATCGGCCAATTGCTGCATGGTCCGTCGGGCAATGGCTGGCTCAGCCACCAGCGCACCTTCGGTCAACTCCAGGCAGATTCGCGATGGTGCAACCCCGTGCCGCTCCAACAGTGCAAGTACATCACTGGCGAAGTCCGGGCGCGTCATGCTGTAGCTTGAGCAATTGACGTGCACCGCAGGCCAATTGGCATGTTCGGGTCGTGCGAGGATCGCCGCAACGCTGGTAAGCATGTACAGGTCCAGTCGACCGATCAGGCGCAAGCCTTCGACATCCGGTAAAAACTCGCCCGGCGCGATCACCCGGCCGCCCGGTTGATGCCAACGGACCAGCGCTTCAAGGGCTAACAATTCGCCGCTGTCGACGCTGACAATCGGCTGGAAATACGGCAGCAGTTCGTCAGTCCGTTTGAGCGCATTGCGCAAAGCCCCTTCCCGCTCCATCTGGTCCGAGACTTCACGGCGCACTTCCTGGTTGAACACTGCGAAGCTGTCGCGCCCGGCACTCTTGACTCGGTACATCGCCGCATCGGCATCGCGCAACAAATCGGCTGGCTCGTGATGAAACTGACTGTCGGCGCTGACGATACCGATGCTGCAAGACGAAAAAACTTCGTGGCCACTGATGAAAAACGGCAAGTCAAATGCCACCAGGATCCGTTCAGCGATTTCGATCACCACGTCCAGCGGCGCCTCGGGAGCCAGCACCGAAAACTCATCGCCCCCCAGGCGCGCGAGCATGTCGGTTTCACGTAGACAGCCGCGTAAACGTTGAGCGGCCTGCATCAACAGCAAGTCACCAAAATGATGGCCGAGGCTGTCGTTGACCATCTTGAAACGGTCGAGGTCGATGAACATCACCGCCAGGTGCCCGCCTTCGCTGCCGAACCGCGACCAGGCCTGGCTGAGGCGCTGTTGCAGGTAGGTACGATTGGGGAGCCCGGTCAGCGCATCGTGGGAGTTTTCGTGTTGCAACTTGGCATTGGCGTGGTCGAGTTCACGGGTACGGTTCTGCACCCGCGCTTCCAGCTTGAGGTTGGCGACATGAATCGCTTCGGCGGCGGTGCGTCGCGACAACGCGGTGTCGATGTGACGCGACACGAACGTCAGCAGTTCCTGGTCACGCTGGGTATAGCTCACCTGCGAGGTATAGCTTTGCACCGCCAGCACGCCACGCACCACATCACCATCGAACAGTGGAATGCCCAGCCACGAGTAGGATCGGACAGACTGATTGGCCAGTTCGATTTCACCGTGCGCCGCCAATCGTTCCGCCTCCCCGACGTCAATCAGACAAGGCCGACGCTGACGGATAACGTATTCAGTCAGGCCCCGGCACCCACGCCGTGCCAGCGGGCAGATCGTCTGCCGCTCATCGACATAATACGGAAAGGTCACTTCACTGATTGCATCGTCAAACAGCGCAATGTAGAAATTCTTCGCGAACAGCAAATCATCGACGATGCCATGCAGGGTTCGAAACAACTCCGCCATGTCGCCAGGCTGGCTCGACAGTTCCGCAATCTGGAACAGCGCACTCTGCAGATGCTCCGCGCGTTCTCGTTCTGCCACTTCCTGGCGCAATGCGTCGTTGAGTGCCGAAAGCTCCAGGGTGCGGCGCATCACTGTCTGTTCCAGGTCTTCGCGATGCAGAATCCGGTCCAGCGCCATCGCCACGTGGCGCGCCACCACCAGAAAAAGTGCGCGGTCTTCCGCGCTGTAGGTACGGGAAACGTCGTAAACCTGCATGGCAAGCATGCCAAACACGTCATCCGAGGCGTTTTTCAACGGGGCGCCCATCCAGAATTCGGGACGATCTCCCACGCAGTAGAAACGGTGCTCGGCTTGAGCCGCGAGGATACCGGCGGAGTCGATGAGCAACGGTTGGCCAGAGGTCAACACCTGGCCGGTCAATGACAGGTGCGACGGGTCAAGGAACTCATAGTGCTGGGCCTCAACGGCATCAACGTCGATGATGTCAACGTAATACGGATAATCAATCTTGCCACTGTGCGGGTCATACAACGCGAGATAGAAGTTCTCGGCGTCGATCAGGCTGGCCAGCAGTTGGTGAACCCCCACCAGAAACACCGACCGGTCGCGGGTCGAACTGGCCAGGTAGGTAATTTCATACAGTACACGCTGAGTAATCTGCGCACGGGCAAGGGTATTGGTCTGTAGCTCATTGCCCAGGCGCCGGGCAAACTCGGCGAGCACCGGTTCCGCATCATCATTGACTGGCGCGAGTAGCCAACCCAGCTCACTTTCGCCTCTGCCGGTCGGCCAGCGGTGCAAGCCCCGGCTCAGGCAAAAGGCTTCAAACTCTTCATTGGCAACACTTGATGGCCACGACAGTGCCGGGTCACCCTGCCCGACCCAATGCATTTGTTCGCCGGCGCGGTAAACCACCCACGCAGTGGTATGGGCCCAGCTGCGCGCTGAGGCCAGCAAAGATTCGATGGTGTTTTCGTTGCCTGCGTAGGCCATGCCGAGAGTATCCGAGTTCCCTTTCAGTTGAGGTGCGACAACGTCGCAATCGTTCGATTGCCGCAGGGAGTCGGTCAATGGACGAACACCCATCAGCGCTCCCTTAGCCAAAGAAATGGCGATACTCACTGACTGATTGCTGGCAATATGCCGGAGAGCTTCCCGTTTATAGCGAATACGTTTTTTTATCAATAGTTTTATTCGTTTTACGAGACAGAACAAACAAAAACGCCGCTCAAAGAGCGGCGTTTTTGTGTTTAGAGCGGCAAACGGGATTCACCTGGATATTTGGCGTCTCAGGCGTTGCCGTTCCAGGGGCGGTCTCCGCTCTCGTCTTTGATGCGGGTTGGCAGGCCCATCACATCCAGCGCCTTGAGGAACGGCTCAGCCGGCAGCTCTTCGACGTTGGCCATGCGCTTAACGTCCCATACGCCGCGGGCAACCAGCAGAGCTGCCGCCACGGGAGGTACGCCAGCCGTATAGGAAATGCCCTGGCTGTCAGTTTCTGCGTAGGCGTCTTCATGATCGGCCACGTTGTAGATGAACACCTCGCGCGGCTGTCCATCCTTGGTGCCCTTGACCAGATCGCCGATGCAGGTCTTGCCAGTGTAGCCAGGTGCCAGTGAGCTCGGATCAGGGAGCACGGCCTTGACCACTTTGAGCGGCACGACTTCCAGGCCTTCGGCGGTCTTGACCGGTTGCTCGGAGAGCAGGCCGAGATTCCTGAGCACCGTGAACACATTGATGTAGTGCTCGCCGAAGCTCATCCAGAAACGCACGTTAGGCACGTCGAGGTTCTTCGACAGCGAGTGCACTTCATCGTGGCCGGTCAGGTACAGGTTCTGCGCCCCGACGACTGGCAGGTCATCAGTGCGTTTGACTTCGAACATGGTGTTGCTGGTCCACTGGCTGTTCTGCCAGCTCCACACCTGTCCGGTGAACTCGCGGAAATTGATCTCCGGGTCGAAATTGGTGGCGAAATATTTGCCATGGGAACCGGCGTTGACGTCGAGAATGTCGATCGAATCAATGCGGTCGAAATACTGTTGTTGCGCCAATGCTGCATAGGCGTTGACCACACCCGGGTCGAAACCCACGCCGAGGATGGCGGT
Source organism: Pseudomonas sp. BE134 (assembly GCF_031456105.1). NCBI lineage: Bacteria > Pseudomonadati > Pseudomonadota > Gammaproteobacteria > Pseudomonadales > Pseudomonadaceae > Pseudomonas > Pseudomonas sp. BE134. The sequence goes on along the minus strand of NZ_JAVDUA010000001.1, from coordinate 247,291 downwards.
GATGTTCTTCTCTTTGCACTCTTCGAGGTGGTTCCACTCGTAGTTGCCATACCAGGGCGGCGTCTCGCAGATTTTGCCCGGCTCTTCGTGGATGGCGGTGTCCAGATAGGCCACGCCGGTATCGATGCAGGCACGCAGCACCGACATGTTGAGGAAAGCGGAACCAACGTTGATGACGATCTGCGATTCGGTTTCGCGGATCAGCGCCTTGGTCGCTTCGACATCCAGAGCGTTCAGCGAGAACGCCTTTATTTCTGCGGGCTGTTTGAGGCTGCCCTTGGCCTTGACGCTGTCGATGATGGCCTGGCATTTGGAGATGTTGCGCGACGCGATAGCAATACGACCGAGTTCATCGTTGTGCTGCGCGCACTTGTGGGCCACCACCTTGGCGACACCTCCTGCGCCAATGATAAGTACGTTCTTCTTCAATTTATCTATCTCTCCTTCTCAGCCAGCTTACGAAAGGCTGGACATGTAGTCGTTGTAACCAAACTCACGAACCACCTCGACACTACCGTCGAGTTGTTTCACTACGATGGACGGCATTTTCAGGCCGTTGAACCAGTTCTTCTTGACCATGGTGTAACCCGCCGCGTCGATGAACGACAGGCGATCCCCGATGGCCAGCGGACGATCAAATTGGTATTCACCGAAAATATCACCGGCCAGGCAGGATTTACCGCACACCATGAAGGTGTGTTCGCCTTCGCTCGGCGCCAGCTTGGCATTCAGGCGATAGATCAGCAGATCGAGCATGTGGGCTTCGATGGAACTGTCCACGACCGCCAGGTGCTTGCCATTGTAAAGCGTGTCGAGCACGGTGACTTCCAGCGATGCGCTCTGAGTGATGGCCGCTTCGCCGGGTTCCAGATAGACCTGTACACCGTATTTTTGCGAGAAGGCCTTTAGACGAGCGCAGAATGCGTCCAGCGCGTAGTTGTCACCGGTGAAGTGGATGCCACCGCCGAGACTGACCCACTCGACCTTGTGCAGCAGATGACCGAATCGCTCTTCGATAGTGCACAGCATCTGGTCGAACAGGTCGAATTCACCGTTCTCGCAGTTGTTGTGGAACATGAAGCCAGAAATCTGCTCGATGACCTGTTCGATCTTCACCGGGTCCCACTCGCCCAGACGGCTGAATGGCCGTGCCGGGTCGGCCAGCAGGTAATCCGAGCTGCTCACCTGCGGGTTGACCCGCAGACCGCGCACCTTGCCTGCTGAAGCCTCGGTGTAGCGCTGCAGCTGGCTGATGGAGTTGAAGATGATCTTGTCGCAGTTCTCGAGCATCTCCTCGATCTCGTCGTCGGCCCAGGCCACGCTGTAGGCGTGAGTCTCGCCAGCGAATTTCTGCCGACCGAGCTTGAGCTCGTAAAGGGACGACGACGTAGTGCCGTCCATGTATTGCTGCATCAGGTCGAACACCGACCAGGTGGCGAAGCACTTGAGCGCCAGGAGGGCTTTGGCCCCGGACTGTTCGCGCACATAGGCAATCTTCTGCATGTTCGCCAGCAGCTTTTGTTTGTCGATCAGGTAATACGGCGTTTTGATCATTTCGAGGCGCCTCCGGCAAGGCCAGCCAAAAAAAGGATGCGCATTGTGCCTTCACTGGCGACAGATCGAAAGTACAGAAAGCGCTTGCCGCGCGAAGTCAGGCTGTCTGGTCTTCACGGTGACGGCGCATGAGAAGGTAACCCGAGAAAAACATCCCTCAATTATAAGAGTGAAATATTTCAGTCATATTTCTGCGCGACACTATTGTTTCACTTTTAAGACAGCCCATCCCACACCCTGACCGCTTGACTGAATCAGCAGTCAACGACGGGTGTACCTGGACTTACGGCAATACAAGGAGGTCAACGATGCGATGCTCGCCAGATGAGATACGCCACCAGATCCTGGACGCTGAATCTGTGTTGAAACGGCTCGATATCGAGATGGAGGGGATTGAGTTTGATCCGCTGCTGCCTTCAAGTGTCACTGCTGCCTGCGCCAGGGTAGATCGTGTAATTGAACATCTATTGGCCCCGTTCAAAGCAAACCCAATCCTTGGGCCGTTAACAAAAGAACTGAAGTCGCAATACATTGACGGTATTGAAGCGAAGGTTGCGCACGCCACGAATGGCAATTGACTGGAATTCTTCGTCGACAGGGCTCCGGTTTAAAACCCGCAAGCATCGCGTTTATCGGGTGATGGGGGGGTAACAGGAAGGTTTTAACCCTCCTGCTATGCTCCATCCACCGTTCATTGACTCAGGTTTAATCACTGAACGGCCAACTCCTGATAATGTTTTTTCAGATTCTAGGAAGGCTTTGAATGACGCCCCAGCTCTTCTCGGTGCACGGTCTCGTGAGTTTCACCCTTGCCATCCTCCTGCTTTTCCTCGGCAAAACCCTCGTTCAAAAAAACGCCCTGCTCCGTCAATACTGTATTCCCGAATCAGTCGTCGGCGGCTTCGTCTGTGCGGCGGTGACGTCCCTGCTTTATTTCGGCCTGAATATCCAGGTCGAATTCGATCTGCAAGTTCGCGACACCCTGTTGCTCTATTTCTTTGCCGGCATTGGCTTGAAATCGGACATGCGCCAACTGCTCAAGGGTGGACGCCCACTGCTGATCCTGCTGGTGCTCGCCGGGGTGTTCATCGTCCTGCAAAACGCACTGGGCATGGGTGTCGCCGAGGCATTTGGACTCGACCCCAAGGCGGGGTTGATGGTGGGTTCCATTTCCCTCACGGGTGGAGCTGGCACCACGCTGGCCTGGGCACCATTGTTCATCGAAAAGCTGGGCATCAATAACGCCCATGAACTGGGTATGGCCAGCAACACCGTCGGCCTGATTGCCGCTTGTGTAATCGGTGGTCCAATCGCCAACCGACTGATACGTCGTAATCGACTGAAGACTTCCGGGGATGCGGCGCTTGAAGTCGGCATTCTTGAGGATCAACCGAACAATTCACTGAATTACTACGACGTACTGTGGGCGTGGATGTGGCTCAACCTGACGCTGATGCTGGGCTATGGACTCAACCTGCTGTTGGTGGATGCCGGCATCACCCTGCCCAAATTCGTCAGTTGCCTGTTCGCGGGCATCGTCATTCACCACATCGTTTTTGCATTGGTGGGTGAAGAGCGTCTGAAATCCTGGAGCGGCGCGAGCCTGGGTCTGTCGCTGATTTCTGATATCTGTCTGGGCATGTTTTTGACCATGGCCCTGATGGGGCTTCAGTTATGGCAGCTCAGCGGTGTGTTGGGGTTCATTGTGTGCGCCTTGACCCTGCAAATTCTGCTGACGGTGCTCTACACGTATTTTGTGGTCTTCCGCTTTATGGGACGCGATTACGAAGCCAGCGTGATTGCTTCCGGATTCGGCGGGATTGCCCTCGGTTCCACGGCGACCGCCATCGTCAACATGACGACCGTGACTCAAAAGTACGGTGCGGCCCACCAGGCGTTCCTGATCGTGCCGCTGGTCTGTGGCTTTTTCATTGACCTGGTCAATGCCGTGATCATCGGCCTGTTCAGCGGCATCTAGGGGGCGCCTCCCGTGCTGATCACGGTTTTCAGCGTTTTTCAGCATCTTGCGGGGCACAAATCAGGCCATTTCAGAGCAGTTCTGTTGACGCCATGCGTTACTGGGGGCACGGGTTGGAGGAAACAACCTGCCCCCAAGCGTGTTCGGAAGTTTTCAGCAGAACACGGCAGACAGGGTTTTATTGGCTCTTGAATGGTTGGAAATGATGTTCGATCACGATCTTTTGACTGCCGCCGAGCGCGAGGCAATCAATGCCGCGATGCAGGAGCCGGGGCTGTTGCCCCAAAAAGTCTTGATCGTCGAAGATGACCCGTGCACACGCGAGATGCTGGCCGACATTCTTCACGTCAATGGCCTCTTGTGCCTTGAGACCAACAGTGCCGACGAAGCCATGCGGTCATTGGACATCGACAGTTCAATCGGATTGGTCATTACTGATTTGCGTATGCGCCCGCTCAATGGCCTGGAGTTGATTTCAAAAATCCGCGAGTCGGAGTGGGCCGACATGCCGATTGTGATCATTTCTGGAGATGCGGATGTTCGCGATGCCATCGAGGCCATGCGTTTGAGTGTTGTCGACTTCCTGCTCAAGCCGATCGATCCGGATGAACTGATCACCTTGGTTAACCTGCAACTGGGTCTCACGCCAGGCGAATAGCCTTAGCCATCAGATAAAACACAAATCCTGTGGGAGCGAGCCTGCTCGCGAAAGCGGCGTGTATCAGTTAAGCAATTTATGCGCCATCGCTGCGTACACGCCTATCACTCAATGCGGTGCGCGCGGGATCGTCTTGAGCAGGTCTTCGGGACTGATGTAACCCACGACCGGTTCCGCAACACTGCCCGGCAGCGGCAAGTCGAGGATGTGGCCCTTGATCTTGCCAATGACATGCATTTCGCAAGGTTTACAGTCGAACTTCAGCGTCAGGACTTCGTCACCGTGCACCAGTTGCATCGGCGCGACCTTGGTGCGTACACCGGTGACGCCTTTGGCTTGCTTGGGGCAAAGATTGAAGGAGAAACGCAGGCAGTGCTTGGTGATCATCACCGGCACTTCCCCGGTTTCTTCATGGGCCTCAAACGCTGCGTCGATCAGCTTGACGCCGTGGCGGTGATAGAAATCCCGAGCCTTCTGGTTGTAGACGTTGGCCAGGAAGGACAAGTGCGACTCCGGATACACCGGTGGCGGAGTGGTTTCGGCCTTGCGATGCCCTCTTGGGTGGGCGTGCAGACGGGCCACGGTCAACGCTTCAATCACTTCGCGGCGCAAGGCTTTGAGCTGCGAGTTTGGAATGAAGAACGCCTGGGGTGCATCCAGTTCAATGGCGGTGGCGTGATAGTCCGTGGTACCCAGCTGACCGAGCAGATCGCGCAGTTGCTCCAAGGCTTGCTCCGGCTTGTTGGCCAGCCCGAACGGACCGTCCAGAGATAAGCTGGCGCTGACGCCCTCCTCGCTCGTGGCGGTCAACTGCAGGCGCTGCTCGTCAAGACGTGCCACCCAACTCAAACCGATACGACGCTCGGCGGAGGTCTTCTGCAAGGCTTGCTGCCAGTTATGGTCGAGGTTGCGGCTCAGTGGATGGTTGGGCCGCAACTTGAACATCCCGTCCGGCATCTCGTTGGGTTCGACACGGTAGCGATAGCGCTTCTGGCCCTCTTCGAGAAATTCACCCTTGGGCTCGGCGATGTTGGCGCGAAAGCCCACCACCTCGCGCTTGATCTGCACGTTCAAGCCGTCGCCATTGGACAGCGGCTCAAAGGTGACCACCTGCAAATCACGCTTGCCCACTTTTTCCACCACGCCCACCGACAAGCCGGTGAAGGTCGGTGAGTCGAAAGCGCCGATGTCGATCTTGCGCTCACTGACGAAGTAGTCGGTGCTGCCACGGTGAAAGGTCTTGTCCGGGTCGGGCACGAAGAAATGTGCGGTGCGGCCGCTGGAGGCCCGCGCTAGATCCGGACGATCTTCAAGCACGTCGTCCAGACGCTGACGGTAATAGGCCGTGATGTTCTTCACGTACCCCATGTCCTTGTAGCGCCCTTCGATCTTGAAGGAGCGAACGCCGGCTTCGACCAACGCGCGGATGTTGGCGCTCTGATTGTTGTCTTTCATCGACAGCAGGTGTTTTTCGTAGGCGACTACACGGCCCTGGTCGTCCTTGAGGGTATAAGGCAAACGACAGGCCTGGGAGCAGTCGCCACGGTTGGCGCTACGACCGTTCTGTGCGTGGGAGATATTGCACTGCCCGGAGAACGCCACACACAACGCGCCGTGGATGAAGAATTCGATCGCCGCATCGGTCTCGTCGGCGATGGCGCGAATCTCTTGCAGGTTCAGCTCGCGGGCCAGTACCAGTTGGGAGAAGCCAGCCTGGTCAAGGAACTTTGCCCGCGCCAGGGTGCGGATGTCGGTCTGGGTGCTGGCGTGCAGCTCGATCGGCGGAATATCCAGTTCCATCACACCCAGATCCTGAACGATCAACGCGTCGACTCCGGCATCGTACAACTGGTGAATCAGCTTGCGGGCCGGCTCCAGTTCGTTGTCATGCAAAATCGTGTTGATCGTGGTGAACACTCGCGCGTGGTAGCGACGGGCGAACTCCACAAGTCGGGCAATATCGCTGACTTCGTTGCAGGCGTTATGGCGAGCACCGAAGCTCGGGCCCCCGATGTACACGGCGTCGGCACCATGCAGGATGGCCTCGCGAGCAATGTCCACGTCACGGGCGGGGCTGAGCAATTCCAGGTGATGTTTGGGAAGAGACATATTTTTTATCTGGTTATCACGGTAGGTGCGCATTGTAGCGGGCAAAAACGAGATGGGCACCTGGTGCGACGCAATGGAACCTGTCACTCAACAGCCAATAACCGGACACGCGTCATTGCAATGGCGAAAAAGCCGCTGGCAGGTAAATCGTCGAGCGCATGTCACGCAGTTGCGGACCGGAGTTTTCAGGTGGCCAGACACCGTCCGCCACGGCTTGAGTCCGCACTTGCAGGCGCTGCTCCAGGGTTGACCACGGCCAGATGTGCAGGTAGCGGGGCAAGGCACCGTCGGTGGCATAAAACGCCGCATACACCGGCGAGTACTGCTCGGCGGTACGCGGCTCCACGGCCTTGATCCAGCCATCGAGTGTCGGTTGCAACCCGGAACTGACCAGGTCGTACACGCGCATTTCGTAATAGGGCCCGTGTTTTCCGGCGTTCAAGGGCTTGAGGAACGGGAACAAGCTGTAGTTTTCGATTTTCAGGTCGGTAATAAAGGCGTTGATGCCGAACGCTTCGCCCTCCAACAGGAAGCGCTCGCGCTCTGCTTGCCGCAAACTTTCGTCGGCATAACCGCGCAGCACGGTAATTTGATTCAGCTGGCCGATTTCCGACGCCCAGCACCCCATCAGCGTTCCCCCCACCCCAGGCTTGGCCAGTGCGGCCTCGATTCGCACCAGTGCCTCTGCAACGGTGCGCACACGCACCGTGAAAGTAATCAATTCAAACAATCGCATAACGTGGCTCCACTCATTCGTTGCCTTGAGCCTAACCCGGAGCCTCAAAGGCGAGATATTGAGACGAACCCCTTGGGGTACGGCGTTCACCTTAGTGCGCTAAGTAGTTCCTTTAGGGCAACGGTCAGCAGGTAAGCCACCGCTCGTTACCGGGCGGACGGAATTTAGCGGGTCAGAAATTCCAACGCACTTGCAAGTCACCCGTATTGGCGGTGTAGCCACTCGCGGCTTCCAGCGTGAACTTCGCCGAGAGACTCAGAGCACTGCTGCGCAGCAACGTCACGCCCAACGCCAGCACCCCGGTGTCGTCCACTGGCTTGGCGCCTGGACTGCTGAAGCTGGTAGCGCCCGAGGTATCGGCGGCAAAATTGGACACCGACTGCAGGCGCGTGTCCTGGTACTCATGACGCCAGCTCAGCTGCGCCGACGGCACGACGTTGCCGTAGGTAGTGGCGAAGGATCGTTCCAGCCTGGTGCCCAGATCGCTTTTTAGCGAGTGGGTGCTGGTGGAATCAACGTGCAGTGCTGCGCCATTGCCGCCGCTTTCGGTGAAGCCGTCCTCGTCCAGGGTGCTGTAGGTCAAGCCGGCAATGGGTGTCAATACCGTGTGATTAGCAAGCTCGATCGGGTAACCGGCCAGAGCAGATGCGATGTACTGCATCCCGTCATGGCTGCCATTGGCCACGCCGTTGAAACCGGGGAAGTTGATTTCACGCCGGGTGTCGTATTGCTGCTGGACAGCACCTAACGACAGGTCCAGGTACCACGGTTGGCCCTGGTAGCTGGCATAGCCGAACAGACCATAGGACTTCACGTCGGCAGAACTGCCGGTGTTATCACCGTCGCTGTTCACCGTGGTCTGGGTGTAGCTGAACAGGCCGCCGGCCTGCCAGCTGTCGTTCACGGCGCCATCGGCACCGATCAGCATGCCACCGTAGTGGCTGTGATAACCGGCGATATTATTGCTCTCGCTCAGGCGCGAAGTGCCGCCGAACGCCTGGCCCCAGAGCCCGGAGTTGCTGGCGCCTTCACCCGTGGCGATACCACTGCTACCGCCCGTGTTGTTCTGGGCGGTGCGCAGCCCGTCCAGGTGCGCAGCCGTGACATTGAGCACCTGAACGGTGGAAGCAGTGGACGCCTGAGTGGCGGCTGACGCGGTCGACGCCGGGCTCAGCTGCGCGCCGGCCTTGTTGCCCGCAGCCGAAGAAGGCAGCGCGGCGGCGGCGTTGAACAGGTTCATCAGCCCGGCATCGTAGCCGTCGTAATTGAACAGCCCGGCCAGGGTTGTGGCACCGCCAAGGGTAGTCGATTGATTGATCGGACCAACGGATGGTGCGTCGGGAGTGCTGATGACAGGTGGTGTGACAACCACTACTGGCGGCGTGACTTCCGGTGGGGTGACAGCCACTACCGGTGGCGTGACTTCCGGTGGGGTGACAGCCACTACCGGTGGCGTGACGTCCGGTGGTGTGACAGCCACTACGGGTGGCGTGACGACCGGTGGTGTGACAGCCACTACCGGTGGCGTGACGTCCGGTGGGGTGACATCCACTACCGGTGGCGTGACGTCCGGTGGGGTGACATCCACAGGGGGTGTGATATCCGGTGGCGTGACAACCGGTGCAGTAGAGCTGCCCACCGTAACCAATAAATTGGAACTGCTACCGCTGACTACACTGGTGCCGGAGGCGTTGTAGCCCGCAACGGTGTAATAGAGGTTGTCGGCATTGTAGTGGGTGCCGATGGCATTGGCTTGAACCACGAGGTAGCGCTGGCCTTGGGCAAAGCCATAGCTGCTCAGTTTCTGCAACCCGATCGTGGAGCCAGCGGCGATGTTGGCAGTCCCTGCAACCACCAAGCGACCATAGCCGCTGTCGGTGATATCGCCGGTGGTCACGGCGTTGCTGGCCACACCGAGGATCAGGCTAGCCTCGGCGCCCTGCTCGTAATTGCCGGCAATATTGATCGCCTTGTTGAGCTGAAGGGTGCTGGCGTTGATCAGGCTAGTATTCACCGCACCAGAAAGCATCGTCCGCCCGCCGCCCGCCAGCGTCAGCGGACCGCTACCAGCGACCACGCCAGAGAAACTGTCGCTGTGACCACCGTTGTCGAGCGTGCCACCGCCGTTGAGGTTGATGCCGCGCTCGCTTGTGATATTGGCCGTGCCCAGCAACGTGCCATTGTTCAGCGTCAGGCCACCACTTGTGGCGCCCAGGTTGGCATCGCTGCCCACCGACAAGGTGCCGTCGGTGACGGTCGTGCCGCCGGTGTAGGTGTTGCTGCCGGACAAGGCCGTCGTGCCAGCCCCGGCCAGATTCAGGCCGCCGCTGCCACTGATCGTGCCGGATAGATTGTCGTTGTGGCCGCCGTTGTCCAGCGTGCCACCGCCGTTGAGGTTGATGCCGCGCTCGCTAGTGATATTGGCCGTGCTCAACAACGTGCCATTGTTCAGAGTCAGGTCGCTACTGGTGGCGCCCAGGTTGGCATCGCTACCTACTGACAAAGTGCCGTCGGTGACGGTCGTGCCACCAGAGTAGGTATTGCTGCCGGACAAGGCCGTCTTGCCAGCCCCGGTCAGATTCAGGCCGCCGCTGCCCGCGATCACGCCAGAGAAACTGTCGCTGTGTCCGCCATTGTTCAGCGTGCCCCCGTCGTCGAGGCCAATGTTGCGCGCACTGTCGACATCAGCAGAGGTCAACAAGGTGCCGTGATCCAGCGTCAGGCCACCACTTGTGGCGCCCAGGTTGGCACCGCTGCCCACCGACAAGGTACCGCCGGTGACGGTCGTGCCGCCGGTGTAGGTATTGCTGCCGGACAAGGCCGTCGTGCCAGCGCCGGTCAGATTCAGGCCGCCGCTGCCACTTATCGTGCCGGATAGATTGTCGTTGTGGCCGTCGTTGTCGAGCGTGCCAATGCCGCTGAGGCTAATACCGCGTGTGCTATTGAAATTGGCCGTGGTCAGCAAGGTGCCGTTATTGAGCGTCAGGTCGCCAGTGCCCAGATTGGTATCACTGCCCACCGACAAGGTGCCGCCGGTGACGGCAGTGCCGCCGGCGTAGGTGTTTACGCCAGTCAGCTTGAGCGTTCCATCTCCAGCCTTCGTGAGACTGCCAGCACCTGTTAAAACGCCAGACCAAATTGCCCCGAAACCATTCGTATCGATGGTCGAGGTGGTCCCATTCACCAGATTGGCATTTACGCTGGTGTTCAAGGTCGAGCCGATGACCTGGATCGAACCGCCACCGAGATTGAAGTTGTAGATACCACTGTTATTGTTGAGGACCCCAAACAGCGAAGTGCCGCCAATCTGAAGTGTGCCGCCGGACAGGTTATAGATACCGTTGCCGAAAGCAGCAAGGTAAAGCTTCGAGGTACCATCGATGGAGAGCGTGCCGCCTGTCTGATCGATCATGCCTGTGCCTGGCGTGTTCGACTGTACCCAATTGCCAATGATGATCGTGCTGCCGGCGCTGGCGTTCACCGCAGCATTACCGCTGATAGAGAGTAAGCCGTTACTGGCCGGATTCGCGTCGCTGTTACGTCCGATATCGACGAGCGTATGGTTGAGCGACAACCTGCCGCCGGAAATGTCGTAGCGTCCTGTGCCGCCTTGATTACCGATATTGAGCGCGGCTTCGAGGCCACCGAAATTAACCGTGCCTCCTGTCTGACTTACCGTACCGTTGCCGCCGTAATCACCCACCTGTAATTGAGTCATGTCGAGCGTGCCACCGCTGACAGTGAGTGCACCGACGGCCCCAGGAATAGCGGCGCCCTCCCCGACAGCCAGAAAATTAAACGCGGACTGACCTGCGCTCTGCACGAGCATGCCATTGGCGATGTAGGAGTGAGTCGCGCTATTCCCGAACATGGCGCCATTGATGGTCAATGGCGTATTGGCGGAAGGATAGAAATAGATATCACTGGATGGCGCCAAGGCGCTTTGCTGGTTCGCCGTATTCAACGAGCCGGGGTCATTGGTGACTAATAGGTAATCGGGGGGGGGACGGGTGCGGCGAATGCCAGGCCCGGCGCCATCAGGATCGCGCCGCCAAGCACCATTGACCCCAAGAGCCCCACCGGTATGCCCACGCTCAAATCGACGGCGCGATCATCGGTGCGGGCCTGTGCGTGGCCATGTGGACTGCGTGCACACTCGGAAACGACCTGCATGACACCCAGGGCACGGTTCCAGACCACATTAAAAATACGATTCATTACAACGTTCACCTAAGGATGGTCTGAGTCGCCATGTATGGCTGGCTGACTTCAGCCCCTCGATTTTGAAAGCGGAAAATCGATCAAAAATTATCCGTTCACGCGCTCTTGTTTTGTTTCAGGCACCACGAATCCCATGCGGCAGTAACGCATGCGAGCCAAACGCGTGCTCTTAATTGGGCTGAAACACGCCCCGCTGAACGCTGAATAACGTTGAAAACTTATGAACCGCGCACTAAGGCACGCTTTGGAGACCCATCGAGCACGATGGCGATAACCTGAGCAGGTCTGGCCAGCGACGTGCCCAATCGCTTTCATGGCTCATGCCCGCCACGAAAACGCTGCGCGCGCATCGACTGGCGGTCGCGCTAACAAATCGTTGCGCGATTAAAGGAGGCACGACGCTGTCATCGGTGCCGCTAAAGTGGATCTGCGGGATGGCAGCGACCTGACGCGCAACGTCAATGGCATTGAGCGATGCCGGCATTGCCGACACCTGATGCAGGCGATTGACTTCGGCATGATCCAGATTGCCGGCCACGGTGCGCAGTGAAGCGACATCGTGACGCCGGGCGGCAATCAACACCACCAGCGCACCGCCTCCCGAATACCCGATCAAATTGATCGGTTGACCCGGTACCTGCGCTGCATAATGCGTGACCGCCTGGTTCATCGTGGCGACCACTTCCTCGGAAAAGCGCTTGTCGGTCCAGTATGCCTTTTCACAACGACGATCGAGTGGCTGCGACGTGAATTGGCAGGGTCGCGCCAGGTACACGATGTTGGCCCCCGGGTCAGCCGCCGCCAGCGCCAGACCTGTCGCAACGTGTGGCGTGGGATCGTCGGAAGGAATAGTTCGGGATCGCCAGGCGAATCCATCGCCCTCGATATAAATAGTGAGCGGCCGGTCAGGATCGGCAATTCGGTAAAAGCTGGTCAGTACAAAGCGGTCGGTATTGACCTGGCCTCGCTGCAACTGGCCTGTGCGCGCCAACGTCTCAGCATGCCGGTTTGGATCGGCGCAACCTGCCAATACCGTCAACATCACACAAACAGCGGCGAACACCGTCAGCGGGCGCTGAGCGAGTCTTTTGTTGTCTACGAGAGAGCCCGTGCCTGAGTTCAGGCCAGTTGAACATCCGACTGTTTCAACGGAATCAGCCATAAGCAATCACTCACCCTGTGAAAAATCACGTTAAAAGCAGAAAATGAGCAGCGCAACACTGGACCACCGCCACCCAAACACGTCACATCCAACATTAATGGATTCCACACCACGAAGGCAGAGCGCCCGATTGAACATCGATACCCGAATCAAATTCCGTCATCTGGTATGTTTTCTCGAAGTGGCACGCCAAGGCAGCCTGGCCCGCGCTTGCGACAAGTTGGCCATCAGCCAGCCGGCGCTTTCCAAGACGCTGAAAGAGCTGGAGTCGCTGCTGGACGCCAGACTGTTTGAACGGGGTAAAAAAGGCTCGACGCTGACCGAGGCCGGCGTAGCCTTTATGCGGTATGCAGGGCCGAGCGTGCAATCGCTGCGCGAAGGCGTCAACAGTTTGCGCTCTGGTGTACATGAGCCCATTGCCGTGAAGCTCGGGGTGCTGTCCACCGTCGAAAGTCTGTTGGTGCCTGAAATGGTCCGCCGCTTACATGACCGCCACCCCGCCTTGGTGGTCAGTGTCGTGACCGGGCCCAGTGCTTATTTGCTGTCACAGTTGCGTGTCGGTGAACTGGATCTGGTGGTGGGCCGGATGACCGATAGCCCCTTGATTCTCGGGCTGGCGTTCGAACACCTCTACAGCGAGTCAATGACCCTGGTGGTCCGCACGGGCCACCCGGTTCTCAGCGATCCAGTGGGGCATAAAAACCTCGAAAGCTATCCGCTGGTCCTGCCATTGGCGGGGACGACGATCCGAAAATTCGCCGACAGCCTGTTTGTGCAGCACGGGATCACCCCATCACACCAACGCCTAGAAACGTTATCGATAGCGCTGAGTCGACGCTACGTACAATGCAGCCAGGCCATCTGGGTCGCGCCATTTGACGCGGTCCGGCAGGATTTGAGGCAAGGTGATTTGGTGGAGCTGGATCTGGGAATGCGTGAACCCGGCGGCTCCGTGGGGCTGTGCACCAATCCTGCGTTGCCGGTGACACCAGCGGCGCAGTGGTGCGTGGATGCACTGCGCGAAGTCGGGCAAGAATGTCGTGAGGGAAACTATCCATAACCGTTTGGATATGGATCAAGTCGTTTTTTTCAATTTTGGGTTGGGTCGTCCCGGAGGAAACTGGCTACACGTCGCTGCAAACGCAGTGACTGCCTCCGTCCAACCATAAGAACAGGAAAAACGACATGTCTGATGCGCACGACAGCCGCTTCGTCATTCGTGACCGTAATTGGCATCCCAAAGCCCTGACCCCTGACTACAAGACTTCGATCCTGCGCTCGCCCCGCCAGGCACTGGTGAGCATCCCCCAGTCCTTATCCGAATCCAGCGGCCCGGATTTTTCCCATCTGAAGATGGGTCAGCACGATAACGATCTGCTGTTGAACTTCAATCACGGCGGCCTGCCCATTGGCGAACGCATCATCGTCGCGGGTCGAGTGTGCGATCAGTACGGCAAGCCAATTCCCCATACCCTGGTAGAGATGTGGCAAGCCAATGCCGGTGGCCGTTACCGGCATAAAAAAGACAGTTACCGGGCCCCCCTTGACCCGAATTTCGGCGGTGTCGGCCGTGCGTTGACTGACCGCGATGGCAACTACAGCTTCCGCACCGTCAAACCTGGCCCCTACCCATGGCGCAACGGTCCCAACGATTGGCGACCGGCCCATATCCACGTCTCCATCAGCGGCCCGTCAATTGCCACGCGTTTGATTACCCAGTTGTATTTCGAAGGTGATCCGCTTATCCCCATGTGCCCGATCGTCAAGTCGATCTCGAATCAGGAGGCGGTGCAGAGTCTGATCGCCAAACTGGATATGAGCATGGCCAATCCTATGGATTGCCTGGCTTATCGTTTTGACATCGTCCTGCGCGGTCAGCGCAAGACCCACTTCGAAAACCGCTGAGGAGGCCTGCGTATGCCCGTTCAACTTCTGCCTGAAACCCCGTCGCAAACCGCCGGCCCCTATGTCCATATCGGCTTGGCGCTGGAGGCTGCCGGCAACCCACCGAGGGAACAGGAAATCTGGAGCGACATGGCCAAACCTGGCGCGCCAGGTGAGCACATTCTTGTGATGGGCCACGTTTATGACGGCAATGGCCACTTGATTCGTGACGCGTTTCTGGAGTTCTGGCAGGCGAATCATGAGGGTGTCTACGACACCGGTTACGACCTGGAAAAACCGTTCAACTGTTTTGGGCGTACCGCCACGACCGATGTCGGTGAATGGACGATCAAAACCGTAAAGCCCGGCGTGGTGAAAAATGCCTCGAGCGTTCCCATGGCCGCGCATATCAACGTGTCGCTGTTTGCCCGGGGCATCAACATCCACTTGCAGACCCGTCTGTATTTCGACGACGAACCAGAGGCGAATGCGGTGGATCCCGTATTGAATCTGATCGAACAACCCCATCGGCGCGAATCCCTGATCGCCACGCGTTGCATGGTTGACGGGAAGCTGGCTTACCGCTTCGATATCCATATTCAAGGCGAAGCGGAGACAGTGTTCTTCGACTTCTAACGACCCAGGCACGGTGTTGAGACGCAAGTGCTCAACACCCGAACTTATGCTCGCTGCAACACCGACTCACCCGCCTTCGGTGGCAGTCTC
Source organism: Pseudomonas sp. BE134 (assembly GCF_031456105.1). Classification (NCBI taxonomy): domain Bacteria; kingdom Pseudomonadati; phylum Pseudomonadota; class Gammaproteobacteria; order Pseudomonadales; family Pseudomonadaceae; genus Pseudomonas; species Pseudomonas sp. BE134. The sequence continues at coordinate 232,263 of NZ_JAVDUA010000001.1, read as the reverse complement.
AGGTTATCCAGCAATGCGATTCCCGCCAGCACGGCAACCCACAGGAACGTCAGCTGAAAGTCCGCCGTCTCTGCGTGCGCAGTGTTGCCATGGATGCTCATGGAGAAACGGAGCAGCAACGCGCCCGTGGCAATCCCCATCGCCATGCTCAGTTGAAAAAACATACTGAACAAGGTGGACGCATCACTCATCTGCTCCTTGGGAACATCGGCAAAGCCCAGCGTGTTGAACGCGGTGAACTGCATGGATCGCGACAAGCCACCGACAAACAGAATCAACAAAACCAGGGCCCGACTCATGTGCTCATCCAGCAATGCACAAGCGGCTATCGCCAAGACGCCGAGGATGCCGTTGAACATCAGCACCGGACGAAATCCCCAACGTTGCATCACCTGCGTGGTGAACGGCTTCATCGCCAGGTTGCCGGCAAAGACGGCCAATACCAGTAGCCCGGCATCCAATGCAGAAAGACCGAAGGCCAGTTGAAACATCAACGGCAGGAGAAACGGCAAGGTGCTGATGGCGATCCGAAAAATCGAGCCGCCCCACAGGCAGACACTGAAGGTACGAATTTCCAAAACACCCAGCGCCAGTAAGGGTTGCGCATGCCGACGCAGATGCCGCCAGGCAAAAACACCGAGTATTACGCCTGCACCACTGAGTGAGAGTGCCGGCAACACATTGGCATGACTTTGCCCCAGCATTTCCACACCGAACAACAATGCAGCGCTGGCGCCGCCCGCGAGCAGAAAGCCAGTGAAATCGAATGGCCGAGCAATGACGTGGTCCTGCCTGGGAATCAACACCAGCGCAGCAATCAAAGCCAGTACGCCTAGAGGAAGATTGAGGTAGAAAATCCACGGCCAGGAAGCGTGGGTGACGATAAAACCACCCAGGGGAGGCCCGAGTATCGGCGCGACCAGACCGGGCCAGGTAATAAAAGAGATTGCCCGCACGAGGTCTTTCTTCTCGGTCGTGCGAAGCACCGCCAGGCGCCCGACCGGTACCATCATCGCGCCGCTAATACCCTGCAGCACGCGCGCGGCGACAAAGGTTTCCAGGCTCTCACTCAACCCACACATCAACGAAGACAGGCTGAACAGTACGATCGCCGCGCTGAATACAAGGCGTGAGCCAAAGCGATCCGCCAGCCAGCCACTGATGGGGATGAACACCGCAACGGCGAGCATGTAGACGCTCATGCCAATGCTCACATCCACCGCCGGCACACCAAACGTCCTGGCCATGTCCGGCAGCGCGGTGGCGATCACCGTGGCGTCGAGGTTCTCCATAAAGAACGTGACCGCTACCAACAGGGCGATCAATGTTGAGCGGCGTTGAGACATCGGTCATCCCTGATTAGCTGCGACGATGCTCGACACTTTACTATCGACACAGGGGTACTACACCAGACGCACATAGATTTATGGTGTTTAACGCCGAAATCCTTGTGGGAGCGAGCCTGCTCGCGATAGCGGAGTGTCAGGCACCATCGATGTCGACTGACACTCCGCTATCGCGAGCAGGCTCGCTCCCACAGGTTTTGCTCCTTACCCCATGAGTAGGGTTATCCCCACCCATGAGCCTCCTCGATAAAGTGCAGAACCGCACTGGAACGCTCATCTATCCGTGAAATCAGCGACAGTTCACTGACCATTTCCGGTTGAGCCAGCGGCACAATCCGTATGCCTGGCATGGTCAACCGAGTCATCGTTTCAGGCACGATACTCAGGCCGATGCCCGCGGCAACCAAACCGGGGATACTCATCAGCGAAGGCACGTACATGATGTTTTTGGGGTGCAACTGGTTTTGGCGGCATGCCTGAAGCGTGTGCGAGGTCAAGCCGATACCCGCAGTGTCGTGTAGAAAAACAAACTTCTCGTGCCGAAGCGTCGCCAACTCTCCGGTAAAGCTCTCTGCCAGCTCATGGTTGTCCGGCATGAGTAGAACGAGGTTGGACTCACTGAAATGATGGGTGCGCAAACGGTCTGGCAGGTGATCCTTGAACACCCGGGCAAAGGCAAGATCCAGCTTGTGGTCGAGCAACATGTCAAACTGCGCACGAATACCGGCATCTACCAGCGATACGTTCACCTCGGGAAACGTGCTGAAATAGTAACGCAGCAATTGCGGCAGATTGGCCTCGAACAAGGCTGAGTGATAGCCGATGTTGATCTCGCCGACCTCCCCGCGCCGGGCACGCTGGGCCGCGGCGGTTGCCAGTTCACTGGACTCGATGGATTGGCGCGCATGCGGCAGGAATGCCAGGCCGGCGGCGGTCAACGCCACCCCGCGATTTTCCCGCCGGAACAGAGCCAGCCCCAGTTCGGACTCAAGCGTTCGCATCAATTGGCTCAGTGCCGGTTGCGCAATACCCAACTGTTCGGCCGCCCGGCTGAAGTGTTGCAGGTCGGCGGCGACCACAAAGGCTTTTAGGTGACGCAGTTCCATTAACCCTCACTCATAAGGCTGGCTTATCTATTTGTCTGGATTTCGATAATTATTCTGCAAGCAAGATGCGTTAACGTCTACTCACTTCGACGTTTCCTGCCAGAGCCTGGGCCCTAGTGGAATCGTATGGGTATTCCGTAACCATAAAAACAACGACGAGCACATCAATGAGCACAACCAGTCACGAGACTCATGATTCGCGCATGCCTCGCAAAGCGGTGACCGCCGCGACCATTGGCACTGCCCTGGAGTGGTTTGACTTCACGCTGTATGGCGCGATTTCGGCAACCATTCTGCCTAAGCTGTTTTTCCCGGCGATGGAACCAACGGCCGGCCTGCTGGCCTCGCTGGCAACCTTCGGTGTGGGTCTGGCCGCTCGCCCATTGGGCGCGATTACCTGTGGTTACCTCGGTGACAAAGTGGGCCGCCGCAACCTGATGCTGGCCACCGTGACCCTGATGGGTCTGGCTTCGGTATTGATGGGCTTGTTGCCCACCTATGGTCAGGTAGGTATCTGGGCGCCGATCCTTCTGGTGCTGCTGCGGATCATTCAAGGCTTCGCGCTGGGCGGTGAGTCCACCGGCGCCCAATTGATGGCATTGGAACACGCCTCACCTGATCGCCGTGGGCGCTACTCGGGGATGTTGGGCTTGTGCTCACCGCTCAGCCAGATATTGGCCAACGGCGTATTGATGGGACTGGCCGCGACACTTTCCAGCGAACAATTTGAAAGCTTCGGCTGGCGGATCCCGTTCCTGATGAGTTTCGTACTGGTGGTAGTCGGGATCTTCATCCGACTGAAAGTCGATGAAACCCCAGCATTCGTCGCCTTGAAAAAGACCCCGGCCAAGCAGGAAAAAAGCCCGCTCAAAACCGCTGTCGGCAGCCACTACAAAACCATCCTGCGCTTGATGTTTTTCTTCTGCTCGCCCGCTGCACTGTTCTATCTGATCGTGATCTTCTCCCTCAGCTACCTGACCAAGCACCTGGGCTTTAGCCAATCGACCGGCTTCATGTCGCTGATGGTGGCTAACATGTGCGCGATTTTCGGTGCGCTGGCCGGTGGTTATCTGTCCGACCGTTGGGGCCGTAAAAAGGCACTGACCTTTGGTTCCTGCATGACCTTGCTGATCCTGTTCGTCTACTTCCCGATCCTCAACACGCTAAACGTCGCCGCCATCATGGCGATCATGGGCCTGTTCCTGGGCTTCGTTCAGTTTCAGAGCGGCATTCAGCCGGTGGCCTTCGCCGAAGCGTTCCCGACCGAGGTTCGTTATTCGGGTTCCGCACTGGCTTACACCGGCGCCAACCTGGTGATCGGCGGCCCAATGCCAATGATCGCGGTTTATCTGTTTGCCCAGTCGAACAACTCGCCATGGCCTCTGGTAACCCTGTGTGTCGTGATCAACCTGATTTCGCTGGCCATGATCCGCATGGGTCGTGAAACCCGTGGTATCGACCTTAACGCCGTCGCCAAAGACGATGCGGTCGACACTCGCGCTTCAGCCATTCTTTCCAAATAACGCAGCAGGACGATCATGAACCGCACCGTCTTCATCCTTAACGGCCCGAACTTGAACCTGCTGGGTCGTCGTGAGCCGCACATCTATGGCCACACCACGCTCGATCAGATTCGTCAACGCAGTGAAAGGCTCGCTGAGGAACTTGACCTGGTATGTGACTTTCGCCAGACCAACCACGAAGGCGTGATGGTCGACTGGATTCAAGAGGCTTTTGAGCAAGGCGCATCCTTGATCATCAACCCGGCCGGTTTTTCGTTTCACTCGATTCCGGTACTCGACGCCCTGAAGCTGCTCAGCACACCGCTGATTGAGCTGCATCTGTCGAACATCCATGCACGTGATGAGCTGCATCGCCATTCGATCATGTCTGGCGCAGTCAATGCGGTGATTTGCGGCATGGGTGCCGATGGTTATCCCCTCGCGATCCGGGCCATTGATGACCTGCTGCGTCGTCAGGTGTCCAACAGCTAACACCCCTCTTCGTTAAACGCTTACAAGGCGGTCTCTCGGCAGATTGTTGCCAGAGCCGCCTGCGTCTGAAATTCAGGCGCCGGCTGCAAAAAACTGCCAACAAAATAATAATTGAATGCGAGAAAACCAACATGCATCCCACTGTTTTTCGCCGTAACGTGCCCGCACATTACTCCTTGATTGGCCTGGCCCTGGCAATCAGTGCCGGCTCGGCGACTGTTGTTCATGCCGATGAAAACGCCGGTTTTATCGATGGCGCGACTTCCACGCTCAATCTGCGCAACGCCTACATCAATCGCAACTTCGTCAATCCCGCCTACCCGAATGCTGCCAATCCACAGAACAAAGCTGAGGAATGGACGCAAAACTTTATCCTCGATACCCGTTCCGGCTATACCCAAGGCCCGGTAGGTTTCGGCGTTGATGTGCTGGGTCTTTACTCGCAGAAACTTGACGGGGGCAAAGGCACTGCCGGCACGCAACTGTTGCCTGTCCATGGTGATGGAGAGCCTGCTGACAACTTTGGACGGCTGGGGGTTGCCGCCAAGGCCAAGGTTTCAAAGACGGTTGTAAAAGTGGGCGAATGGGTCAGTACCCTACCTATTCTGCGTTCGGATGACGGTCGCTCGTTGCCGCAGACCTTTCAAGGTGCTCAGATCACCTCGCAGGAGATCGGTGGGTTGTCGTTGTATGGCGGTCAAATCCGCCAGAACAGCCCGCGCAATGACGCCAGCATGGAAGACATGTCCATGAACGGCAAAGCGGCGTTCACCTCCGATCGATTCAACTTCGCCGGCGGTGAATACAACTTCAATGAGAAACGCACCACGGTTGGGCTGTGGTACGACGAACTTGAAGATATCTACCAGCAGCAATATTTCAGCCTGAACCACAGCCAACCTGTAGGTGACTGGGTTCTAGGCGCCAATATGGGCTATTTCACGGGCAAGGAAAACGGCGCCAGCCTGGCCGGTGATCTGGACAACAAGACAGCCTTTGGCCTGTTCTCCGCCAAACTGGGTGGCAACACCTTCTATGTTGGCCTGCAAAAGCTCACTGGTGAAAACGCGTGGATGCGGGTCAACGGTTCCAGTGGCGGCACATTGGCGAACGACAGCTACAACTCCAGCTACGACAACGCCCAGGAACGCTCCTGGCAGGTTCGCCATGACTATAACTTCGTCGGAATGGGTGTCCCGGGGCTGACGTTGATGAACCGCTACATCAGTGGCGACAACGTGCACACAGGCACTATCACCGATGGCAAAGAATGGGGCCGCGAATCGGAGTTGGCCTATACCATTCAGTCTGGCGCTTTGAAAAACCTGAGCGTCAAATGGCGAAATGCAAGTATTCGGAAAAACTTCAGCACCAACGAGTTTGACGAAAACCGCATCTTCATCAACTACCCGATATCGTTGCTGTAACACCGTCTAGCTGAGCACGCTGCGTTCATCTGAAAGGAAATGGATCGAACGCAGCCGGGTTGTACTGGTGCTTTTTACCCACACGGAGCCAGCAACCAGTCAAGTGAGGGCTTCTGTCGGACGGAAAAGTCCGTTGCGACGTCTTCCTGCCCCCTTGACCGACTCTCGGATAATTGACTCGTTGATGGACTGAAACGGGTTAATTATCAATATTTCACATCACGAGCGGTGTCGCGCGAGTCCTGTTTGGTGTCGCGCTTGTCCTGACGGCAATCGTTGCGACTCTTTTCATCACCCTCCTTGCATTCCTCCTTGGCTTCCCGGGAACCCTCGCGCCCTTCCTGCTTGACATCGCGGGACTCCTGTCGTTGGTCAGCCTGATCGGTCGCATGGGCCAGCGTCGACCCCCAGATGCCGCCAGTTGCGATGGCCAGTGTGGCCAGGACAGTCAAATAATGTTTGCGCATCATGATCTTCCTCCTACCAGAGTATTCAATGACTTCGTGCCCTGCCGATCACCATTTAGGGCGACTGGCGCGGTATGACAACGCACACCGAATTTAAAGCCTCGGAATGTGGTGTTTAACAATAGACGACATGGGCGGTCCTACAAGGGTGTTGATTTCCGCCTGTCGCGCCAGACTCCCCTGCCCGGCTCCGTCGCATCCCCATTTTGAAAGAAAGTCGCAACCCCGGTGTCTTTCCGGGGATTGCGACTTTTAACCGTCCTTTATGTTTGCGGAACGTCTTCTGCTGACAGGCCTGCGGATCTTGCAGGTCTAGTTTTGTACCTCAGCCACATCCCTGTCCGGCGCGTCTGGAGCGTCCGCCAAATCACCTCTGGCTGCGCGCGCCTCGGCTTTGGCTGCATCTCTGTTCGCATCTGCAGCCGCCTTTGCCGCATCTCTGGTGGCATCTGCGTCAGCCTTGGCGGCGTCCCGGGTCGCATCTGCCGCGGCCCTTGCCGCATCTCGGGTTGCGTCTGCGCCCGCTACACCGGCAGCTTTTGCAGCGTCCCTGGCCGCATCGGCCTCAGCTCGGGCAGCATTTCTGTTGGCATCTGCAGTGGCTCTCGCCGTATCTCGGGCGGCATCTGCATCATTTTTGGCAGCATCCCTGGCCGCGTCGGCGCCATTGTTGTCAGCGTCGTTGTCATGCGCATTACCGGGACCTCTGTTGCCGGCGACACCGTCATGACCGGCAGCGTGACCGCCGCCCTCTCCATGGCCGCTGTTACCGTGACCGCCGCTGGAGCCGCCACTGTTGGAGCCTCCACCGCCTCCACCGCCGCCGTCGCCACCGTGACCACTGCCTCCGGAACCTCCGCTGCCGGAGCCACCTCCGTGACCACCACTGCCTCCGCCGCTACCGCCGCCATCTTTGGCATACACGCTGGAGAAACTACTGATGTAATCGGGCACCAGAACAGTCGATGCCGAGAGGACGCCGCCAATGGCGAGCGCCAATACACATTGCTTGAGCAGCATGATGCACCTCCGCTTGGCGTTGCGTCGTTATCTCCGTATGGAACGCGATCACCAATGAGTTCCCGGCCGCCCATTGGAGCGGCCAGCCAACCGGCGCGGTCATTTATCTGCAGCAATATCAAGAACAAGCAACTGCGGTTTCCGCACGATCCTTCAGAGCCAGTCAGCAACGTTGAGCGGGAAGTATTCCCACATTTATTTTAGATAAAAATTGTCCGCCCAAAGTTCAACCATCAACACGCACCCTGCAGCATCCCGGATCAGAACTGCTACGCTGGAAACAGTAGCTGTGGCGCTTTGCAGCCTACTGGCGCACGTGTTCTCCGTGGCTGAAGGAACAGTCGAATTACCCGATCCTGTGCCCAAGCGAGTCATATTTCGTTGAGCAAAGGAGTGGACATGGCCCCCCGCAAAAACAGGCTTGCCAACCGCATGACAGGGCAATCGCAAGACCACGGGGACGAACGAGTCTTTCACTCGCGCAAGGAACGTCTGTACGAAGGTGAGCTATTACGCTCGCGTCTGCCCCATGCCGTTCACGCCGAATGGAAACCGGGGCGCAAACACCGTGACCCGATCAAACTCCTCGAAGAGTCCAACCGCTATCGACTGCCCAATCTGGTGCCTGTGCGGTACGGCCGCATGTTGCGCAGTCCATTCACCTTTTTACGCGGTTCTGCGGGTTTGATGGCCCATGACCTGGCCATGCTCCCTTCCACCGGCATTCAGGTGCAGGCCTGCGGGGATTGTCACCTGATGAACTTCGGGTTGTTCGCGACCCCTGAGCGCAATCTGATTTTTGACATAAACGATTTCGACGAAACGCTCCCCGCTCCCTGGGAGTGGGATGTCAAACGCCTGGCGATCAGTTTTGCCGTGGCCGCACGCGATAACCGCCTCAGCGATAAAAGTGCACGGGGCATAGCTGCCGAATGCGTTCGTGCTTACCGCGTGTACTTGCGCAAGTTTTCCAAGATGAGCCCGATGGATGTCTGGTATGACCGCCTGGATGCCCAGGCGATCATTGATATGGCGCCCAATGCCGAGATCAAGAAAATCCGCGAACAACTGGTCGCAAAAGCCAGGATGCGTCTCGGCGATTACCTGTTTCCCAAGATCAGCGGAGAAGTCGGAGGGCGGCGACGCCTGATCGATCAACCCCCCATACTGTTTCATGTGTATGAAAAGGGCTTCGCGCGGAGCGTCAATCTGGCGCTGCAGGACTATCGATTGTCGCTGCCCCATGAACGGCGCGTGCTCTTTGATCGCTACCGTCTCGAAGACATTGCCGTCAAAGCCGTCGGGATCGGCAGTGTCGGAACCTATTGTTTCGTCGGCCTGTTCTTCTCAGCAGAAAACCATCCATTGCTCCTGCAATTCAAGGAAGCCTGCCCCTCGGTGCTGGCGCCCTATGCAGGCAAGAGCGCCTACGAGAACCAGGGCCAGCGTGTCGTCACAGGACAGCGCCTGACCCAGTCGTCCAGCGACATTTTTTTGGGCTGGACACGCGGCCAAAACGGCCGGTACTTCTTTGTGCGTCAGTTGCGGGACATGAAAATGTCGGCACCCATTGAAGGCATATCCGCTGCACGGATGAAAATGTACGCCGAGTGGTGCGGTCTTACCCTGGCCCGTGCTCACGCCAAATCAGGGGATGCGGCACTCATTAGTGGCTACCTGGGCAAGACCGATTCCTTTGACCAGGCCATCGGAACATTTGCCATCGCCTATGCCGATCAAAATGAGAAAGACCATGCCGCGCTGGTGGCCGCGGAAAAATCAGGGCGGATCAACGTGCTGAGAGAAGAAGAGTGATGGAGCCGATCCAACAGACAACGCCGGACATCGATCTATCTGCCCCCGAACTCACACTGGTGCAAAGTTGGCACCACAACGCCCAATCCTGGATCGAAGCCATCCGCACCGGCGCCATTGAAAGCCGCCTGAGGGTCACCGACCAGGCCATCCTGTTGGCGGTGACGGGTCGCCAGCCCGAGCACGTACTTGACCTGGGTTGTGGCGAGGGTTGGTTATTGCGCGCTGGCTGAACGGGGCATCAAGGCGGTCGGTGTGGATGGAGACGCGACACTGGTCGAGGCGGCGCGGGCAGCGGGCGCTTCACCGGTGCATTTGGCGAGTTATGAAGCATTGGTGGAAGCGAAAGTGAACGTCGGCCACGACTACGACCTGATCTGCGCCAACTTTGCACTGTTGCACCAGGACATCATTCCTCTGCTTGCCGCCATGAATGCCCTGCTCGTCCCTGGCGGCACGCTGGTGATCCAGACGCTGCATCCGTGGACTACAGCGGCGGGCGATTATCAGGATGGTTGGCGGGAAGAGACCTTCGCCGGGTTTGAGGGGCAGTGGCGACCCATGCCCTGGTATTTTCGCACCTTGTCCAGTTGGTTCAATGCGCTGGACATGGCTGGCTTTCGGCTGGTGGGCTTGCAAGAGCCGCAGCACCCGCAAAGTCCGGTGCCGCAGTCGCTGCTGTTGGTGGCAGAGCAACGGGGGTGAGAGCCTGTTCGAACTTCTGACTAGAGCATTTTCTCCAGGCCAATCTTGTCACTGAGCCAGGCTTTGAAGCCGCGCCATTTGCCTCCGGGCTCCTCATGCAAGGTATGCCGAACGCCGTCGTCTTCGGCGATCCAGACAATTTCGCCGTTTTCCAGACGAGCCTGGTAACTCACGGCTGGTGCCATGCCATCAAGCGCCAGCTCGCGCATGTAGCCGGCCAATTCAGAGCTATCGACCAGCACCCCGACTTCAGTGTTCCAGAACACTGAGCGCGGGTCGAAATTGAAGGAGCCGATGAACACCTTCTGCTTGTCCAGAATCATGGCCTTGGTATGCAAACTGGAGTCCGAACCACCACTGAAGCCCCGGGATGAACCGCCACTGGGGTCATCCTGCTGGCGCCGCAGTTCATAGAGCTTCACGCCATGTTCAAGCAAGGTCTTGCGGTAAGGCGCATAGCCGCCATGCACGGCTGGTACATCGGTGGCTTCCAGTGAGTTGGTCAACAGGCGCACATCAACACCGGCATCGGCACGACCGGTGAGGTAGCTCATGCCCGGTTTTTGCGGGACGAAGTAAGCCGAAATCAAAATGAATTCCTTGCTGACGCTGTCGAGTGCAGGTCGCAGTTGTGTGGCCATCAATAGTGAACGGGCGGGTTCGTCGTCGGCCAGGACCTTGCTTGGGGCATCCCACATCGCCTGACCATGGGCCCAGATCAGCTGCTTGCGCCACGTATTGAGTTGCGGTTTAGACCGATAGGTCATGAGGTGGTCGTACAAGGCTTTGTTTTCGGTACGTGCACCTTGGAGCGATTGTTCGAGGTCCTGGCGACTCTTTAGCAAGTCTTCAGCGGTGGGTTTGTTAAGCACCAAGTCACTGATGGGCTGACTCAACGTGCTGTTCCAGTACTGATCGAAGCTGTGGCCCAGCTGCTCGGCGACCGGGCCGAAGCACATCAAGTCCATGTCGGTGAAGTTGAGATCGGGCTTGGCGTCGAAATATTCATCCCCCAGGTTGCGTCCGCCGACGATGGCCACGCTGTTGTCGGCCAGCCACAGTTTGTTGTGCATGCGCCGATGCTGTTGGGAAAGATCAAGCAGGCGGCCCATGGTTCGGGTGACCAGGGTACTGCGGCCCAGATGCAAAGGGTTGAAGACCCGAATATAGATGTTCGGGTGCACGGCCAAGGTCGCGATGACTTCTTCCTGGCCGTCGCTGGCCGTGTCATCGAGCAATATGCGTATCCGTACGCCGCGATCGGCAGCCCCCAACAATTCATGCACCAGTACCCGGGTGCTGAGACCGTTATGTACGATGTAGTACTGCAAATCGATGCTTTTCTGCGCATTGCGGATCAATTCGGCGCGCGCCCGGAACGCTTCACTGCTGTTAGGCAACAGGCGAAAACCCGAGCGCCCCACATGCGGGGCGACCTGGGCCTGAATGGAGCGCCCGAACGACGAATCACTGGCGGGTAGTGTCTCGCTGAATTCGTGGGGCAAGGGCGTAGTGGCGCAGCCGGCAACCAGCAATACGAACAACAGCGTGGGGAAGAACCAGGACATGGACAAGGGGCTCGTCCTCAACCTCAACGGGAGTAGTTTTGACGGTACTTGCCTGATGCCGAAAAAATGCAGCCCACGGCACGCTGCAGACCTTACTTCAGTAAAGCCCGGTTCGAGCGAAGCGTGTCGATATTTTCCGGGCGTGTCAGCCCGTGAATAAGCCGAACTTGAGGCGCTTATTCAAGCTTGACGCCAATCTATTCAAACGTTCCTGTGCGCACCTCGCCTAGGCTGACATAGCGGGCGATCAGCACACCGCCAGGCGTGCTGACCGAATGCGCCAACGTGAACGCCAACGCTTGCGCCGTGTCGTCGAACAAGCGCTTGCCACGGCCCAGTACCACGGGAAAAATCATAAGCCTGAGCTCGTCCACCAACCCGGCGGCAAGCAGTTGGCGCACCAGATCGCCGCTACCCTGGGTCAAGAGATCGGCGCCCTCCCCGCGCTTGAGTGTGCGTATCGCGTCGACCAGGTGTCCCTGCAAGGCATGGCTGTTGTGCCAATCCAGCGAATCGGGGTGATGCGTAGCCACATGCTTGGGCACGCTGTTGAACAGGTCAGCGATGGCGTGGCTGTTTGCATCGGCCTCCCGGTACGGCCAGTAAGCGGCAAAAATGTCGTAGGTACGCCGCCCCAGCAGCAATTCGAACGGTTTCGCGAACAGGTCCTGGATGGCCTGGCCGGAGACGTTGTCGGCGTAGGGCACGATCCAGCCGCCATAGAGGAATCCGCCGCTGGTGTCCTCTTCAGGCCCGCCGGGCGCTTGCATAACGCCATCCAGACTCATGAATGCGGCAACGGTGAGCTTGCGCATAGCCTACTCCCAGTGAGTACTCGTACAGGGAACGTCAAGGGTTAACCGTGAGTTCCCTGAAGGATAGTCGAACGGGCCGCTGTGAAATCGACAGGGAGATACCACCGACCGGCGATAGAGATCCGCACCGTTTCGACTTTCGATTTGCTCAATTGCAAGGCACTTCTATATTGAGGGGGTGCTCTGAATTTCCTGCCTCCTGTTGAGCCTTGGCCCATGGCAACTACTGATCAATTGATCATCTGCGAGCACTGCGACTGTGTGTTTGAAAAAGTCACGCTCGTTGAACACCAGAAAACCCTGTGTACGTGCTGCGGCGCCGTGCTGCAGCGCCATAACCGCATGACGGTGGAGCAACGACTGGCGTTGACCTGCGCGGCCTTGATGCTATGGATTTTCGCCAACCTTTATCCCGTCATGACCATCAGTCTGAAAGGCGTTAGAAACAGCGCAACATTGTGGGATTCGGTATTGGCCTTGAGCCAGGGGCCGATCACCTTTATCGCTTTGGTCGCGGCCATCGCAATGATCCTCGCGCCGATTTCCCAACTGTTGCTGCTGATCTGGGTCCTGAGTTTCGCGCTCACCCATCGTCGATCACCCGGTTTTAAATTCTGCATGCGCTGGCTCGAAGCCCTCCGGCCCTGGAGCATGCTGGAGGTCTGCTTTCTGGGAGCGATGGTCGCTGTGATCAAACTCGCCGGATTTCTCGACGTTTTGCCGGGCATCGGCCTGTTTGCCCTGGCCGTGCTCAGCCTGGTGGTGATCCGCATCGCCGGGCGCGATATCCGTGAATTATGGGACATCTTATGAACACGCCCCCGGCCGCCGCCGATCTCAACCTGTGCCTGTGCCATACCTGCGGCATGGCCTGCGACTTCACCGATCAACCGCACGAATGCGAACGCTGTGGCGCTCCGTTGCATCGGCGTAAAACCAATTCGCTGGCCCGTACGTGGGCCTTTATGTTCACGGCCCTGGCGTTTTACGTCCCGGCCAATCTATTGCCGGTCATGAACACCAAGATGCTCGGCAACGGCGCCGACAGCACGATCATGAGCGGTGTGCTGGAGTTTTGGGCGGCCGGCGCCTGGGACATCGCGTTGATCATTTTTATCGCCAGCATCGCGGTGCCGGGCGTCAAGTTCGTAGCCCTTACGTTTTTGCTGATGTCCGTGCATCGCAGCAGTCTCTGGGCGAGCAAGGAGCGGTCACAGTTGTACCGCTTCGTCGAGGTCATCGGTTACTGGTCAATGCTGGATGTGATCGTGGTGGCACTGGTGGCATCACTGGTGAAGTTCAAAGCCCTGGCCGACATCGAACCGCGTGCGGGCATTCTGTTTTTTGGTTTGGTGGTGGTGTTCACCATGCTGTCAGCGATGAGTTTCGACCCGCGCCTGATTTGGGATAACGAGCGGGAAAACCCACAAAACGAGGAGGTCATGGATGAAGTCGCAAGCCACTGACGGGCCACAAGCCCCCGGCCAGGCACCAATCAAGACCGGTCGCAGCGTCTCGCTGGTCTGGATCGTCCCCATTGTTGCGGTATTGGTGGGGTTATCACTGGTAGTCCACAGCATCTTGCAGGAAGGCCCGACCATCACTGTCACGTTCAAGACGGGGGATGGCCTGACAGCCAACAAGACCGAGGTCAAATACCGCAGTGTAGTCATCGGCCAAGTCTCGGACGTGGAGCTGAGCAGCGACCAGAAGAGTGTCAACGCCACGATCAAACTGACCAAACAAGCCGAAGGTTTCACCCGTTCAGACTCGCAGTTCTGGGTCGTGCGTCCGCGTATCGGTGCCGGTGGGGTGTCGGGGATCGATACGTTGCTGTCCGGGGATTACATCGGCGCTGATATCGGTCAGGCCAATGGCCGCGCGAAAAACTTCAAGGGCCTGGAAATCCCGCCGGCCATCACCTATGGCGAACCGGGCAAGCGTTTCACCTTGCACACGCAGGATTTGGGGTCGCTGGACGTCGGCTCGCCGGTGTATTACCGCAAGATTCCGGTCGGTCAGGTAGTGGCTTATGCACTGGACCCGGATGGCAAAGGGGTGAACATCGACCTGTTCATCCATGCGCCCAATGACCAGTACGTCACTGAAAACACCCGGTTCTGGAATGCCAGCGGTGTGGACGTGAGCCTCGATGCCAACGGCATTGATGTCAAAACCGAATCGTTGTCTTCCTTGTTGGTGGGCGGTATTGCCTTCCGTGCGCCGGAATACAACCCGGACGACAAACCTGCCCCCGAAGAGTATGCCTACGAGCTGTTCGAGGATCAGCAAACCGCCCTCGCCCCACCCAATGGCAAGGCACAGTTCCTGGCCTTGCGTTTCGATCAGGCCATGCGTGGGCTGAAGGTTGATGCGCCGGTCGAATTCCTGGGCATAGAAATCGGCAAGGTGGTGTCGGTCAATCTGGATTTCGACGAGAAAAAACGCAGTTTTCCGATCAGTGTCGGCATCGTGATCTACCCGCAACGACTGGGTCAGGCCCACACCAAAATGATCAAGTCGCTCAATCATGATCCCAATGACGAAGCGGCTGGTGTCCGGATGATTGGCACCTTCATCGAAAACGGCCTGCGCGCCCAGGCCCGCACCGGCAACTTGTTGACCGGCCAGTTGTACATCGCCCTGGACTTCTACCCTAAAGCAGACAAGGTGGTCTTCGATACAACCGCGCGCCCGGTCGTGATTCCAACGGTTCCGGGAAGCCTCGAACAATTGCAGGAAAAACTCGAATCCATGGTCGACAAGGTCAACAACCTGCCGATCGAACGCATTGCCGGCAACCTCGATAGCAACCTGGTGGAACTGCGCAAAGGGCTGGGGAAATTCAACAGCAAGACACTGCCCGGCGTCGATACCGCCCTGTCGGACGTCAGCAAGACGTTGCTGTCGGCGAACACGACCCTGCAATCGGCTAACGCCACCCTTTCCGATGGTTCGCCATCACGAGAAAAACTCGGACAGACCCTGACTGAACTGGAACGCACATCGCGAGCATTGCGTGAGCTGGCCGATTACCTGATCCGGCATCCGGAATCACTGCTTCGTGGTCGACCTGAAAATCCCGCGGCAAAGGACTACAAATAATGACCGCGCAGCAGAAGAAAGGAGCAACATCCATGGCTTTTTCGCTGAAGCTCACCTTGGTTGCGGCGCTCCTGCTGCTCGCGGCCTGCCGCAGTGAACCTGTTCACTATCACACCCTGATGCCGGCGCACACAGGTAGTGCAACGCGCAGTAACACGGTGGTCATCGAGATTGAGAGCCTCAGTTTACCGGCGCAGGTTGACCGGCCACAGGTGGTTATTCGCCAAGGCAACAGCGGCCTGGTGCTACTCGAATCCGAATGGTGGGGGGCGTCGTTGGGCGAGGAGTTCCGAAGTGCCCTGGTGGATCAACTGGCCAACCTCAACCCCCAGCGCAAGCTGTCGTTGCGCCTGGATGTACTGCGTTTTGACTCCTTTCCCGGGCAATACGGACTGATTGATGTGACTTGGCGCCTGCGCCCCACCAGTGAAGTCAATGAAGTCAATGGCGCGTCCCTCACCTGCCGCAGCATCCTGCAAACGCCTTCGGGGGAGAGCATCGAAGACCTGGCCCTGGCCCAGCAGAATAACGTCAAGCGCCTGGCTGCGCTGATCGGCCAGGCGGCCAAGGGGACACAACAGAGCTGCCCGGCCTCCGGCTGACACCATTTATTCCCCCGGTAGTGTCCAGCGGTGCCCTGCCTCCGCTGGACTCAACCCCGCCGATGGACACTCACCGAGTGTCTTCAAATCCGCAGGCAAGGTGCTGAAGGCCTGCTAACCTGAATGAAAATGACATGTATTAACGGTTTCTTTGACGTTTTTTTCTCATTTTGCGTTCTAAATTCCTTGCCCCTCAAAACATGCAAATGGTTCGCATTGTTTCTCCAGTGAATCGGCGTGCATGACTTCTAAAAAGAACAGGAGCTGCCCCCCAGAATGACGCCCTCTATCCCTTCGTTCCTCAAATCTGCACTGCTGACCACTGCACTGCTGAGCGCCGGCCACGTGTATGCCGCCGACACTGACGGCATAGTGGTCTACAACGCCCAACACGAAAGCCTGACCAAGGCCTGGGTAGAGGGGTTCACCAAGGAAACCGGGATAAAAGTCACCGTGCGCAACGGCGACGACACCGAGATGGGCAATCAGATCGTGCAGGAAGGTGCCGCCTCCCCGGCCGATGTATTCCTGACCGAGAACTCTCCGGCCATGGTGCTGGTGGACAAAGCGGGCCTGCTTGCACCAGTAGCGCCGTCAACGCTTGAGCAAGTGAACGCGGCATATCGTCCGGCGGATGGCAAATGGGTCGGGATCGCTGCGCGCTCCACCGTGTTCGTCTACAACCCGAGCAAACTGCCTGAAGCCGATCTGCCAAAATCCCTGATGGACCTGGCCGGGCCAAACTGGAAAGGCCGTTGGGGCGCGTCCCCCGCCGGTGCCGATTTCCAGGCCATCGTCGCCGCAGTGCTTGAGCTCAAGGGCGAAGCGGCCACCCTTGAGTGGCTCAAAGGAATGAAAGCCAACTACACGGCTTACCGTGGCAACAGCTCGGTGCTCAAGGCGGTCAATGCCGGCCAGGTCGACAGTGGCGTGATCTATCACTATTACAGCTACGGCGACCAGGCCAAGACTGGCGAAAACAGCAAGAACACCGCCCTGCACTACTTCAAACACAACGACCCGGGCGCCTTTGTCAGCGTCTCCGGGGGCGGCGTTCTGGCGTCCAGCAAACACAAGGACGACGCTCAAGCATTGCTGAAGTGGATCACCGGCAAAGAAGGCCAGAAAGTCCTCGAAACCGGTAAATCGTTCGAATACGCCGTGGGCAAGAACGCACCTTCCAACCCTAAACTGGTGCCTTTGCAGCAGCTCGACGCGCCGACAGTCGACGCCTCAAAACTCGACAGTAAAAAAGCCGTGGAGCTGATGACTCAGGCGGGACTGCTCTAATTGATGCCAGAAACCCTGCCAGGGGGTGTCGCCACGGCGTTACCCTCGAACTTGCGAAGACGTTCCCGGGGTCTCTTCGCCGGTCGCGGTGGCGCGTGGGTGATCGGTTTGTCCGTACTGGTCTCGCTTCTGTCGCTGCTACCGATTGCTTTCGTGATCGGCGTGTCGATTCAGACAGGCTGGGCGGCCATGGTGCCGCTGGTTTTTCGACCTCGTGTCGCTGAGTTACTGATCAACACCGTATTGCTGGTGGTGATCACCATTCCCCTGTGCATCATGCTGGGCCTGGCGTTGGCCTGGCTGACAGAGCGCACCAACCTGCCGGGCCGACGCGGATGGGCACTACTGGCGACAGCGCCGCTGGCCGTGCCGGCCTTCGTGCACAGCTATGCATGGGTGAGCCTGGTGCCCTCGATTCACGGGTTGCCTGCAGGCG
Organism: Pseudomonas sp. BE134; assembly: GCF_031456105.1. Classification (NCBI taxonomy): domain Bacteria; kingdom Pseudomonadati; phylum Pseudomonadota; class Gammaproteobacteria; order Pseudomonadales; family Pseudomonadaceae; genus Pseudomonas; species Pseudomonas sp. BE134. Next base: position 214,567 of record NZ_JAVDUA010000001.1, on the reverse strand, counting down.
TCCTGGTCTCGGTCATCGCCTACTTCCCGTTCCTGTACCTGCCGATTGCTGCCACGCTGCGCCGGCTCGACCCGGCCATCGAGGACGTTGGCGAATCACTGGGGCTCAAGCCGTGGGCGGTGTTTTTCCGTGTGGTGCTGCCGCAACTGCGCCTGGCCATTTGCGGCGGAGCCTTATTGGTGGGCCTGCATTTGCTGGCCGAATATGGCCTGTACGCAATGATTCGCTTCGACACCTTTACCACGGCGATTTTCGACCAGTTCAAATCCACCTTCAACGGCCCGGCCGCCAACATGCTGGCCAGTGTGTTGGCCCTGTGTTGCCTGGCGATGCTGACAGTCGAGTCCGCCGCTCGCGGCACGGCGCGTTACGCCCGAGTCGGGTCGGGCAGCGCTCGTACACAGCGGGTTGTGCGCCTGTACTGGGAGGCAAAAATGCTTGGCCTGGCGCTGCAAGTCTTCACCTGCGCATTGGCGCTGGGTGTGCCATTGATCACCGTGGGCAAATGGCTGATCGCGGGCGGCTCAGAGGTCTGGCAACTGGACGAACTGATGCCGGCGCTGCAACAGACACTGCAGCTCGGCGCAATGGGCGCGGTCCTCACTACTTGTGCCGCGATCCCGATTGCCTGGCTGTCGATTCGTTCTCCAGGCCGTTTGCAACGGCTACTGGAAAGCTGCAACTACATCACCAGCTCGTTGCCCGGGATTGTGGTCGCCCTGGCCTTGGTCACGTTCACCATCCATTTCGCCCGGCCGATCTACCAGACTACGCTCACCGTGCTGCTGGCGTATCTGCTGATGTTCTTGCCCCGAGCCCTGGTGAGTCTGCGGGCGGGAATCGCCCAGGCACCGGTGGAACTGGAAAACATCGCACGCAGTCTCGGCCGCTCGCCTGGCCGGGCATTGTGGCTGATCACCTTGCGCCTGGCCGCGCCGGGGGCAGCCGCCGGGGCAGCGCTGGTGTTTCTGGCAGTCACCAATGAACTGACCGCCACCCTGTTGCTCGCGCCCAATGGGACACGCACCCTGGCCACCGGATTCTGGGCCATGACCAGCGAAATCGATTATGCCGCCGCAGCCCCTTATGCACTGTTGATGATCCTGCTGTCGCTCCCGTTGACCGGACTTCTTTATCACCAATCCAAACGGACGGCTGGCCGATGAACGCCCTTGAACTGCATGCCATTTCCAAGTCTTACGGCGACCAAAAGGCGCTGGAGAGCATCAGCCTGTCGGTGCCCGCTGGCAGCCGGACGGTGATTGTCGGCCCTTCCGGCTCGGGTAAAACCACCTTGTTGCGGATGATCGCCGGCTTCGAGTTCCCGGACACCGGCCGTGTTTCACTCAATGGCCAGACGCTCGCCGACGCCACTCATGAGGTGCCGGCGCATCAGCGCCTGATTGGCTACGTTCCCCAGGACGGCGCCTTGTTCCCGCACATGACGGTGGCGGCCAATATAGGCTTCGGGCTTTCGGTCAAGGGCGGCGAAAAAAACCATCGTATCGCTGAGCTGATGGACAGCGTGGCCCTGGATGCAAGCATGGCCCAGCGTTGGCCCCATGAACTCTCCGGCGGCCAGCAACAGCGGGTGGCGCTGGCGCGGGCGTTGGCGCAACAACCACGCCTGATGCTGCTGGACGAGCCGTTTTCCGCCCTCGATACCGGCCTGCGAGGCGCCATGCGCAAGATGGTCGCCCGGCTGCTGTCCGATGCCGGTGTCACCACCATCCTCGTCACCCATGACCAGAGCGAAGCCCTGTCGTTTGCCGATCAACTGGCGGTCATGCGTGACGGTCGGCTCGTGCAATCTGGCCATCCACTGGATCTGTACCGCTACCCCGACGACGAACAAACCGCGCTGTTTCTCGGGGATGCCGTGGTCTTGCCCGCCAAAATCGAAGCCGGCTGGGCGCATTGCGAACTCGGCCGGATCCCGGTGAACAACCACCGCAACAACCATTCAGCGCAGATCATGCTGCGCCCCGAACAATTGCAGCTCGTCAGCATCCAGCCGAGCCCCACCGAAATGGCCGGATGCCGCGCCGTGGTGACTGATCGCGACTTCAGCGGCAACACCTGCACATTGACCGTGGAACTTCAGGCCCCCGCCTCGGGCAAACAGTCCGGCCGGTCATTAACCGTACGCGGGTCGGGCATGTATGCCCCCCCTGCCGGCAGCGCGGTCCACGTCTCGACCATCGGCCATGCGCACGTGTTCAGCGAGTCGCCACGTTAAAGATCGAAGCGATCCACTGCGCGACGCCGCTCATTGTCATCGCGCACATCGTAATTGGCGGTCGTCTGAATATTGCTGTGATGCGCCAGTTTCTGGGCAATCGACAAATCGTGTTCTTCGATGACGCGGGTGATGAACGAACGCCGAAAATCATGCGGCATGATCTTCACTCCGACTTCGGTCCCTCGCTGGCGGGCAATGTAATAGATCGCATGTTTGGTAATGCGCTCGCGGGTGATATGGCTGCCACGACGGATGCGGTTGAACAGAAACGGGTCGTCCACCTCGCCTTCCTTGAGCTGTGATCGACGAAACGCCAGCCATTCCTCCAGTTTGGCCAGGGCCCAGGCCGGCGCGTACTTGATCAATTGTTTGTTGCCCTTGGCCGTGACCCGCAGGCTGCGCTCGGCAAAATCGACCTGTGACAGGTCCAGATTCACCGACTCGGACTTGCGCATGCCCGAACCGTACAAAATCCCGATGATTGCCGCGTCCCGTAATCCTTGTGGCCTTGGGTCGGCGGCACACACCGCCATCAACTCCTGGATCAGCGTACGCCGCAAGTTGCGCCCCTGGGACAACCGGGTACCGGCGATCCCTTTGACCGAGCGCATTTTCAGCAGATGATCCTGACTGATGAGGCTCATGCGCCACGCCTCATTCATCACCCCGCGCACCGCATTGACATACAGCGAAGAGGTATTGGGCGCATAGCCGTCTTCGCGTAACGCCGCGACCAGCGAAATCACATTTTCTGGCTGAAGCTGATGCCAGGGAATGTCCTCGAGATTCATGTCGTCGAAACCCAAGCGGTCGGCGGCATCCTGCAAAACGTAACGCATGGTCAGCTGACTGGAAGGTGCGAGCCGGGCCAGATACAAGGTCAACGGGTTGGTTGTTGAAGCAACAGGTTGGGTAACAGGTAAGTCAATCAAACGAAACGGCCTTGAGTGAAAACAATTCAGTAATGCAACTTTGGATGGGAACAGCCCTCCTACAAAGCCAAGACTTCTGTAGGAGTTTTCTTGTCTGGTCGCGGTAAGTGGCAGGAGTCTGAACACCGGCTGTATGACGTTCGGATAAACAATTCGCCCACCGGGTTTTCATGTTTCTTTCACGAAATTGAGCTTACCCTCTATGAGACAAGCCTGTCCCTCACAAGCCAGCAACGTGCCCACCGGAGCAGAAAAAGTCAATTAATGCGATTTATCACGTATTTTGTGTAACCGATTGAACCTGCTGGTTTTTTATCGACTACGCTGTTTTTAGATCAAGCATGTCAGTATCGCTGAGTGTCAATTCCTGCCCGAGGCCCCGATGAGTCAGGCGTTTCTTCCCATCACCCCCCTTCACTACGCCGAGCGCTGCGGGCTGGAACGTGAAGCCTTCATGACGGGCTTGCAGGTGCAGGCACCGGCATCCACTTTGTCGCCACCCGTTTGCGGACGTATTATCGCCAATGTTTTCCGAACATTTACCAACCCGACACCGAATGGAATTCGACGCGGCGGTGTTCGATTCCCTTGTTCCCCGACATGACCACCGATGATGCCAATCGCGTAGTCGATGCCATTGAAAACGTTATGGACAGAGCTCAGTGAAACCTTACCCAATCCGTTGCGTATCGATTGTTATCCCGGTCTACAACGAACAAGACAGCCTGCCCGAGTTGCTTCGGCGTACCGAAGCTGCGTGCCAGCAGTTGCACCATGAATACGAAATCGTCCTGGTGGACGACGGCAGCCGCGACAATTCGGCGCAACTCCTCGAAGATGCTGCCAATCGCGAGGGCAGCCCGGTGGTCGCGGTCATCCTCAACCGCAACTATGGCCAGCACGCGGCGATCATGGCCGGTTTCGAACACTGCAAAGGTGATGTCGTCATTACCCTCGACGCCGACCTGCAAAACCCGCCCGAAGAAATTCCACGACTAGTTGCCCAGGCCGAACTCGGGTATGACGTGGTCGCCACCGTGCGCAACAACCGTCAGGATTCCGCCCTGCGCCGCTGGCCGTCGAAGCTGATCAATCTGGCCGTGCAGCGCTCGACCGGCGTTGCCATGAGCGATTACGGCTGCATGCTTCGCGCTTATCGCCGCACCATCGTCGATGCGATGCTGGCCTGCCGCGAACGCAGCACCTTCATCCCGATTCTGGCCAACAGTTTCGCCCGGCACACCACGGAAATACCGGTGTTACATGCCGAGCGTGAACACGGCGAATCCAAATACAGCCCCATGCGCCTGATCAACCTGATGTTCGATCTGATCACCTGCATGACCACCACACCTTTGCGGCTGCTGAGCATCGTCGGCTTTGCCATGGCCGCCCTGGGCGTGGTGTTCGCCATCACGTTGATTTTCTTGCGCCTGGTGTTCGGCGCCGAATGGGCCGGCGACGGTTCGTTTGTACTGTTCGCCGTGCTGTTCGTCTTCACCGGCGGGCAATTCATCGGCATGGGCCTGCTGGGTGAGTATCTGGGACGCATGTACAGCGACGTCCGCGCCCGCCCCCGTTTCTTTGTCGAAAAGGTCTTGCGTAGCCAACCCGCCACGCCCGCTCCCGTTGTCACCGTTGACGGCCTCACTTCCACTTCTTCCGATCAGGTTCTCTCATGAGCGTAAAAGCTGTTGTCTTCGCGTACCACGATATTGGCTGTGCGGGTATCGAATCCCTGCTCACGGCCGGCTTTGAAATTGCCGCCGTGTTTACGCATGCCGATGACCCGAAAGAAAACGCCTTTTACGGTTCCGTTGCGCAGTTGTGTGCCCAAAAGGGCATCCCGGTGCATGCCCCGGAAGATGCCAACCATCCGCTGTGGATCGAGCGCATCGCCAAACTCAACCCCGATTACCTGTTCTCGTTCTACTATCGCCACCTGTTGTCCGTGCCGCTGCTGGCCACCGCTCGCCAAGGCGCATTCAACCTCCACGGTTCGTTGCTGCCCCGCTACCGTGGCCGAGCGCCGGCCAACTGGGTACTGGTGAACGGTGAAACCGAAACCGGCGTGACCCTGCACCGCATGGTCAAACGAGCCGACGCCGGCGCGATCATCGCCCAGCAAACGGTTGCCATCGAGCGCAGCGACACCGCGCTGACCCTGCATGGCAAACTGCGCGTGGCCGCCACCGACCTGTTGCGCGACACCCTGCCCGCCCTGCTGCAAGGCAAAGTCACCGAAACGGTTCAGGACGAATCCAAAGCCACCGTGTTTGGTCGCCGCACGGCAGCCGACGGCAAGCTGCTCTGGAAAAAGCCGGCAGAAGAACTGTTCAACCTGGTCCGCGCCGTGACCCAGCCTTACCCGGGCGCTTTCTGTGACGTGGGCGAGCACAAGCTGATTGTCTGGACTGCCGAAGTTGCCAAGGGCAATGAAGGCCTGGCACCCGGCCGAGTAATCAGCGTCGATCCACTGCGCATCGCTTGCGGCGAAGACTCGCTGGTGATCACCGCCGGTCAACGCAATGACAACGGTCTGTACCTGAGCGGCCCGCAACTGGCCAACGAGTTGGGCCTGGTCGACGGCTCCGTCCTGCGCGGCGCCGAATCCGGGCGTAAGCCACGCCGCACCCGCGTGCTGATTCTCGGCGTCAACGGCTTCATCGGCAATCACTTGTCCGAGCGCCTGCTGCGTGACGACCAGTATGAGGTTTACGGCCTGGACATCGGTTCGGACGCCATCGACCGCCTGCGCAGCCACCCCAACTTCCACTTCGTCGAAGGCGATATCAGCATTCACTCCGAGTGGATCGAGTATCACATCAAGAAGTGCGACGTGATCCTGCCGCTGGTAGCGATTGCCACCCCGATCGAATACACCCGTAACCCGCTGCGCGTGTTCGAACTGGACTTCGAAGAGAACCTGAAACTGGTTCGCTACTGCGTCAAATACAACAAGCGCGTGATCTTCCCGTCGACCTCGGAAGTCTATGGCATGTGCCAGGACAAGAACTTCGACGAAGACACCTCCAACCTGATCGTCGGCCCGATCAACAAGCAACGCTGGATCTACTCGATCTCCAAGCAATTGCTCGACCGGGTCATCTGGGCCTACGGCCAGAAAGGCCTGAACTTCACCCTGTTCCGCCCTTTCAACTGGATGGGCCCACGTCTGGACCGTCTGGATTCGGCCCGTATCGGCAGCTCCCGGGCCATTACCCAGTTGATCCTGAACCTGGTGGAAGGCACACCGATTCGCCTGTTCGACGGCGGCGAGCAAAAGCGCTGTTTCACCGACATAGCAGATGGCGTAGAAGCCCTGGCGCGAATCATCGACAACGAAAACGACGCCTGCAACGGTCAGATCATCAACATCGGCAACCCCGACAACGAAGCCAGTATTCGCCAGTTGGGCGAAGAATTGCTGCGCCAGTTCGAAGCTCACCCACTGCGCGACAACTTCCCGCCGTTCGCCGGTTTCCGCGACGTAGAAAGCAAAGCGTTCTACGGCGCCGGCTACCAGGACGTGTCCCACCGCAAACCAAGCATCGCCAACGCCAAGCGCCTGCTGGACTGGGCGCCCACCGTGGAGATGAGCGAGACCATCGGCAACACGCTGGACTTTTTCCTGCGCGAGGCCATGCTCGAAATCGCGGATCACTCTACCGAAACAGCATGCTAATGCAGGCAGGCCTTCGAATCGATGTCGACACCTACCGAGGCACCCGTGAGGGTGTCCCTCGGCTGCTGGAAATCCTCGATGAAGCTCAAGTCACAGCGACGTTTTTCTTCAGCGTCGGGCCGGACAACATGGGGCGCCACCTGTGGCGCCTGATCCGTCCGCAATTCCTCTGGAAAATGCTTCGCTCCAATGCAGCCGGGCTGTACGGCTGGGACATTTTGCTGGCCGGCACCGCCTGGCCAGGCAAACCCATCGGCCGGGATCTGGGGCACTTGATGCGCCAGGCGCAGGCGGCCGGACATGAAGTCGGTCTGCACGCCTGGGATCACCATGGCTGGCAGGCCAACGCCGGACGCTGGAGCGACGCACAGCTGATCGAACAGATCCGCCGGGGCGTGGACACGCTCAGCGACATCCTCGGGCAAAAGGTCGACTGTTCGGCCGCAGCCGGTTGGCGCGCGGATGAGCGGGTGATCGAAGCCAAAGAAGCGTTCGGCTTTCGTTACAACAGCGATTGCCGGGGACGGAATATATTTCAGCCGACATTGGCCGGCGGTGGTTCAGGTGCACCTCAGATACCGGTGGACTTGCCAACCTTCGATGAGGTCGTCGGCCCAACCGTCGCAGCCCAAGACTTCAATGCGTTCATTCTTGAGCGCTTTTCCCCCGAAAAACTCAATGTCTACACCATTCATGCTGAAGTAGAAGGGATTCTGATGGCCAACGATTTCCGTCAACTGCTGGCCGATGCACGCCGGCGGGACATTCATTTCCAGCCCTTGGGCGATCTACTGCCCGACGCCCCCGACACCTTGCCCACAGGACGTGTCGTGCGCGGCGCCCTTGAAGGCCGCGAGGGCTGGTTGGGAGTGCAAGGCGCATGAGCAAACGCTGGGCATTTCCCCTCCTGCTGGTCCTGATAGTCCTGGCCTATCTGCTGCCACTGGGCACCCATGGTTTATGGATCCCGGACGAAACCCGCTACGCGCAGATCAGCCAGCACATGCTCCTGAGCGGCAACTGGGTGTCGCCGCACTTCATGAGCGTGCGCTATTTCGAGAAGCCGGCGGCGGGTTATTGGATGATCGCTGCCAGCCAGGCCGTGTTCGGTCAAAACCTGTTTGGCGTGCGGTTTGCCTCGGCCCTGAGCATGGGCCTGAGTGTATTGCTGTGCTTCCTGATCGCCCGGCGGATGTGGAACGACCCGCGCAAGAGTTTTGCCTGTGCATTGCTCTACGCAAGTTTCATCGTCATCACCGCACATGCCGGTTATGCCAACCTTGATCCGCAGTTCACTTTTTGGGTCAACCTGAGTCTGGTGGCTTTATGGTTCGCTCTGGACAGCACCAGTCGCGGCCAGAAGCTCATCAGTTGGGCGGTACTGGGACTGGCCTGCGGTATCGGTTTCATGACCAAGGGATTTCTCGCCTGGTTGCTGCCGGTACTGGTGGCGCTACCCTATATGATCTGGCAAAAACGCTGGAAAGAACTGCTGGTTTTCGGCCCTGTGGCGATTGTCGTGGCCATTGCGGTGTGTCTGCCTTGGGCGTGGGCGGTTCACTTGCAAGAGCCCGACTACTGGCACTACTTCTTCTGGCAAGAGCACATTGAGCGCTTTGCCGGTGACAAGGCTCAGCATGACGAGCCGTGGTGGTACTACCTGCCCCTGCTGGTGGCCTTCAGTCTGCCGTGGGCGGTGCTGTTGCCGTCGGCACTGAAACAGGCCTGGCAAACCCGACGCCAGGCCAATATCGGCTTCCTGCTGCTGTGGATGCTGATGCCACTGGCGTTCTTCAGCCTCAGCAAAGGCAAATTACCGAGTTACATCCTGCCGTGCCTGCTGCCCTTGGCCTTGATACTGGGGCATGCACTGGCCGATCGACTGAAGCTGGAACAGGGACGGGTGCTGGGGCTCAACGGTTGGCTCAACCTGGTGCTGGGTCTGATTGTCCTGATTGCCTTGGTTTACCTGCAACTGAAAAAGCCGCTGTACGACCATGAGCTGCACAACCTGGTACTGGTGTTCATTGCCTTGATCGGCTGGATCATGACCAACTTGATGCAAGCTTTCAGGCCGCTGCAATGCTGGGCCGCACCGGCGCTCGGCAGCCTAATGTTCGCCAGTTTGATACCGGCCGGCCTGCCCAATTCGGTGGTCGCCAACAAGACACCCGACCAATTCATCCTCCATCACATGAATGAGCTGTCACAAACCGGCAAACTGCTGAGCAACGATCTCGGCGCCGCGTCAGCGCTGGCCTGGCGCATGAAACACCCGGAGGTGTTTCTGTACAGCTCTGTAGGAGAACTGAAATACGGTCTTGCTTATCCCGATTCGGCACAGCAGTTAGTCACCGTCGGCCAGGTTGAGGGGTGGATGCTCAACGCCCGCCGCACCGGCTCTGTCGGTGTGGTCATGCGGGTCAAGGGTGAGCAGGAGTTGCGCGAGCTCGAACTGTTGCCCAAGGACGGTAAACGCTATGAACAGGGCAACCTGGTGATTCTGATCTTCCCTCAGGTACCGTCATGAGCCTGTTACTGGTTCTGCTCGCGTGCCTGTTGACGTGCCTGGGTCAGATCGCACAGAAATTCGCTGTGGAGAGCTGGCGCGGACAGGCTTCGACATGGATCGCAAAACTGCGCTCGCCATGGCTGTGGCTGGCGCTCGCGTCGCTGGGTTTGGGCTTGCTGGTCTGGCTGCTGGTATTGCAGCGCCTTGAAGTCGGCATTGCCTACCCGATGCTGAGTCTCAATTTTGTGCTGGTTACTCTGGTCGCCCGTTTTGTCTTCCATGAAACCATCGACCGCCAACATTGGTTGGGTGTGGCGCTGGTGATCAGCGGCGTGGTGCTGCTGGGGCAACACACATGAGCCTTCGTCGCGGAATCACCTTCGCCATGGGCAGCGTGCTGCTGGTCAGCACCGCGCAGTTGGGCATGCGCTGGAGCATGACGCGCCTGCCCTCACCCGACGCATTGTTAACCGCCAGCATCGACCCGACGGCGATGGTGGTCGTGTTGAGCGCCATTGTCGCCTACGCCCTTTCGATGCTCTGCTGGCTGGCCGCCCTTCGTGACCTGCCGCTGGGCCGGGCCTATTCGCTGCTGAGCATCAGCTATGCGCTGGTGTACCTGCTGGCCGCCAGCCTGCCGCTGTTCAACGAAACGTTCAGCCTTTCAAAAACCCTCGGGGTGGCGCTGGTCATGCTCGGGGTTATCATCATCAACTCTCGTTCAGTTCACGCGACGGAACTCAGGGATGCAGCATGAAAATCAGTGTATTTGGTAGCGGTTACGTAGGCCTGGTCCAGGCAGCCGTCCTGGCTGAAGTCGGTCACGATGTGATCTGCATGGACATTGACGAGAAGAAAGTCGCATTGCTGCAACAAGGCCACGTGAGCATTTTTGAACCGGGGCTCGCCAGCCTGGTTCGCGAAAGCCTGGAAGCCAAACGACTGCAATTCACCACCGACGAGAAACTCGCCGTGCAGCATGGCCAGGTGCTGTTTATTGCGGTCGGCACGCCGTCCGGGGACGATGGTTCGGCAGATTTGAGTTACGTGATGTCGGTCGGAGATGCCGTAGCGCGGTATCGCCAGCAGCCGGTGATTCTGGCTGAGAAGTCCACGGTGCCGGTGGGCACCGGAGATGCGTTGCGCGCGCATATCGACGATTGCCTGATCAAGACCGGCCGCGTGCTGCAGTTCGATATCGTTTCCAACCCTGAATTTCTCAAAGAAGGTTCAGCTGTCGCCGATTGCCGACGCCCGGACCGGATCATCATTGGCTGCGAGCGTGACGAAGTCCGCGACGTCATGCGCGACCTCTATGCACCGTTCAACCGCAACCACGATCGCATCATGTTCATGGACCTGCGCAGCGCCGAGCTGACCAAGTACGCTGCCAATTGCATGCTGGCCACCAAGATCAGTTTCATCAACCAGATCGCCGAACTGGCCGAGCATCTGGGCGCCGACATTGAATCCGTACGCCTGGGCATCGGTGCTGACTCGCGCATCGGCTACCACTTCATCTACCCCGGCTGTGGATATGGCGGCTCGTGTTTTCCCAAAGACATGCGCGCCCTGATTCACAGCGCCCAGCAAGCCCACTGCTCCAGCGACCTGCTGCAAGCGGTGGAAGCGATCAACGAGCGCCAGAAGCACAAGTTGTTCGAGCGCATCAACGCGTTCTACCGTGGCGACCTGCGCGGCAAGACCTTTGCCGTATGGGGCCTGGCGTTCAAGCCCAATACCGATGACATGCGCGATGCGCCAAGCCGGGTCCTGCTGGAGTCGCTGTGGGCAGCCGGGGCCAACGTGCGTGCATACGATCCGGAAGCCATGCAGGAAACCCAGCGGCTGTACCCTGACGAATCGAAACTGATGCTGATGGGCACACCCGAATCCGTCCTGTCGGGCGCCGATGCATTGATCGTCTGCACCGAGTGGCAGCAGTTCAAGGCGCCGGATTTCGACCTGATCCAGCAGCGTCTGAAAGCGCCGGTGATTTTCGACGGGCGTAACCTGTACGATGCGGACCGCCTGGATCGCAGCGGTTTCAAATACTTCCCGATGGGCCGTGGCGAGTCACGCAACCTGCCGATTCCGCATCTGCAATGGCCGGCTGATTCGGTTGTTGCTTGATGGATTTTTTACCGCTCGGCGGCTGGCTTTACTGGCATTGATCCTGGGCATCGTTGCAGTACTTCAAAATTAATGCATTCAACCTTCATTTATATGAATTTGTCAGGGCGTGGAATCATCGGCAGACTGTGCCACGTTCCTCCCCCAATAGTTGGAACATCTTCAAGGGCTTTCTGGGTATCCCAGCCAAGCCTTTTTTTTGCTCAAGTTTTTGCCTACGGATTGATTTGAACATGCTTGCTCGCTGGTTGCCCGCCGCCATTAACACCCGTCCTTCCGAATGGAGTCGCGCTGCCATCGGCATGGCCCTTGGCACGATGCTCAGCGTCTGGGTATGCGGGCAAGTGTTCAGTATTGAAGTGGCACTGCATCTGATCGGTCCACTGGGCGCTTCGGCGGTGTTGCTGTTCGCTGTGTCCTCCGGCGCGCTCGCCCAGCCGTGGTCGATTCTTGGCGGCTACTTGAGCGCCGGTGTGATTTCACTGCTGGTTGCCCACGTGCTCGGACGCACCCTCGGCAGTGCCTGCCTCGCGGCGGGCATGGCGCTGATTCTGATGTGCTGGCTGCGCTGCCTGCATCCACCGGCGGGGGCGTTGGCGCTGCTGTTGGTGCTGGCCGACCCCGCCACCATCGCCATGGACTGGAAAGCCCTCGGCCCGGTGATGCTAGGCGCATCGACGATGCTGCTCAGCGCTCTGGCCTTCAACAACCTGACGCGCATCCGCTACCCAAAAGGCACCAGCGAGCCGGTGGCCATGATCCCCGCCGACCACCCACCCATCGAGATTCAGGCGATCACTGCCCAGGACCTGAAAATGGCATTGGCCGACATGGAGGCGTTCTTCGACGTCACGCCTGAAGACCTCGAACAGTTGATCCATGCCAGTGAATTGCACGCCAAGCGGCGCAGCATCGGTGAGGTACTGTCCCGTAGCGCGTAGATCCATCCGGCCATTGCGTCGCCCCGCACGCCCGTGACCTCATGCATAAATGCAAAGACAGCCTGCACATATCCCGCTTGTACATCACAAATTTGCACTGGTACGATCCTGCATCGCTCGCGTGCGAGCACCTCTATAACGAACAATAAAAGCAGGGAGTTATCGATGACTGCTCAGGTTTCATCGAAGGGGACTTCGTCCATGGATGCCACGCAAAACGACGTGCTGGCCGAGGTTCGCAACCACATCGGTCACCTGACCCTCAATCGCCCCGCCGGCCTCAACGCCCTGACCCTGGACATGGTGCGCAATCTGCAGCGTCAGCTTGACGCCTGGGCCCAGGATTCTGACATTCACGCCGTGGTATTGCGCGGTGCCGGCGAGAAAGCCTTCTGTGCTGGTGGCGATATTCGCTCGTTGTATGACAGCTTCAAAAGCGGCGACACGCTGCACGAGGATTTCTTTGTCGAGGAGTACGCCCTCGACCTCGCCATTCACCACTACCGCAAACCTGTGTTCGCCTTGATGGACGGTTTCGTACTGGGCGGTGGCATGGGCCTGGTGCAAGGTGCGGATTTGCGGGTGGTCACCGAAAAAAGCCGACTGGCGATGCCGGAAGTCGGCATCGGTTACTTCCCGGACGTCGGCGGCAGCTATTTCCTGCCGCGCATCCCGGGCGAACTGGGGATATATCTCGGCGTCAGCGGTGTGCAGATTCGCGCGGCGGACGCGCTCTATTGCGGGCTTGCCGACTGGTACCTGGACAGTGAAAAACTGACCGCGCTCGATGAGAAGCTCGATCAACTCGAATGGCGCGACACGCCGCTCAAAGACCTCCAGGGTTTGCTGGCTAAACTCGCGGTGCAGCACCTGCCCGATGCACCGTTAGAGGTGTTGCGTCCGGCCATCGACCACTTCTTCGCCTTGCCCGATGTGCCGAGTATTGTTGAACAACTGCGTGAAGTGACGATTCCCGATGGCCGTGAGTGGGCGATTACGACCGCCGACCTGCTGGAGAGCCGTTCGCCGCTGGCCATGGGCGTGACCCTGGAAATGCTCCGTCGTGGTCGGCACTTGAGTCTGGAAGACTGCTTTGCCCTTGAGCTGCACCTGGACCGTCAATGGTTCGAGCGCGGCGACCTGATCGAAGGCGTGCGCGCCTTGCTGATCGACAAAGACAAGCGCCCGCGCTGGAACCCGCCGACCTTGCAGGCGCTGGACGCCGAGCACGTCGCGAGTTTTTTCACGGGCCTTGATGAGAGCGGGAACTGAGCCATGCACGATATCGAATTGAGCGAAGAACAAATCATGATCCGCGACATGGCCCGGGATTTTGCCCGTGGTGAAATCGCGCCTCACGCCCAGGCCTGGGAAAAGGCCGGCTGGATCGACGACGGTCTGGTGGCGAAAATGGGTGAACTGGGCCTGCTCGGTATGGTGGTGCCGGAAGAATGGGGCGGCACCTACGTCGACTACGTTGCCTACGCCTTGGCGGTGGAAGAGATTTCCGCTGGTGATGGCGCTACCGGTGCACTGATGAGCATCCACAACTCGGTGGGCTGCGGGCCGGTCCTCAACTACGGCACTGAAGAACAGAAACAGACCTGGTTGCCGGATCTGGCCAGCGGCCAGGCCATTGGCTGCTTCTGCCTGACCGAACCGCAAGCCGGTTCCGAAGCGCACAACCTGCGCACCCGTGCCGAACTGCGCGACGGTCAATGGGTGATCAACGGCGCCAAGCAATTTGTCAGCAACGGCAAACGAGCGAAACTGGCGATTGTGTTTGCCGTGACCGATCCGGATTTGGGCAAGCGCGGTATTTCGGCATTCCTGGTGCCGACCGACACCGCCGGTTTTATCGTGGACCGCACTGAACACAAGATGGGCATTCGCGCTTCGGACACCTGCGCGGTGACACTGAACAACTGCACCGTTCCCGAAGCCAATTTGCTGGGCGAACGCGGCAAGGGCCTGTCCATCGCCCTGTCCAACCTCGAAGGCGGCCGTATCGGCATCGCCGCGCAAGCCCTGGGCATTGCCCGTGCCGCGTTTGAAGCAGCGCTGGCGTATTCGCGGGACCGGGTGCAATTCGACAAGCCGATCATCGAACACCAAAGCATCGCCAATATGCTCGCCGACATGCACATGCAGTTGAACGCCGCGCGATTGCTCATCCTGCATGCGGCGCGCCTGCGCACAGCCGGCAAACCCTGCCTGTCCGAAGCATCTCAGGCCAAGCTATTCGCCTCGGAAATAGCCGAAAAGGTGTGCTCGTCCGCCATTCAGATTCATGGCGGGTATGGGTATCTGGAAGACTATCCGGTGGAGAAGTACTACCGGGATGCGCGGATCACGCAGATATATGAAGGGTCGAGCGAGATACAGCGGATGGTGATCGCCCGCGAACTCAAAAATTATCTGGTCTAAAGGCTAAAAAGCATCGCGAGCAGGCTCGCTCCCACAGGTGATCTCCTGAACACTGGAGATCAACTGTGGGAGCGAGCCTGCTCGCGATGGCGTCAGTCAAAGTAGCGCATTACTTCCCTTGGAACTGCGCCTCACGCTTGGCAATAAACGCCGCCATTCCTTCTTTTTGATCCTGCGTCGCAAACGCCGCATGGAACACCCGACGTTCAAAGCGCACGCCTTCGGACAGGCTCACTTCAAATGCGCGGTTAACGCTTTCCTTGACCATCATTGCAATCGGCAGCGATTTGTTCGCGATCAGCGCCGCGACTTTCAGCGCTTCTTCCAGCAGCTCATCCGCCGGGACGATCCGCGCGACGATACCGCAACGCTCCGCTTCCACCGCATCGATCAAACGCCCGCTCAGGCACATTTCCATGGCTTTGGCCTTGCCCACGGCACGAGTCAGGCGCTGAGTGCCGCCCATGCCCGGCAGCACACCGAGGTTGATTTCCGGCTGACCGAATCTGGCGTTGTCGCCGGCCAGGATGAAGTCGCACATCAACGCCAGTTCACAGCCACCGCCCAGGGCAAAACCGTTGACCGCGGCGATGATCGGTTTGCGGCGGTTGGCCACGCGGTCGCTGTCGCTGAACAGGTCGTCGATGTAGATTTGCGGGTAGGTCAGCTCGGCCATTTCCTTGATGTCGGCACCGGCAGCAAAGGCTTTTTTCGAGCCGGTCAGCACGATGCAGCCGATGTTCGAATCGGCCTCCAGGCCATCGAGGGCGTGGTTCAGTTCGCTGACGATCTGCGCGTTCAACGCGTTCAGCGCTTGCGGACGGTTCAAGGTAATCAGACCGACGCGGCCGTGGGTTTCCAACAAAATCGTTTCGTAGCTCACAAGTGGACTCCTTCTTATAAATTGCGCGAAATAACCATGCGCTGAATATCGCTGGTGCCTTCGTAGATCTGGCAGACCCGCACGTCGCGGTAGATCCGCTCCAGCGGGAAGTCGTTGAGGTAACCGTAACCGCCTAGGGTTTGCAACGCCGAAGAACAGACCTTTTCGGCCATTTCCGAAGCGAACAGCTTGGCCATGGACGCTTCGACCAGTGCCGGTTTGCCGCTGTCCCTCAAGGCCGCCGCGTAATGCACCATCTGCCGGGCCACGGCAATCTGCGTGGCCATGTCGGCCAGACGGAACGCAACCGCCTGATGTTCGATGATCGGCTTGCCGAAACTTTCGCGCTCGCGGGCGTAATCACGGGCGGCTTCAAACGCGGCGCGGGCCATGCCCACCGATTGCGAAGCGATGCCCACGCGGCCGCCTTCGAGGTTGGCCAGGGCGATTCGGTAACCTTCACCCTCCTCGCCCAAGCGGTTGGCCACCGGTACTTTGACGTCTTCGAAGAGGATCTGGCAGGTATCGGATGCATGCTGACCGAGCTTGTCTTCGACCCGGGCGACTTTATAGCCAGGCGAATCGGTCGGCACGATCAGGGCGGTGATACCACGCTTGCCGGCGCTTGGGTCCGTCACTGCAAACACGATCACCACCCCGGCGTTCTGCCCGGAGGTGATGAACTGCTTGCAGCCATTGAGCACGTAGTGATCGCCTTCCAGTCGCGCGCGGGTTTTCAGGCCGCTGGCGTCGGAACCGGCCTGCGGTTCGGTGAGGGCAAAGGCGCCGAGCATCGCGCCGCTGGCCAGTGGCTTGAGGAAGCGTTCTTTCTGATCGTCGTTGCCGTAGTGCAGGATCGGTACGCAACCCACCGAGTTGTGCACGCTCATGATGGTCGAGCACGCGCCATCACCGGCGGCGATTTCTTCCAGGGCCATGGCGTACGCCAGATAACCGGTGTCGCAACCGCCCCACTGCTCTGGAACGAGCATGCCGAAGAAGCCCAGCTCGGCCATTTCACCGATGGCTTCCTTGGGGAAGCGATGTTCGCGATCCCACTCGGCGGCGAACGGTTTCAACCGTTCCTGGGCAAACTGCCGGGCCGCTTCGCTGATCTGCAGTTGTTCGTCATTGGGAATCATGCCAAGTCCTTAAAATAAGCCTGTCGTACAAAATGACTGGTTGAAACACTGAACCTGTGGGAGCGAGCCTGCTCGCGAATGCGGTGTATCAGTCGATAAAAATGTCGAATGTGAATCCGCTTTCGCGAGCAGGCTCGCTCCCACATTGGAATAGCGCCAGCTTCAGTAGAGGCATTCAACCGCCATGGCCGTGGCTTCGCCGCCGCCGATGCAGATCGCTGCAACGCCGCGCTTCAGGCCTTTCTGGCGCAGGGCCGAAAGCAGGGTCACGAGGATACGCGCCCCCGATGCACCAATCGGATGACCCAAGGCACACGCACCGCCGTGAACGTTGACCTTCTCGTGGGGGATTTCCAGTTTGGTCATGGTTACCAGGCTGACCACGGCGAAAGCTTCGTTCACTTCGAACAGATCGACCTGGTCCAGCGACCAGCCAGTTTTCTTCATCAGTTTCTTGATAGCGCCCACCGGCGCTACCGGGAACAAGCCCGGGGTGTCAGCAAACGCCGCGTGGCCGTGAATGACTGCCAGCGGTTTCAGCCCTTGTTTCTCGGCGTCGGAGCGACGCATCAACACCAGTGCCGCCGCGCCGTCGGAAATGGAACTGGAGTTCGCTGCCGTCACCGTGCCGCCGTCGCGGAACGCCGGTTTCAACGACGTAATCTTGTCCAGCCTGGCTTTCGGTGGCTGTTCGTCGTTGCTGATCAGCACCTGTTCTTTACCGACCATCACCGACACCGGGACAATCTCGGCGTTGAAGCTGCCGTCCTTGATCGCCTGCTGTGCGCGGGTGGTCGAGGCAATGGCGAACGCGTCCTGCGCTTCACGGCTGAAACCGTTGGTTTCGGCGCAATCCTCAGCAAAGGTGCCCATCAGGCGACCCTTGTCGTAGGCATCTTCCAGCCCGTCGAGGAACATATGATCGAGCACACGCCCATGGCCCATGCGATAGCCGCTGCGCGCACGGTCCTGCAGGTATGGCGCATTGGACATGCTTTCCATGCCGCCCGCCACCACCACGTCAGCGCTGCCGGCCACCAACATGTCGTGGGCCAGAATCGCCGCTTCCATGCCCGAACCGCACATCTTGTTCAGCGTGGTGCAACGGGTCGACTTATCGAGCCCGGCTCCCAGCGCAGCCTGACGCGCCGGTGCCTGGCCGAGGCCAGCGGACAGAACACAGCCAAACAGCACTTCTTCGACCGATTCAGCGTTGATGCCGGCGCGCTCGACTGCCGAACGAATCGCGGCTGCGCCGAGTTGCGGTGCCGTCAGACTTTTCAGTTCGCCCTGAAAACCGCCCATCGGGGTGCGGGCGGCGCTGACGATTACGATGGGATCGTTGGCAATAGTCATGACAAAACTCCTTACTTGGCGGCCATGCGCAAGGCACCGTCGAGACGGATCACCTCGCCATTGAGCATGCTGTTTTCAATGATATGCCGCACCAGCGCGGCGTACTCGTCCGGTTTGCCCAGACGCGGCGGGAATGGCACGCCAGCGGCCAGCGAGTCGCGCACTTCCTGGGTCATGCCGGCCATCATCGGGGTTTCGAAAATGCCCGGGGCAATGGTCATCACGCGGATGCCAAAACGCGCCAATTCACGGGCGGCGGGCAAGGTCAGGCTGACAATGGCGCCTTTGGACGCGGCATAAGCGGCCTGGCCGATCTGGCCGTCGTAGGCTGCAGCCGAAGCGGTGTTGATGATCACGCCGCGCTCGCCGTCGGCATCCGGTTCGGTTTCAGCAATGGCAGCCGCCGCCAGACGCAGCATGTTGAAGCTGCCGATCAGGTTGACGTTGATCACCTGGCTGAAACTGGCCAGTGCATGCGGGCCGTTCTTGCCGAGGATTTTTTCGCCGCGCACGATGCCGGCGCAATTTACGAGGCCGTTGAGACCACCAAAGGCTTTGACCGTCGCCTGCACCGCCGCCTCGGCAGCCGCTTCGTTGCTGATATCCGCCACCACACTTTGCGCGCCCAGACGCTGGGCCTGCGCCGCAACCGCCTCGGCATTCATGTCAACCAGCATCACTTTGGCGCCGGCTGCAATCAGCGATTCAGCCGTGGCGGCACCCAGACCGGAAGCACCGCCGGTGACGAGAAAAACCTTGTTTTCGATCTGCATCATTGTTTCCTTGGATTCAAGCTGAAACGTTCTTCGCGGCGGCCTCTTGAGCCTTGGCGATTTCCTGATTGCGCAAGATAAAGCGCTGCAATTTGCCGCTTGGGGTTTTCGGCAACTCGCTGACAAATTCGATTTCACGTGGGTAAGAGTGCGCCGCCAGACGTTTGCGCACATGTTGGCGCAGCTCTTCAGCCAGCTCCGGCGTGGCGCGGTATTGTTCGCAAATCACCACGAAAGCCTTGACCAGTTCGGTACGCTCCGGATCGGGTTTACCCACCACGGCTGCCTCGATCACCGCCGGATGTTCGATCAGCGCACTTTCCACGTCGAACGGGCCGACGCGGTAGCCCGATGTGGTGATCACGTCATCGCTGCGACCGACGAAGCTGATGCTGCCGTCCGGGTTCCACTCCACGGTGTCGCCGCTCAGGTAATAGTTACCGACGAACGCTTTGGTTGGCGCGCCTTCGTAGCCATTGAACCAGCACATTGGCGACTGGGTGCGGTCGAGGGCCAGAATGCCTGGCTGCCCGACACCAAGTTCCTTGTATTCGTCGTCCAGCACCACGATACGATGCCCTGGTGAGGTGAAACCGGCGGCGCCGACGTGGACCGGGTGTTCCAGTGCGTGGTGGTTGCACAGAACCATACCCAGTTCGGTCTGTCCGTAATGGTCGTGGATGACCACGCCGAGGTTGTCGGCGAACCAACGGATCACTTCCGGATTGAGCGGCTCGCCGGCGCTGCTGACGATGCGCAGCCTGCCCTTGATCGATTTGGCGAACTCGTCGCCGCCCGCGATCAGCAGACGATAGGCGGTCGGCGACCCGGTGAGGTTGGTGATCCCGTACTTGTTGATCACCCGGCAGGTGCTTTCGAGGGTGAACGGACCATCGTAAAAGGTGATCGGATGCCCCATCGACATCGGCCCGGTAACGCCGTAATAGATGCCGTAGGCCCACCCCGGATCCGCAACGTTCCAGAACGCGTCTTCGGGCCGCAGATCCACGGCATCGCGGGTATAGCTCTGGAACGCGACGAGGGCTTTGAGCGGCACCGACAAGGCTTTCGACGGGCCAGTGGTGCCCGAGGTGAACATCAGCAGGAACGGGTCTTCGCCGGTCAGCAGCACCGGTTCGCACGCAGGAGAATAATTGGCCAGTTCGGCCCAGAAACTGTAATCGCCACGCACGATCCCCTGACCTTTGGCGCCACCGACGGTGACGATGGTCGGGCAGTCGGCCACTTCAGCGAGTTTCGAGCGATTGACCGCGTCGGTGACCACGACTTTGGCAGCCGAGGTGCCGAGGCGATGTTCAATGGCTTTGGGGCCGAACGCAGTGAATAGCGGCTGATACACCGCGCCAATGCGCCAGGTGGCAAAGACGGTGATCAATAATTCGAAGTTACGAGGCAGAAGCCCGGCGACCTTGTCGCCTTTTTTCACCCCTTGGGCCAGCAGGAAATTGGCAAACCGCGCAGCTTTATCCTGCAAGTCGCTGAAGGTGTACGTAGCGCTGGCGCCGTCGCGGCCTTCCCAGAACAGCGCGATGCGCCCTGGCAAAGCATGGCGGTCGCAACACTCGACGCAGGCGTTGAGCGCTTGCAGGGAACCGCTGAGAGCGGCGTCGACGGTGTGCTGATAGTTGAATTGTGATGTGGCAGACAGGTAATCGCGCATTGCCAGAATCCCTTTGTATTTTTATTGGGCTGGGGGAACCGTAAAGCCAGAGAAATAGTCGCTCTGTGGGCAGTACGGGGCAATGGTCAAAGTTATCAAGTTGGTTGACTGGTTTGGCCAAGGCTCAAGAGGTGTGGTACCCGTTCGGGCCTCATCGCGAGCAGGCTCGCTCCCACAGGGGTTCCGGGTATGGCATAGATTGCATTCACACCACAAAACCACTGTGGGAGCGAGCCTGCTCGCGATAGCGTCAGCGCAGTCACCAAGGGCCTCGGATCAATGCGCCTCGTTCAGAATCAAACTCCGGTAATGCCCCGGATTAGACCCCGCCCACTTGCGAAACGCCTTGTAGAACGAACTCGCATCGGCAAACCCCAACCGCGTGGCGATCTCGGCGAAGCTGATACTTGGCTCAGCCAGCCAAACGATGGCCAGCTCCTTGCGCACGCTGTCCTTGAGTCCCTGATAGGTCTGCCCTTCTTCCGCCAGACGCCGGCGCAAGGTCGAGGCCGACATGCACAATTGCTGCGCCAGCGGCTCGGTTTCCGGCCATTGCTGGGCAGGCAGTTGGCGCAAATTCTGTTTGATACGGTTCGCCAGGCTATCTGGATCACGGTACTTGACCAGGATATTGGCCGGCGCAATGGCCAGAAACCGTTTGAGTTCTTCAGCGCTGCGCTTGATCGGCAAATCCAGGCAGTCGGCGGAGAAAATCATTCGTGTGCGCGGCCGGTCGAAGCGCAGGTTCTCGGAGAACATCACCTGATAATCATCGCAAAAATCCGGTGCCGCGCAGCGCAATTCCACCGCCAGGATCGGTATCCGCCGTCCTGCCAGCCAACAGGCAACGCCATGAACGATCATCCAATAGGTGAAATAGGTGAAGGCTCGACGCGGGTCCTGATCGTCTTCCAATAGAACGA
Source organism: Pseudomonas sp. BE134 (assembly GCF_031456105.1). Lineage (NCBI taxonomy): Bacteria > Pseudomonadati > Pseudomonadota > Gammaproteobacteria > Pseudomonadales > Pseudomonadaceae > Pseudomonas > Pseudomonas sp. BE134. The sequence goes on along the minus strand of NZ_JAVDUA010000001.1, from coordinate 192,937 downwards.
TTTCGGCCAGGCTTTGCTGGCGGACCAGTTGCGCGGGCAGGTGCTCAAGCATCAACGACAGAAAGCTCAAACCTGACGTCAGCCCGGCGGCGAGGCTCGGCTGGACCATTGAGCAGCGACACAGAAACTCCAGACTGCCGGACTTGAGCTTGCGCGGGTCCATGCCAAAAAACTCATCATCCCGGCGCCGGGCCAACAAGCGCCAGAGCCGGGCATACGCGGTGGCCGGGACGCGGGCATCGTGGGTTTGCAGCAGCGCTGGATCGATTCCGACTTTGTTCAACACCTCATCGGTGGCCTGACCGGGGGCGCAACTCTGCAGCAGCGCTTCGCGCACCAGTTGGATGGAGATGGTGTCTTTTTCCGACATTGAGCGCGGCAAGCCTTGTTGTTTTTTGGAGTGTCGGCATCTTACCGCAGCCGCTTGCCGGGTGCAGATCCCTTGTGGGAGTGAGCCGGCTCCGGGCGGCGTTCCGACGATTGCATTATCACTGCCACCGATATTCCTGCTGCTTGCACATATCCCGAGCTACCATCTCCCGCAAACTATAAAAGCTCACGGAAGACTCACCCATGACCACTCCCGCCTTCGACTTGCGCCCGTTAATGGTTGCCAACATGGCCTGCTCCATGTCGATGATGGCGTTTGTCTCGTTGATCGGCCCGATTGCCCGGGTGTTGGGCCTTGCCACGTGGCAGGCCGGTGCGGCGGTGACGGTGTCCGGGGTCATCTGGATGCTGCTCGCCCGGCCTTGGGGCCAGGCCAGTGACCGTTATGGCCGGCGACGCATCCTGTTGATCGCCACCGCGGGTTTCACCCTCGCCTATTGGGCCTTGTGCCTGTTCATCGACGTGTCCTTGCGACTTCTGCCGTCGGCGCTGCTGGGGTTCATCGGCTTGATGATCGGGCGTGGATTGATCGGCGTGTTCTACGCCGCCATCCCGGTGGGTGGCAACGCACTGATCGCCGACAACATCGAACCGCAGCACCGTGCCAAAGCCATGGCGGCATTGGGTGCAGCCAATGCGTGTGGCCTGGTGATCGGGCCGGCCATCGCCGCGTTACTGTCGCGTTTCAGCTTAAGCCTGCCGTTTTACGCCATGGCCGTGCTGCCATTGCTGGCCTTTGTGGTGTTGCGCTTCAAGCTCAAGGGCCAGGAACTGCACCTGCGGCAAGCACCGCGCAAGGTGCGCCTGAACGACCCACGTCTGCGCCGGCCCATGGCGGTCGCGTTTGTGGCGATGCTGTGTGTATCAATTGCGCAAATCACCGTCGGTTTCTTTGCCCTCGACCGGCTCGGCATGAGCCCGGCCGACGCCGCGCAAACGGCGGGCATTGCCTTGACCATGGTCGGTTTCGCGTTGATCTGCTCGCAACTGGTGGTGCGCCGGCTCGAATGGCCGCCGCTGCGCTTGATCCGCGCCGGCGCGCTGGTGGCGTCCGTGGGATTTGCCGGCAGCATCCTCGCCAATACTGCGTGGGGCTTGTGGCTGTGCTTCTTCGTTTCAGCGGGCGGAATGGGGCTGATTTTCCCCTCTTTCGCCGCACTGGCCGCCAATGCCGTGGACGCCTCCGAGCAAGGCGCCACCGCCGGTTCCATCGGTGCCGCGCAAGGGTTTGGCGTCGTCATCGGGCCGTTGGCGGCCACGCTGATCTATGACCTGGAACCACGCTTGCCCTATCTGGTGGCCGCTGCGCTATTGCTGCTAGTGGCCCTGTGGCCAAAGCCCCCGGCAGCGTCAAGCGTTACAGAATCCGATAGAGCAGCCGCTCAATCCGCACCCGACTGACGCGCGTGAGGAACTTGGCCACCGCTGGCGGGTAATCCAGCAGCGTTTCCAGCTCCTGATAACGCTCGATGCGGCTGGTGTTCTGAAAAATCTCTACCAGCTCGGCGTTGCGTTGCTCAAGCAGTTCGCCTTTCGGGTCATCGATCAGTAGCGCGTTTTCCAGGTCAAGACGGAATGCCCGAGGGTTGAGGTTGTTGCCGGTCAGCAAGGTATAGCGCTGGTCGATCCACATGCCCTTGAGGTGATAGGTGTTGTCGCCATCACGCCACAAATGCAGGTTCAGTTTGCCGCTGTCGATGCTGTGCTGATGCTTTTTGGCAAAGCGTCGCAGGCTGATCTCGTAGAGGTAAGGCAGCGCTGCGATCACCTTGAACGGTTCGCTCGGCGGGATGTAGAAATCGTTGGCGGTCTTGTCGCCGACTACAATGTCGACCTTGACCCCTCGCCCTAGCGCCCGGTTGATTTCCCGGGTCACGGCCAGTGGCAGGTTGAAGTACGGTGTGCAGATCGTCAGTTGGTGCCGGGCGCTGGCGATCAACTCGCAAATCACCCTGTTCAATGGGTTGTTCTTGCCGACGCCGAGCAACGGGCTGACTGACAGATCGGCCTTCAGCGTGTTGCCCGCCGTGGTGTCATAGGCCGCGTGCTTGAGACGGCTGCGCAAATCGCCGATGTCATGGCGCAGGCTGCGGGTGGTCGGCAGGTTCGGCAAATCGAGGCGGTGCACGGCTTTGGACTCAAGGAAACCGTGCTGTATCAGGTGCTGCATCGAATTGGCCAGCGCCTGGTTCTGCAGTACGTGGTATCGGTCGAAGCGGTATTTGTCGAACTTGTGCAGGTAAACATTGTTCAGGCTCGCGCCGCTGTAAATCACGCAATCATCGATCACAAAGCCCTTCAGATGCAGCACGCCGAACAGTTCGCGCGTCTGAACCGGCACGCCATATACCGGCACTTGACTGGCGTGGGTGCGGGTCGCTTCCTGATACCACGCCGAGTTGCCCGGTTGCTTGCCGGCACCAATCAAGCCGCGCTGGGCGCGCAGCCAGTCGACCACCACGACCACGTCCAGCTGCGGACGCGCCAGTTTGGCGGCGTGCAAGGCATCGAGAATTTCCTGGCCGGCTTCATCCTGTTGCAGGTACAGCGCAACGATATAGATGCGCTGCGTGGCCTGGGCGATCTTCTCCAGCAGGCAACGACGAAACTCGGCGGCACCGGAAAGGATCGTGACGGCATCGGCGGTCAGCGGAAAACTGCGCAGTTTGGGCAGCAGAGAGCGTTTGAAAAGCGACGGCATAGGGCTCGCAGTGGGTCGAATCCGAAGAATTCATGAGCTTACACCATGGATGGGTTTGGGTCTTGTTACCGCATTGGTATACCTGTCTCCTGCTCGCGATGGCGGCATGACAGGCGAAGAAAGTTTCTGCTGACCAAGGACAACGAACGTTCTACTGTTTTGCAACACGAACAAAATGACCCGCTACGTGTTTGAACTGTACTTTTACTGGGAGACTTTACATGTCTAACGCTGAAGTTCGTCCGCCATTGCCCCCCTTCACCCGCGAATCTGCCATCGAAAAAGTTCGCCTGGCCGAAGACGGCTGGAACTCTCGCGACCCCGAGCGAGTGTCGCTGGCTTATACATTGGATACCCGATGGCGTAACCGCGCCGAATTCGCGAACAACCGCGAAGAAGCCAAAGCGTTCCTGACCCGCAAATGGGCCAAGGAACTGGATTACCGCTTGATCAAGGAACTCTGGGCCTTCACCGGCAACCGCATCGCCGTGCGTTATGCCTATGAATGGCACGACGACTCGGGCAACTGGTTCCGTTCCTACGGCAACGAAAACTGGGAGTTCGACGAGAACGGACTGATGGCCAATCGGTTTGCCAGCATCAACGACCTGCCGATCAAGGAAAGCGAGCGCAAGTACCACTGGCCGCTGGGGCGTCGCCCGGATGATCACCCGGGGCTGTCCGACCTCGGTCTCTAATATTCACCTAAATCCAAAATGTGGGAGCCAGCCTGCTGGCGATGGCGGTGTAACAGTCACTGGATGTATCGACTGATACTCAGCCATCGCGAGCAGGCTCGCTCCCACAGGGGGCTTATGTTCGACGCACATCCAATGTGGGAGCCTGCTGGCGATGAGGCCAGACGGGTCGCCGCAAAGTCTGGATCTAGGTAAGATACCGGCCCTTCCCCGCAGCCCTGTCCTGCACCCCGCCGAATAAGCCGATTCCATGCCTTTCGAACTCAGTGTTGACCTCACCACCCTGGCCATTCTGGCCGTTGTTGCCTTCATTGCCGGTTTCATCGACGCGATTGCCGGTGGCGGCGGTCTGCTGACCACCCCGGCCCTGCTCACCGCCGGCTTGCCGCCGCACCTGGTACTGGGCACCAACAAGTTGAGTTCGACGTTTGGCTCGGCCACCGCCAGTTTCACCTTCTACCGTCGCAAGCTATTTCATCCCCGCCAGTGGATGCACGCCATCGTTGGCACACTGGTCGGCGCATTGACCGGCGCGGTGGTCGCGCATTATTTGCCGGCCGAGTGGCTGAATAAAATGCTTCCGGTGATCGTCTTCGCCTGCGGCCTGTACCTGTTGTTCGGCGGCACGCCCAAGGCACCACTGGACAGCGATGCGCCGATCAAGAAAAAGTGGCAATCGACCCAGGGCTTCAGCCTCGGTTTCTACGACGGCGTGGCCGGCCCCGGCACGGGCGCGTTCTGGACCGTCAGCACGTTGCTGATGTACCCCATCGACCTGGTGAAGGCCAGCGGCGTGGCACGCAGCATGAACTTCGTCAGCAACATTGCGGCGCTGTCGGTGTTTGTATTTTCCGGGCAGGTGGACTGGGTCATCGGCCTGAGCATGGGCCTGTCGGTGATGGTCGGCGCTTTCTTTGGCGCACGCACCGCCATCAGTGGCGGTGCGAAGTTCATTCGACCGGTATTCATCACCGTGGTGCTGGGCTTGACCGTGCGGTTAGCCTGGCAGCACTGGTTCAGCGTGGCCTAAGCGCCGCGCCACATAGACGTCGATCAGGTAACGGGCAATCGAGCGTGACGCCGGCAACGGCGGCAGCGCATGAACGCTGAACCACTGGGCGTCTTCGATTTCGTCTTCCTGACAGACAATCACGCCACCGGCGTACTCGGCATGGAAGCCGAGCATCATTGAGTGCGGGAATGGCCAGCACTGGCTGCCCAGGTACTGGATGTTCTTGACCTCGATCTGCACCTCCTCGCGAACCTCGCGAATCAGGCAATCCTCGGCCGACTCTCCCGGTTCGGCAAACCCTGCCAATGTGCTGTAGACCCCACTGACGAAACGGGGCGAACGGGCCAGCAGGATCTCATCGCCACGGGTGACCAGCACGATCATGCTCGGCGAGATCCGTGGGTAATAGCGCAAATTACACGGCTCGCAGTACATCGCCCGCTCGCGTGGAATCTGAGTTGCCGCCTGACCACAGTTGCCACAAAAGCGATGCTCTCGGTACCAGGTGCCAATTTGCGCGGCATAGCCGAGCACCTTGTACACCGTGTGATCGCCCTCAAGCATGAACGCCCGCAGACCTTTCCAGTTGCAACCCGGCACTTCGCCGGGACTGCGCAGTTCCAGCAGGTAGACCGGCTCGCCATCAAGGTGACCGATGCCGTGCTCGGCGAGAATAGACAGGTCCTGACGCTTGAGCCACTCACGCGGGAACAGCGCGCCATTGTCATCAAACAGGAAGCCTTCCGGGCTGCGGGCCACGGCCCAGCCGCCAGGTTGATCGGTGTCCAGTACTGCGGTGGTCCAGCGTGAAGTCATGTTTAATCAGTCCAGAAATTCGGGTTTCTGTTTGCTCATATGGGCGGCCATGGCCACACGCAGGTCAGTGGATTGCAGCATGGCGGCGTTCCAGGTGGCGACGTATTCAAGGCCGTCGTCGATGCGATGGTCGCGCATGTAGCTGATCATCTCTTTGGTGCCCGTCACTGCAATCGGCGACTTGCGGGCGATCTCGCGGGCAATCCCCATGACGCCATCCAGCAGGCTCGCGCTGTCGCTGTAGACGCGATTGACCAGGCCGATGTTGCGCGCTTCGTCGGCGCCAAACGTGCGACCAGTGTAAGCCAGTTCACGCAGCATGCCGTCACCGACGATGCGCGGCAAGCGTTGCAACGTGCCGACATCGGCGGCCATGCCGATGTCGATTTCCTTGATCGAGAATTGCGCGTTTTCGGCGGCGTAACGCATGTCGCAGGCGGCAATCAGGTCGATGGCACCGCCGAGGCAATAACCCTGAATCGCCGCCAGCACCGGTTTGCGGCAATTGTCGACAGCATTGAAGGACGCTTGCAGGGCGAGGATCTTGCGGCGCAGCAGGCGCGCGTTGCGACCGACATCCTTGCCCAGTTCATTGGCCACACCGGCCAGCATCATCAGGTCGATGCCGGAGGAGAAATGCTTGCCGGCACCACTGAGGACCACGACGCGAGCTTCATCGGTGTCGTCGATCCACTGGAAAATCTCAATGATCTCGCTCCAGAACGCGGCGTTCATCGAGTTGATCTTTTCCGGACGGTTTATCTGCACATGGGCGATGTTGTCGGTGAGTTCGACGGTGAACGCGGTGTACTGAGACATGGCAGTGATCCTTTTACCGGGCAAAAAATGAGGCCCGGACTATAACAAGGCATGGGTGGGGGGAGTAAGGCAGTGGTTCGGCCAAAAACGGGACTGGTTTTTGAGTTTCCAGTGACTGGACGGGCCTCATCGCGAAGGCCACTCTGCCCTTGTCGAACAGAGCGACAAGGTTTGTACTTTCCTTGAATAGTTCCCCATAAATAAATGAATAATTGTTCACGCTGCGGTGTTCTTCTTACATGACCCAATACGATCGTGGTTTAAACCGAAACCCGCAACCCTTGGAGCCTGGCCCATGAACGTGCGTTTTGCTGTTTTCACCGCCCCGCTGCTGCTTGCCGGTTGTCTGGCGGCAGCACTGAGCAGCTCTCTGGCCCAGGCCAATGGCGACGATGATGCACCCGCCAAACCCAGCTGCCCCAAAGGCCAGGTCTTCGATTCCAGATCGCAGAAATGCCTCAAGCAAAGCAATAGCCTGGTGCCCGACGAAGACCGTACCAATTATGCCTATCGCCTGGCGAAGGACGGTCGCTACGAAGAAGCCCTGGCCCTGCTCGATACGCTAAAGCAACCGAACACGGCCAAAGCTTTAAACTATCGCGGTTACGCCACGCGTAAACTGGGGCATACCGACGAAGGCATCGGTTATTACCTGCAATCGGTCAAACTCGACCCGCAGTATGCGCAAGTGCGCGAATACCTCGGTGAAGCGTATGTGATCAAAGGCCGACTGGACCTGGCGCAAGAACAGTTGCAGCACATCAAATCGATCTGCGGCAGCACTTGCGAGGAATACCGGGATCTGGCCGAAGCCATTAACGACTCATCGAAAACCTGACACCTGGTACAGACGGAGGTCGCCATCGCCAGCGATCAAACAATCAGGGCCGAACTGGGCCAGCATTTAGCGCGTTTGTGGCGTTACGGCTTGTTGTTGTCCCGGCAACGGCATGTGGCCGAAGACCTGGTGCAGGCGACCTGCGTGCGGGCGCTTGAACGTGCAGGCCAGTTTGTCCCCGGCACACGCATGGACCGCTGGCTGCTGAGCATACTGCATTCGATCTGGCTCAATGAGGTGCGCGCGCGGCGGGTGCGTCAGGGTCAGGGGGTAGTGGATGGCGACAGTCAGTTGTCGTTTGACGGCGAACACGCGGCGCAAACCCACGTGCTGGCGGCTCAAGTGATCCGGCGTGTCGACGCGTTGCCCGAAGCCCAACGCGAAACGGTGTACCTGGCGTACGTCGAAGGTTTGTCGTACCGCGAAGTCGCCGAAGTACTGCAAGTGCCGATGGGCACGGTCATGAGCCGGCTGGCCGCTGCCCGGGTAAAACTGGCCGAATACCCACCACTGCATGCTGTACCGAACCCTTTCACGGGAGAACGTCGATGAACGATCGCGCCACACCCTCAGACGAGCAACTGGTGGCCTATCTCGACGACCAACTCGATGCCGAACAACGCACCCGCATCGACACGGCAATCGCCGAAGACTCGACGCTCAGCCTGCGCCTGCAATGGCTGGCCCGCAGCAGTCTGCCATTTAAAGAGGCTTATGCCGAAATGGCGCAGCAGGCGCCACTGGATCGATTGCAGTTCATGCTCGCCACCTTGCCTTCCCCCGAACGGCCATCAATGAATCGCCGCTGGTTTCTCGCGGCCGCGGCCACTTTGGTGGTCGGCAGCGTGGTGGCGGACCGTTTGTTCCTCGGTTGGCAATCGAGTCAGCAAAAACCCAACTGGCGTGGGTTAGTCGCGGATTACATGTCGCTCTACGTGCCAGAAACCCTGGAGCACCTGCCCAGCGATGAAGCCAGCCAACGGGCGCAACTTCAGGTTATTGATGCGCGCCTGGGCCTGAACCTTGCGTCTGCCCAGCTGACGTTGCCCCGTTCTGAATTCAAGCGTGCGCAAATCCTCGAATACGATGGCGTACCGATTGCCCAGATCACCTACCTCAACCCGGCGCATGGCCCGATGGCCCTGTGCGTCACGCGCTCCAACAGCGGCAGTCGACATTTCGCCCATGAGCGTCGGCACGGAATGAATGTTGTCTACTGGGCCGACATGGAGCATGCGTGGATGTTGATCGGGCACAGCCCCGTGGCGGAGCTCGAAGACATGGCCAAGTTATTGAGGGGGCGGCTTAGCGCTTGAGTGAAGTTGCACTATTCTTGGCGTGTGATTTTCCAAGGAGGAACCGACTCATGCCAATTGATTCACGCACAGCCCTGTTAATCATCGACGTGCAAAACGACTTCATTCCCGCCGGCCAGTTACCGGTGCCGGAGGGTGATTTGATCGTTCCGTTGATCAACCGCCTCGGCGGCCATTTCAAACAAGTGATTATTGCCCAGGACTGGCACCCACCCGGGCACGCCTCGTTCGCCTCCAGCCACCCCGGTTACAAGCCATATGATGTAATTCAGTTGCCGTACGGCGCGCAAACGCTATGGCCGGGTCATTGTGTGCGCGCCACTGCCGGGGCCGAGTTGCACAAGGATCTGGACCTGCCCCATGCACAAATGATCATCCGCAAGGGTTGCAACCCGGACATCGACAGTTATTCGGCGTTTCTGGAAGCGGATCGAACCACCACCACAGGCTTGGCCGGCTATCTGAAAGAACGTGGTATCGACACCGTTTACCTGGTCGGACTGGCGCTGGATTTCTGCGTGATGTTCTCGGCGCTGGATGCCCGGGCGGCCGGATTCAATGCGTTTGTGGTGATGGATGCGTGCCGCGCGATTGATCTTGAGGGTTCGTTGGCGGCAGCAATTGATCGGATGCAGGTAGCGGGGGTTGGGCTGATCTCAGCGAATGAAGTGCCAGTCTGAACCTGTGTAGCAGCCGTCGAGAAATCAGGTGACGCGGTCTTTCAGGAGGACCGCGTTTTCAGGTTTTACGACTGCTGCGCAGCCGAACGCAGCCTCGCAGGCTCGGCAGCTGCTACAAAGAACGTGTCAGGGTTGAGTGGGTAGCCAGAGACGGAACCGTGCACCGCCCAGCGGTGACGTTTCGACAGTCAGCGTGCCGCCTTGTGCTTCCAGCGCCCGACGACTGATCGCCAGTCCGAGGCCAAAACCACCCGTTGCCCGATCCCGACTGCGATCCAGCCGATAAAACGGCTCGAAAATCCGTTCCCGTTCGTCATCCGGAATACCGATCCCATCGTCATCCACCCAGATCTCACAGCCCTTCGCGGACACTTGCACGCTAATCTGAATGCACTTTTCGCAGTAGCGCATGGCATTACGCAACAAGTTCTGAATCGCGCGGGCGGTCAGACGCGGGTCAAGCGTGAAGCGTTCGAGTTGGCCGTGAAGCCGCACATCCATGACGATGTGCGGCGATTCCAGTTCTTCATCAACGCTCCCCAGAATGCTGTCGATAAACTCATCCAGCGCCACTTCAACCTGCTCCGGCGACTGAGCCGGGTTTTGCAAGCGGCTGTAGGACAGCAACTCCAGGACCAACTCATCGAGTTCGCGGATGTGTGCGACCAACGCTTGCAAGCGCTCGCGACTGCCTGCGGGCAAATCGTCGGAGAGTGCCAGGGCCAGGCCGAAGTCCAGGCGGGTCAGCGGTGTGCGCAGTTCGTGGGACACCGCATTGAGCAAGTCACGCTGCTGGTTAAGCAGGTTTTCGATGTCGCCGGCCATGGTGTCAAAGACATTCGCCAGGCTGCCGATGTTGGAGTGTCGGGAAATCTGCGTGCGCTCGCTCAGATAGCCTTTGCCGAAACGCTCGGCGGTACCTTTAAGGCGTTCCAGATCGCGCCAGTGCGGGCGCAGCCACAGCAGCAGACACGCGAGCATGGTCGCACCGATCAACACGTTGATGCTCCAGTACAGCAGGCTGACGTCCATCGGGTCCGGTGGCACGATCATTTTCACCACGGCTTGCTCATTGAGCGGTGCTACGGCCAAGGTGCGCCAACCCCAGTCGCCGATGCGCACCACGTTCTCGCCGCGCTGCAGACGTTCGCGCTCTGACAGGGTGAAGTCGGGATCGTCGTTGCGCGTCAACACGATGTGCAGCGGGGCGAACTCCTTGTCCATTTCAACCGCCATTGCCGGCCATTGTGCTTCGGGCACGGCGTGGAATTGCTTGACGATCAGGGTTTGCAAGCCGCGTGAATAATCAAGGTTGTAGGTGACAAAGCGCTCGTGGAAGACCCTGACCACCAGGTCTGGCACCAGGTAAATCGCCGCGCTGAACGAGACGATGGTCACCAGGTACAGGCGAAACAGAATTCTGAACATCGTCTCAGCATTCCCACTCGGAACGGCTGAACAGATAACCCTTGCCCCATACGGTCTTGATCTTGCGCGCCTCGCCCGCATTGTCGTCGAACTTACGCCGCAGCTTGGAAATCGCTACGTCCACCGAGCGGTCGGTGCCGTTGAATTCGATGCCGCGCAGGCGTTGCAGGATCTGGTCGCGGCTCAGCACTTCACCGGCATGTCGAGCCAACACCACGAGCAGGTTGTATTCACCGCTGGACAGTTCGACCAAGTGCTCGCGCCAGGTCACGGTGCGTTCGGACAAGTCGATGCACAGGTTGCCCATAACAATGCGGTCGTTGACGGTCTGCGGCTCGCCAAGACTGCTGCGGCGCAATAGCGTGCGAACGCGGGCCAGCAAAACCCGGGGTTCGCAGGGCTTGGTGACGTAATCATCGGCGCCCATTTCCAGGCCCAGGACTTGATCGTGGCTGTCGTCACGGGCGGTGAGCATCAGGATCGGCAGCGTGGCCGAATCGGCCCGCAGCAAGCGGCAGACTTGCAATCCGTCGAGGCCCGGCAGCATCAGGTCGAGGATCACCAGATCCGGCGGATTGACCCGGGCGCGTTCGCGCACGTGGTCGCCACGGCTGATCACGCTGACCGAATAGCCGTTGCGTTCCAGGTAGCTGGCGATCAGTTCGGAGAGCGCGGTGTCGTCTTCGACCAGGAGGATGTTGGGCATGGGTGCTTCCAGAAAGTGCAGTGGCGACCGATAGATCGCTTTCGCGAGCAGGCTTGCTCCCACAGTGGCCGGTGGTGTTCACAAAATCTGTGCTCACACCAAACTACTGTGGGAGCGAGCCTGCTCGCGAAAGCGGCCTGACCGTCGCAAAAAGTTTCAAGCTGCAAAGGATATACGCCCTCACCCCCGCCTGAGTAAAACCCTTACACAATTTCACACAGCACCAACAAAGCTTCACCGCTACCCTCGTCGGCTCCCCGTAGGATGCGGGGGTCAATATTGGGGTGTTTCCATGTCAAAGAATCTACTTGCCGCGCTCGGCCTGCTTGCACTGGCGCTGACGCTGAGCGCCTGTGACAAGTCCTCCCACGCCGAAGAACAGCCACCTCCGGCCACCGTGCGCATCGAAACCATCGAAGCACGGCCACTGTCGATCACCAGCGAACTGAGCGGGCGGATTGCCGCGCCCCGGATGGCTGAAGTTCGAGCCCGTGTCGCGGGTGTCGTGTTGCAACGCACCTTCAATGAAGGCAGCGATGTGAAAAAAGGCGACGTACTGTTCCGTATCGATCCGGCCCCGTTCAAGGCCGACCTGGACAGCGCCGAAGCCGCGTTGCGCAAGGCCGAGGCCAATGCGTTCCAGGCGCGGCTGCAAGAACAGCGTTATGCCCAGTTGATCGAAGGCAACGCCATCAGCGGCCAGGATTACGACAATGCCCGGGCCAACGTGCGGCAAACCGCAGCCGACGTCGCCGCCAGCAAAGCGGCCGTGGAGCGAGCGAAATTGAATCTCGGTTACGCCACGGTCACCGCGCCGATTTCCGGCCGCATCGGCCGCGCACTGGTCACCGAAGGTGCGCTGGTCGGCCAGAACGAAACCACGCCACTGGCGCTGATTCAACAGCTGGACCCCATCCATGCCGACCTCACCCAATCGACCCGCGAACTCAACGACCTGCGCCGGGCCTTCCGCTCCGGCCACTTGCAGCAAGTCGGTCAGGGTCAAGCCAGAGCAACGTTGATCCAGGATGACGGCAGCCTCTATCCACTACCGGGCAAGCTGCTGTTCAGCGACATCACCGTTGATCCGGGCACTGGCCAGATCGTCCTGCGCAGCGAGTTCCCCAACCCGGACCTCGACCTGCTACCCGGCGGTTTCGTCCGTGTACGCCTGGAACAAGCGGTCAACCAGCAAGGCATCAGCGTGCCGCAACGGGCGATCCAGCGTGACAGCGCTGGCATTGCGCAAGTGTTGCTACTCGACGCCGATGAGCGCGTTGGCCTGCAACCAGTGGAACTGGGCGCGGTGCAGGATGATCGCTGGATCGTCACCGGTGGCCTCAAGCCTGGCGACCGCATTGTCATCGAAGGCCTGCAACACGCGCGCCCCGGTGAGCAGGTCCAGATCGACAGTACCCCTCTTCCACTTGCCCAGGTTTCTGGTCAGTAAGCAGGACGCTTTTTTATGCCGCAGTTCTTTATTGATCGCCCGGTATTTGCCTGGGTGGTTGCCTTGTTCATCCTGCTGGCGGGTGCTTTGGCCATTCCGCAGTTGCCGGTGGCGCAGTACCCCGACGTCGCCCCGCCGCAAATCGAAATTTACGCCGTGTACCCGGGCGCTTCGGCGCAGACCGTGGACGAGAGCGTGGTCAGCCTGATCGAGGAAGAACTCAACGGCGCCGATCATTTGCTGTACTTCGAGTCGCAAAGCAGCCTTGGCAGCGCCACCATCAAGGCCACGTTTCAACCGGGCACTGACCCGGAATTGGCCCAGGTCGATGTGCAAAACCGCCTCAAGGTGGTCGAGTCACGGTTGCCGCAAGCAGTCATTCAGCAAGGCCTGCAAGTCGAAAAAGTCTCCGCGGGTTTCCTGCTGCTCGTCACCCTGACTTCCAGCGACGGCAAGCTCGACGACGTAGCGCTCAGCGATTACCTGGCACGCAACGTGATGAACGAGATCAAACGTCTGGACGGCGTCGGCAAGGCGCAGTTATATGGCGCCGAACGGGCTATGCGCATCTGGATCGACCCGCAGAAGCTGATCGGATTCAACCTGACCCCGGCCGACGTCAACGCCGCCATCGTCGCGCAAAACGCTCAGGTGTCCGCCGGCAGCATCGGCGATCTGCCGACCCGTACCACCCAGGAAATCACCGCGACCATTTTGGTGAAGGGCCAGTTGTCGACGCCGGGAGAATTTGCCGACATCGTCCTCAAGGCCAGCTCCGACGGTTCTACCGTACGCATCGGCGATGTCGCACGGGTCGAAATCGGCAGCCAGGAATACAACTTCTCCACCCGCCTGAACGGCAAACCGTCGACCGCTGTCAGCGTGCAACTGGCGCCGGGCGCCAATGCCCTGAGCACCGCCACGCGGGTGCGGGCGAAGATGGACGAACTGTCGCGCTACTTCCCGGCCGGCGTGGAATACAAAATCCCTTACGACACCTCGCCCTTCGTCAAGGTCTCGATCACCAAGGTTGTTTACACCCTTGGCGAGGCGATGCTGCTGGTATTTGCAGTGATGTTCCTGTTCCTGCAAAACATCCGCTACACGCTGATCCCTACACTGGTGGTTCCGGTGGCGCTGATGGGCACCTTTGCGACCATGTTGGCGCTGGGCTTTTCGATCAACGTGCTGACCATGTTCGGTATGGTGCTGGCCATCGGTATTCTGGTGGACGATGCCATTGTCGTGGTGGAGAACGTCGAGCGAATCATGGCCACCGAAGGGCTGTCGCCCAAGGAGGCGACGCGCAAGGCCATGAAGCAGATCACCGGAGCGATCATCGGCATCACGCTGGTGCTGGTGGCGGTGTTTATTCCGATGGCGTTCATGCAGGGTTCGGTCGGAGTGATTTATCGGCAGTTCTCGTTGTCCATGGCCACCTCGATCCTGTTCTCGGCGTTCCTTGCGCTGACGTTGACCCCGGCGTTGTGCGCCACGCTGCTCAAACCGATTGCCAAGGGTGAGCACCACGAGAAAAGCGGTTTCTTCGGCTGGTTCAATCGCGGTTTTGACCGTTTGACCGAGCGTTATCAAGACTGGGTCGCCTATGCGCTGAAACGCAGCGGACGTTACCTGCTGATCTATGGCGTGCTGCTGATCGGACTGGCGGTGTGTTTCAGCCGCCTGCCCTCCTCGTTCCTGCCGGTCGAGGACCAGGGTTACACCATCACCGACATTCAACTGCCACCGGGTGCAAGCAAGAACCGCACGGTGCAGGTGGTTGAGCAGATTGAAGCGCACAACGCCACGGAACCGGGCATTGGCGACAGCACGATCATTCTCGGTTTCAGCTTTTCCGGCAGCGGGCAGAACGCCGCGCTGTCGTTTGCCACCCTCAAGGATTGGTCTGATCGCAGCAGTGACGATTCAGCCAGTTCGATTGCCGACCGGGCCAACATCGCGTTGAGTCAGATCAAGGACGCGGTGGTTTTCTCCGTTCTGCCACCTCCGGTTGACGGCCTCGGCACATCCAGCGGTTTCGAGTTCCGCTTGCAGGACCGAGGCGGTCTCGGCCATGCCACGCTAATGCAGGCACGCAGTGAACTGCTCGCCGCTGCCGAGAAAAGCCCGATCCTGATGAACGTGCGCGAAAGCGCTTTGGCCGAAGCGCCGCAAGTGCAATTGGAAGTCGACCGCAAACAAGCCAATGCGCTGGGCGTGTCGTTTGCCGACATCGGTAATGTGCTGTCCACCGCCGTCGGCTCGGCTTACATCAACGACTTTCCCAATCAGGGGCGCATGCAGCGAGTGGTGGTGCAGGCCGAAGGCGATCAACGCAGCCAGGTGGCCGACCTGTTGAAGATGCACGTGCGCAACAACGCCGAAAAAATGGTGCCCCTGTCGGCCTTTGTCCAGTCCAAATGGACCCAGGGCCCGGCGCAACTGACCCGCTACAACGGTTACCCGGCCATCGCCATTTCAGGTGAACCCTCACCGGGGCACAGCACCGGCGAAGCCATGGCTGAAATCGAGCGACTGGTCGCACTGGGCCCGGCGGGATTGGGCCAGGAGTGGACGGGGTTGTCGTTGCAGGAACGCTTGTCCGGCAGTCAGGCGCCGATTCTGCTCGGCTTGTCGCTGCTGATCGTGTTTTTGTGCCTGGCGGCGCTGTATGAGAGTTGGTCGATTCCGACCTCGGTGCTGCTGGTGGTGCCACTGGGTGTGCTCGGTGCGGTATTGGCCGTGACCCTTCGCGGGATGCCCAATGATGTGTTTTTCAAAGTCGGGCTGATCACCATTATTGGCCTGTCCGCGAAGAATGCGATCCTGATTATTGAATTCGCCAAGAGCCTGTACGACGAAGGCCATGACCTGATCGACGCCACGTTGCAAGCCGCCCGCCTGAGGTTGCGACCGATTGTGATGACGTCGCTGGCGTTTATCCTCGGCGTGGTGCCGTTGGCCATTGCCACCGGGGCCAGCTCGGCGAGTCAACAGGCGATTGGTACGGGGGTGATTGGCGGAATGATCACGGCAACAATGGCGGTGGTGTTTGTGCCGGTGTTTTTTGTGGTGGTGATGAAGTTGGTGCGCAAACGGCACAAGGACCTGTAACCCACCACATGGGGTCGTGTTGCATTGACCTTTGTGGTCACAACCGACTGCACTGGGCTAAGGTATTTGCAAAGCCCTGACGCATCGAGCCTCCATGCCTTTCCTCACCCGCACCCACCCTCGCCTGTCTGCCGCCACCGTCCTGGGCGTGGCGACAGCCATTCTGGTTCCTGCCGATACGGTCGTTGGTAAAATTCTTGTCGGCTGGAATGCCGGGGTCTGGACGTATCTGATCCTGATGCTGTGGCTCGCCGCCCGCTCCGAGGCGCCAGACGTGAAGCGCATCGCCGAGATCGAAGACGAAAACGCCGGGCTGGTCCTGTTTGTGGTGTGCATCGCAGCGCTTGCCAGCCTGGCCACCATCACCTACGAACTGGCTGGCAACACAGACCTGGACACCACCCGCAAATGGCTGCATTACGGTTTTACCGCACTAAGCGTCATCGGTTCGTGGCTACTGATCGGGGTGATTTTCAGCGTGCACTACGCTCGTGTGTTTTACACGTGGGATGGCAAAGGCTTGGCGCTACGCTTTCCGGAGGGCCTGGAAAACCCTGATTACTGGGACTTCCTGTACTTCTCCTTCACCCTCGGCGTTGCAGTGCAGACCTCGGATGTCAGCGTGGCGACGCCGGAGATGCGCAAGATTGTGCTGGCGCAGTCGTTAATCGGCTTTGTGTTCAATACAGCGATTCTCGGGTTTTCGATCAACATCGCTGCGGGGCTTTTCTGATGATTGATTTTGAATCGCGATAGCAGACCATTCGTTTATACCTGTCAATCTTGACAGTATACAAAGTCATATATTGTGCGCTTCCATGATAAGGCCAGTACAAGGCATCTAGTGTTCAAGGATAACTTCTATCAAAATTGGAGATTCCCATCATGGCCTCAACAGCGCAACGTGTATTCGCACCCAGAGTCAGAAACAACCAGGAAAACCGATTCGAAGGAACAGTGGATGGAATAGCTTATAAAGCGACCTCTTTTAATCTGCTAAAGGAGTCTCACCCTGATCCAATTGGTGAACGTTTGGTGGTTCGCGTGCACGATAGAGCCAGCGATCTTACTTATAAGGAGATAAGGATTTACATCCCTGCTGATTTGGAAGGCGGAGAGCACCAATTGGCTAAAATCGACAACAATATTTTTGTCGATTACGTCGATTACTCCGACCCGGAAAAACCCACGGCTCACAAGAGCGTTGGCGGCACTATACAATTTACGGTCGACGAGCAGTCAAATTCAATTACAGGCGATTTGAATGCTGTGATGGACAATTCAGGTAGCGACGGCAGCGAAACATTTGCAATAGACATCACCGGTTTCCTGGTACTTGGGAAGCAAGACTAAACAATACCGGAGCATGCATCTGTATGCTGCTCCGGTATAGTCTATTTTTAGTCAATATCGAGCGTCACCACCGATACCGCAACCCCAAACTAAAGCCGTAAGGCTGCTCGAAATTTTTACCGTTGATATAATCAAACTCTGCATGACCTTGCAGCGCTTCACTCATCGATACCACAAGACCGCCCCCAAATGCAGCACGACTGCCAGAAAGATCATTATTGAATACAGTATTGTTGACTTTTACTTCATTATTGTCTTCAAACTCGCGATCCCAACTACCCTTCAAATAGGGCTGCACCGAAACACCCTTTTTAAAGTTGAATGAATGGCCAACCCGCATCCCGACACTTCCTAACAGAGAACGGGCGCTATCCCCTTTGGCCTCCATGCCATTATCCAGACTGAAGTCATCTCCTTGAATTACCACTGCCGAAAGCCTGGCGAACGGCTCGATGAAAGATGTGCCGTTAAACATGATGTGTCGTCCGAATTCGCTTTCCCAGCCTATGCCCGAGGTATTGTTGTGGCCTTTGGCCCGGTCTCCATCACTCAACGAAACGCTTGACTCGTTGCGATAGTGATTGAATTTCAGTAAGCCATCGAAGTAGTAACCGCTGGCCCTGTCAGCCCATGTAGCGTAGGTATCCAAATAGTAACTATTGATCGTGCCGGAAGTGCCGTAATCAAGATTCAGGTTCGACCGGCTCTGTCCTGCAAGCACACCTATCACCCATTGTTCATCACCAAAGGGCAACGAAGCATCAGCCCCTAACGAGAAACCTCGTTGTGTCTGCTGGTATCCCACCCCCGAGCCATCTGCCACGTTGTATTTTTTCCCGTAAAACCGTCCCCACGTACCGGCCTTACCTTCACTGTTGCGCAATTCACCCAGCCGGCTGTGAACAGGTGCCATGTCGCCGTACCAAGTAGGGATCGTCGTATTAAACAAAGCCAAAATTGAACGCGCGCCAGGGCTAACAACGCTGGTCGTAGGGTCAAGGAACCAGTCATTGCCACTGTTTGCCAGCTTGTAACTAAATGTACCAAGATCAACCGAGTTGCCATTCAAGCTGAATTGCGCGTCCCCGCCACCTGTATGAACTAATGTGATGGGCTGTCCGCTGGCTGGGTCCTGTCCACTACTGGAAACGACTAGTTGATGCTTGCCTGAGGCCTCACCACTGATGTTGAGGCTGTCGGTTTCACCTGTCGCAAAATCGGTTTTCAATTCAAAATTGCCACCGCTCCCACCCAATCTGTCGAGATTCAACTGATAGAATCCACCGGCTGAATGCATCGACACAGTGCCCCCGTTCATCTCCAGTGAACCGACGCTGCTGCTACCCGTCACATTCCATCGCCCTGTTTCATTAATCGTGACATTGGCTACATTTTCCATGCGTCCATTGAGCACCGCCTCATTACCCAGGACAACAGAGGTCCTGCTTGCAGAGTCGCTCACTATGTCACCTGACAAAGTGCTGCGATTGACGTTCATCGTCGCGACAGCGCCACCCCTCACATCAAAAATGACACCATTTCCACCCTCTATCGACGAACCATCGTTGACGTCGACCCGCACCGTCGAACCGGAAATGCTCGGCACGTCGACGAGTATCGCCGCGCCGCTTTTACTTTCGACATGCGAACGACTCAGAACGAGCTGCCTGGATTGTGTGTCGGTGGGGTCTGCTTTAAAGACAACGCCGTTTTGTTCACCCACAATGTGGCTATTGTTCCCAACGTTGGCACTTCCCCCTAACAACGCAAGGCCGTAACTGTTAACCCCTGTGCCTTCGACCTGTGTATTGGAAAGATTAAGTATGCTGTAGGAGGAAACGGCGGCTCCTCCGATTACGCCCGAAATAACGCTATCGCTCACGTTGACTAGCGAGCCGGTCGAACTGTTAGCGGTGCGTGCGGCCTGCAGCCCCACTCGATTGCCGACTATGGTGCTCCCGAATATATCTGCAGTACTGTTGATAATCTGAACTGCACTGACTCCACTAGTACCAGTAGTTGTAACGCCATTAAGAACAACAGAGGACGCGCCGCTAGCCGCAATGCTGAGTGTGCTCCCACCGTTTATCGTCAGAGAACTACCACGCCCGGCAGCCCATGTTTCAGCTGAAGAAGGATTTGAAATAACGGCCGTTTCGGCTGGAAGAAGCGTTCTGGCCAAGGCCTGATTAGTGACCAGTAACGGCATGACCACCAACATGATGTAACGCGAAGATAAGTCGACAAAAGTGCACTTCAACCTGATTGACATAGTAATTCCCTTAATGGCCAGTTCAAGAGCAAAAGCGAACGCTCTCCCTGTAAATGGGCGGCGAGAATATCGAGCTAAGCAAGCAAGGTATGTAGGAATAGTCTCTAAATGCATCGGATTTATGGACACCCCTGATAGAAAAACACAAGGACAAAAGGGGGAGGCTACTGCCCTCCCCAATCGCACCCTAGACTTAACTATGGCTTACCATCGTCATATTTGGTCCCGTCACAATATGTAAAATCCGTCCTGATCAGAATCACTTGATATTTAGACTTTAGTGAAGATGTGGGTGTGGGCGACCCACCTATATTAACGTCATACCACACTTCGGCTGCACCTGGGTAAGTGCCAGGCATACTTTCGTCAGGCTCGGCGGTCGAGTATTTTATAACAGGATTGAATGGAGCCACCCGAACCTTGAACCCTGTAACCACCTCTGTATCCAATACAGTATGCGTCACACTATAGGGGTTAGCATCAGGATTTGGAGTAACTCCTGGAAAATCCGAATAACCTTTGAAGAAAACTGTTACTTCCGCACCCTCTGGCAGGTAGGTAGTATTAGGCGGCACCATAATGCTGATTTCATAATTAGGCGCAACCAAGGTAGGACAACCAATCTTCCCGCCACGTGAAAACTCAACCGTAGGTTCTTTCAGTTCGATTTTAATGGCGTTAAATGCGACGTCTGTTCTTGGCGACTCCGGTATATTAGCACCGCCAATGGTAGCGACTGTCCAATATACCATGACACGGCCCGGCATGGAGCCCTTGACAATGTCCCACGGAAGTGCGTGCGACAACTCTTTTCCTTCGTCGCCATCATTTAAAAATATAACGGGCGGAACAAACTTTCCATCAAAGTAAGCTCTAACCTCTTGCCCATTTTTTGGCTGCCTGCCGGGTTCATCCCACAGCTTGATGGTCATCCTTGCTTCTTTCTCAAAATCCTCGGGTGTTAATTCATTCTTTAGATTCAATAAACCGTAAACCTCCACCGGATTCATTGCAGGGTTCACAATGCTGGGATGTTCCGGGTTTGTCGGCCCTGCATATTCAAGATTTTTCAGAACGACGAGAGCTTCCTTATTCCCAACTGGTATAGGTCCCCGCGATAAACTACAAGTAATCGTTATCGGCTGATCGCCACCTATTGAGTCATTGTACTTACTGGCTATAACATCTTTATCGACCGGTATCGAAAACGTCGCCGCCGCCCCAGCTTCTTCGTCATAGATAATTACGTCTCCATATTGGAGTACGTAATGATCAGTAGCCTGTACGTTATCCCCTCTTGCAAAATCGACCGTGACACCGTCGACGCAATCCTGAATATTGATAACAGGATCCGCCTTGGGAACGGTGATTGCTTTCAACACAGGCGGAGGCAACAACTGGACGGCTTTGCCGGCAGGTACTGAAGTGTTACTTACATTACCCGCGAAATCAGTGAGCTGGTACCAGACGTATACTGACTGACCCAGCAGCTTTGCTACTTCAGCAATTGGAACCGTGACTTTCCCGTCTGCGGGCAGCTCGCCCGAATTGATGGGTAAAAATGTCGGCGTGGCCGAATAAGTTATGCTCATCCACAGCTTGTAAGTATCACCATTAGGCGGTGGCAAAGGATTATCGTAATTCTTCGGGATTGTCATAACCAGCCCGAGGGGGTTGTTTGCGATAAATGTATCGTTAATCGGGTTGTTTAATAAGTCGAGTGGCCATGCTGCGACGGTAGCTTGAGCTTTCACGCCCGTCGTCTTGCTCTGATACGGTGCGGTGGGGTCAACGATGATTTTGGTGGGAAGGGTTTCTATGGGGTTGATATTAGCCAGCCAGATGACGGCCCAGATGTAATAAGTAGCGGGCCCAGGCACGCCTGGGTCCTCGATTAACCAACCTGGCGTTACCTCTACTTTAACTGGGCGCTCAACGATTGGCCCAGCCTCTCCTTCCTCCACAATCGTTCCATCGAGAAAAGGATCCGTAGGGGGGGCGTCCTTAATAATTCTAAATTCAACATAGTCATCTACATGTTCATTGCCCCACTTCGGAATTATTACTGGCAATGGACTTCCCACAGGAATGAGCGCTACTGGCAGTGTCCCATCGTTGAGAATCCCTGGAACTTCTGGTGCTTTTTTCTGCAATACTCCCGGTGTACGCCGCCGGCTACCGGCAGGACGAACAACTCGGGATCCAGCATTAGTCAGCCTACTCATTTTTTATCACTCCATTAATTAGTTATTTCCCGAGTAACCGCTCTTCTACACTAAACTTACCCAACACGCAATTTCCTTCAGGGTGGCCCACAAACATCCCACTCCCCCGGTATAATTCTATCAATACGCACCAGTCCAACTTTTGACCTTCTTTTTATCTGACCATTTCTTTCAAGGGAGTACCGAGCAAGCGCAGACGCATTATCTATCATTGGCTCGATGTGAGGTACAAAGGGTTCAATCAACACTTCGACACCCTTATCCAACTCTTCCTGCGTCACTATTGTCTTGCGTATCTTTTTGTAGGTGTTAGCGATGGGCGGCCCACTACCATTAAGGCTTTTATAACCATCCCAATGAACGATGAGCACATCTCCACGTGCAAAGTCTGGATCGGGTGGTACCTTTACTCGGACCCCCTCCCACAATGGAGGATTATCGGTAGAACAATTCAGATACCCTCCATCCGCACTCGGAAATTCTGGTTCTAGAAGATCAACTGGAGCGCTGTCTATTGTCAACTTCCGCTTTGCAGAATGAATAACATTAATATCCTCCAGCCACACTTCATAGCTTACATAGGCGACGCCGTCTTCCGTCAATAGACCAGGGTCAATTTTTATAAACATCCGTTCTGGCGGAACAGGGTAGATCAGCTCATCGAACACCCATGTTTTAGTACCAGCAAACTCCCAAGCCACCCTTAAACGGTCTTTTCTAGGCGGTTTGTCCGGAAAATTCTCCCAGCGCTTAACTATCACCTCTAGCCCCTTGGTGATTAGTTCTATAGGCACTTGCCCTTCCGGATCGTTAACATCGACACCAACAACTTCAGGTGCGTCATAGTCATGAACTCCCGCTGACAATGATGAATTGCCTGCCTTCTTGATTTTTTTATTAGAAGTAGCCATGAACACTCCATGTCGAGACACATTTAATATCTCGATAAGCTCTAATTTTTCGGTTTGACTTGAAATAATTAAGCGCGACTTTTTTCGCGGGGTCTACTGTCATATCTGACAGGCTTTACGACCGCCTGTCGGTTTTCATGCAACCTTTTCCATAATCAAACTTGACGAAGAATCTGCTTTTGGCGCTTACTGAAACCGGTTTCAGCCCCACAAGATCAAATACAAAAACAAGGCCCGACCCGTGAACGACTTCTCCGCCGCCCAGCGCAGCCGCGTCACCATGCTCGACGTCGCCGAACACGCCGGTGTCTCCAAGGCCAGCGTCTCGCGCTTCATTGGCGACGACCGCGCCCTGCTCTCCGATGCCACTGCCTCGCGCATCGAGCAGGCGATTGCCGCACTCGGCTATCGCCCCAACCAGATGGCTCGCGGCCTCAAACGCGGGCGCACTCGTCTGATCGGCATGCTGGTGGCCGACATCCGTAACCCTTATTCGATTGCCGTGATGCACGGGGTGGAAACCGCTTGCCGTCAACACGGCTACAGCCTGGTGGTGTGCAACACCGACCGCGATGACGAGCAGGAACGTCAGCACCTGGCGTTGCTGCGTTCGTACAACATCGAAGGTTTGATCGTGAACACCCTGGGTCATCACCGCGACGAACTGCGCGAGCTGCATCGCGAAATGCCGTTGGTGCTGGTGGATCGCAAGGTCGAACAACTTGAGAGCGATCTGGTCGGGCTGGACAACCCGGCGGCGGTAGAAATGGCCCTCGCCCATTTGCAGGAACGCGGCTATCGCGATGTGCTGATGGTCACCGAACCGCTGGACGGCACCAGCGCGCGCATCGAGCGGGTCAGCAGTTTCAAGGCACAGATCGCGCAACGCCCGGCCTTCGACGGTGCGGTGATCGAGACTGGCAGCGAGCTGACTACGCATTTGAATACATTCTTGAACACTCCCGGCCCGGGCCCGAAAGCGCTGTTCTGTGCCAATGGCATTGCAGCGTTGGCGAGCACTCATTCATTGCGTGAGCTGCACTGCAATCTGTTTGAGGACGTGGGGCTGATTGCATTGGATGATCTGGATTGGTATCCGTTGGTGGGCAGCGGGATTACCGCGCTGGCTCAGCCGACGGAAGAAATTGGCGCGAGTGCGTTTGAGTGTCTGCTCAAGCGGTTGCGTGGGGATGTCGGGGCTGTGCGGACCCTGGATTTTTCGGCGCGGTTGATTGTGCGGGGGTCTACCCTTGGGAATCTTCAGTGATTGTTATGGCCCCTTCGCGAGCAGGCTCGCTCCCACATTGGAACTATGGCAACCACAAATCCCCTGTGGGAGCGAGCCTGCTCGCGATGAGGCCCGCAAGAACACCTTCATTTGAATAGCCATTTTTTTGAAAAAAAATGAAACCGGTTTCAGAGGTATAAAAACAATGAATAAACCACCCGTCTCCATCAGCCTTTCCAGCTACGGCGCGGACCTTGTGCGCCAGCGAGGCCAAGGCAGCTTTATCGATATATTGGCCGCCGCCGGCGCCACGCACATTGAATGGCGCGAAGAGTTGCTGACGGATGAAAACCCGCTTCAACTGGCTGACGACAGCCACGCCCAGGGTCTTGAAAGTATCTACTCGGCGCCGATGGAGCTGTGGTTGGCCGGTCAATCAAAGCCCAATCCCGAACTGCTCACCACCCTTGAGCGTGCCAAAACATTCGGCGCCAATTGGCTGAAAGTATCCCTGGGTTACTTCACCGACAACAATGATCTTCAGGCATTGGGCCGTGTCCTCGCTCAGAGCGCGGTGCAGTTGCTGGTGGAAAACGACCAGACCTTGCACGGCGGCCGCATTGAACCGTTTCAACGCTTCTTCGGCGAGGTCGAGCAGCACCAGTTGCCGATCAAAATGACCTTCGACATTGGCAACTGGCAATGGCAAGACCAGTCGGCCGCCAGCGCCGCGCGGTTGCTCGGTCGGCATGTCGGCTACGTGCACTGCAAAGCCGTGACACGCCGCGCCGACGGCAAACTGGTCGCCATCCCGCCGATGGCCAGCGACGTGCAGTTATGGGAGCAACTGCTGCGGCATATGCCACAAGGCGTTATGCGCGCAGCGGAATACCCGTTGCAAGGCGATGACCTGGTGCAACTGACCCGCGAACACGTCGCCACCCTCGCCCGCCTGGGTCAACCCCGGTTGGAGAAGGCCCATGTCTGAGTTCGATATCCTGTCGTTCGGCGAAACCATGGCGATGTTTGTCGCCGAGCAAAGCGGTGATCTGGCCGACGTCGGCCAGTTCCACAAACGTATTGCCGGGGCGGACAACAACGTTGCGATTGGCCTTTCACGGCTCGGATTCAAGGTGGCGTGGTTGAGCCGGGTGGGCGACGATTCATTGGGGCGGTTTGTCGTCGACACGCTGCGCAAAGAAGGCCTGGACTGCAGTCATGTCGCCATCGACTCGGCGCACCCGACCGGGTTTCAACTCAAATCCCGCACCGACGACGGCAGCGATCCGGCGGTGGAGTATTTCCGTCGCGGTTCGGCGGCCAGTCATTTGTCGGTGCAATCCATCGCCCCGCCACTGCTCGGCGCGCGTCACTTGCACGCCACCGGCATTCCGCCGGCACTGTCTGCGTCGGCGCGGGAAATGTCCTTTGAATTGATGACCCGCATGCGCGCTGCCGGGCGCAGCGTGTCGTTCGACCCAAACCTGCGCCCGAGCCTGTGGGCCAGCGAACAACAGATGATTACCGAGATCAACCGCTTGGCCGCCCTCGCCCACTGGGTGCTGCCGGGTTTGAGTGAAGGTCGCCTGCTGACCGGGCTTGAAGACCCGGCGGATATCGCGGCGTTTTACCTGGATCTGGGCGCCGAAGCGGTGGCGATCAAGCTGGGTCCGCAGGGCGCGTATTTCCGCACGCCGGTTGATCAGGGATTTGTCGCCGGTGTGCCGGTGGCAACCGTGGTCGATACAGTTGGTGCGGGCGATGGTTTTGCCGTCGGCATGATCAGCGCGCTCCTGGAAAACCACAGCGTTGCCGACGCGGTGCGGCGTGCCAACTGGATTGGTAGCCGGGCGGTGCAGAGTCGGGGGGATATGGAAGGACTTCCGACCCGAGCCGAAATGTCCGCCGAGTTTGAGGGCGCCAATCGCCAGCAGGCTAGCTCCCACACTGGATAGATGACAACCGAAGATCACCTGTGGGAGTGAGCCTGCTCGCGATGAGGCCTACACAGTTACTGAAGATTTACCCCGTTACCTGCTGCGACAAAAACAACAAGCTCAGGAGCACCACTATGAAAACAGCTTCACTCCCCACCCGCCGCTGGTGGTACATCATGCCCATCGTCTTCATCACCTATAGCCTGGCGTATCTGGACCGCGCCAACTACGGGTTCGCTGCTGCCTCGGGCATGGCCGCCGACCTGATGATCACGCCCGGAATGTCGTCGTTGCTCGGCGCGCTGTTCTTTCTCGGCTACTTTTTCTTTCAGGTGCCGGGCGCGATTTACGCGCAGAAGAACAGCGTCAAGAAGTTGATTTTCGTCAGCCTGATCCTCTGGGGCAGCCTCGCGACACTGACCGGGATCGTCTCCAACGCCTATTGGCTGATCGTCATCCGCTTCATGCTCGGGGTAGTCGAAGCCGCCGTCATGCCGGCGATGCTGATCTATCTGTGCCATTGGTTTACCCGTGCCGAACGCTCGCGCGCCAACACTTTCCTGATCCTGGGCAACCCGGTGACCATGCTCTGGATGTCGGTGGTGTCGGGTTATCTGGTGCAGCATTACAGCTGGCGCTGGATGTTCATCATCGAAGGGTTGCCGGCGGTGCTGTGGGCGTTTATCTGGTGGCGTCTGGCCGATGACCGTCCGGCACAAGCGACGTGGCTCAGCGATCAGGAGAAGCAGGATCTGGAAAGCGCCCTTGCCGCTGAACAGGTCGGCATCAAAGCGGTGAAAAATTACGCCGAGGCCTTTCGCTCGACGAAAGTCATCATCCTCGCGTTGCAATTTTTCTGCTGGAGCATTGGCGTTTACGGCTTCGTGTTGTGGCTGCCGTCGATCCTCAAGGCCGGCGCGAAGATGGACATGATTCAGGCGGGTTGGCTGTCGGCGCTGCCGTATCTGGCCGCTGTTATTGGCATGTTGCTGGTGTCCTGGGGCTCGGACAAATTGCAGAAGCGCAAACGCTTCGTCTGGCCGCCGCTGCTGATTGCCTCCATCGCGTTCTACGGCTCTTACGCGTTGGGCGCCGAACATTTCTGGTGGTCCTACACCCTGTTGGTGATCGCCGGCGCCTGCATGTATGCGCCTTACGGGCCGTTTTTCGCGATCATCCCGGAGATCCTTCCCTCCAACGTCGCCGGAGGCGCGATGGCGCTGATCAACAGCATGGGCGCGCTGGGTTCGTTTGGCGGCTCGTATCTGGTCGGCTACTTGAACAGCAGCACCGGATCGCCAGGGGCTTCGTATTTGTTGATGAGCGGCGCGTTGATGCTCTCGGTGGTGCTGACGATTTTCCTCAAGCCCGGTGCCAGTGACCGGGTCGTGGAGAAGGCGGCTGCGCAACGTCCGGCGACTGCTCACCCTTGAATTGAAATTGAGAACATGACGATGAAAAAGCAGGTTGTTCTGTACAAGAAACTCTCGCCGCTGCTCATGGCTCGCCTGCATGAGCACACCGAGGTGAAGCTGATCGACAACCTCAACCCGGAGGGCCTGGCGCAATTGCGTGAGGCCCTGCCCCGGGCCCACGGATTGCTCGGCGCCAGCCTGAGACTGGATGCCGGGTTATTGGAACTGGCGCCGAATCTCGAAGCCATCGCCAGCGTCTCCGTCGGCGTCGACAACTACGACATCGATTACCTTACCGAGCGCCGCATCCTGCTCAGCAACACGCCGGACGTGCTGACTGAAACCACGGCGGACACCGGATTCGCGCTGATCCTGGCGACCGCCCGGCGTGTAGTGGAGCTGGCGAACATGGTTCGCAACGGCCAGTGGAAGCGCAACATCGGCCCGGTGCACTTCGGTACCGATGTGCATGGCAAGACGTTGGGCATCATCGGCATGGGGCGGATTGGTGAGGCCTTGGCGCAGCGGGGACATTTCGGGTTTGGCATGCCGGTGATCTATCACAGCCATGCGCCGAAACCGGCGGTGGAGCAGCGTTTTAATGCGCAGTACAAAAGCCTGACGGAGTTGTTGCAGCAGGCGGACTTCATCTGCCTGACCTTGCCGCTGACGGCTGAAACCGAAGGGTTGATTGGCGCTGAAGAGTTCGCCTTGATGCGCCCGCAGAGTATTTTCATCAACATTTCCCGGGGCAAGGTGGTGGACGAAGCGGCGTTGATTCAAGCGCTGCGTTCCGGGCAGATTCGGGGGGCGGGGCTGGATGTGTTTGAGCGTGAGCCGCTGGACCCGGATTCGCCTCTGTTGACGTTGAACAACGTGGTGGCGACGCCGCACATGGGGTCGGCGACGCATGAGACTCGGGAGGCGATGGCCAGCTGCGCAGTGGATAATTTGCTGATGGCGTTGGCTGGAGAGCGACCGAAGAATCTGGTAAATGCCGGGGCGTGGCGAGGCTGATTAATTCAGCGTTTGTCAGTCCGCTATCGCGAGCAGGCTCGCTCCCACATAGGATCTGTGGCGTTCACAAATCCCCTGTGGGAGCGAGCCTGCTCGCGATGAGGCCAGCACAAGCAACACAAAACCGTCAGGCTCGCCTCGCCTCCAGAAGATCCGCCGCACATAACGCGATTCTTCGACACGCCTCCGCCAGTTGCACCTGATCCACCACCAACCCGATCCGGATATGCCCCGCCGCGCTCGGCCCGAAGGCCTCCCCCGCCAGCACTGACACGCCATACCCCTCCAGCAACCGCTCGGCAAAGCTCTGGGCGCACAGCCCGGTCTGGCGTACATCCACCATCACAAACATCCCGCCATCCGGTCGCACAGGCCTGATACCGAGGCAACCGCTCAGCCTCGCGCACACCAGGTCACGGCGCTGGCGATATTCCTCGCGCATCAATGCTACTTCCGGCAGGTTCTGATCCAGCGCCAATTGCGCCGCGTTCTGGATGAAATCCGGAATTCCGAACAACATGCACAACGACAGATTCACCAAATGCTCGGCCATGGGTTTCGGGCCAATCGCCCAGCCGACCCGCCAGCCACTCATGGCGTGGGACTTGGACAGGCTATTGATGGTCACGGTGCGCTCGGCCATGTCCGGCAGACTCGCCGGACTGGTGTGCTCCCCCTCGAACAACAGGTCGCTGTAGACCTCATCGCTGATCAGCCACAGGTCATGGCGCACGCACAATGCTGCGATTGCTTGCCAAGTGGGCAGCGGCAAACTGGCGCCGGATGGATTGTTCGGACTGTTGAGCAGGATGACTCGGGTTTTCGGGGTAATCAGTGCCGCGACATCCGCCGGGTCAACGCGAAAGCCGTTCTCCGGGCGCACCGCCACCGGCACAACTTTAGCGGCGCAGGCGCCGAACACGCCTTCATAGGTCACGTACATCGGCTCGGCGACGATCACTTCATCGCCCGGATCGAGCAGGCATTGCGCGACCGAATACACCGCGCATTGCGCCCCTGGGAACACGATGACATTGTCCGCGTCCACGCCCTGACCACTGCGCTGGTGATGGCGCCGCGCAATGCTCCTGCGCAGCCCTCGACTGCCGCGCACTTCTGGATAATGGGTGTCGCCGGCCTGCAAACTGTCGATGGCGGCCTGGACAATGGGCTGTGGCGTGTCGAAGTCTGGATCACCAATCGACAGCAGCAGGACATCGACGCCCTGCTCGCGCATTTCCAGCGCTCGGTCATGAATCTGCCAGGCTGCTGCTCCGTCGCCGGCAATTCGTTTGGTCAAGGCTGAATAGCGCATGTGATTCTCCTGTCGCGCGCGGGCTCCTGAACTCAACCCTACCTCAAATCACGAAACGCGCCACCATGGCATTCAAATCCACCGCCAGACGCGACAGTTCATGGGTGGCGGCGCTGGTCTGATTGGCCCCAGCGGAGGACTGGGTGGCCAGGTCGCGGATGTTCACCAGGTTGCGGTCCACTTCGCGCGACACCTGCGCCTGTTCTTCCGAGGCGCTGGCGATCACCAGATTGCGTTCGTTGATCAAGTGAATCGACTGGGTGATTTTCTCCAGCGCCACACCGGCGGCGCGGGCCATTTCCAGTGTGCTTTGGGAGCGCTGGTTGCTTTGCTGCATCGATGAAACCGCCTGGCCGGTGCCGTTCTGAATGCCGGCGACCATTTTTTCGATTTCCTGCGTCGACTGCGCGGTGCGATGGGCCAGTGCCCGCACTTCGTCCGCCACCACGGCAAAACCCCGCCCGGCTTCACCGGCACGGGCGGCTTCGATGGCGGCGTTGAGCGCCAGCAGGTTGGTTTGTTCGGCGATGGCGCGGATCACATCCAGCACTTTGCCGATATCGCGCCCTTGTGCGGCCAGGCCTTCGATCATCAGCGAAGTGTTTTGCACGTCGTGGGTCATGGTCTGGATCGCGTCGACGGTTTCCACCACCCGGTCACGGCCTTCGCGCGCTGCCTGGGTCGACTGGCTTGAAGCTTCGGAGGTCGACACCGCGTTGCGCGCCACTTCTTCCACGGCGGCGGTCATTTCGTTGACGGCGGTGGCGGCTTGTTCGATTTCGTTGTTTTGCTGTTGCAGGCCGCGAGAAGCTTCTTCAGTCACGGTGCTGAGTTCTTCAGCGGCGGCGCCCAGTTGCGTGGCGGATCCGGCAATCTGTTCGATGGTTTTGCGCAGGCTGGCTTGCATGGTCGCCAAGGCACCGAGCAAACGGGCCGGCTCGTCCTTGCCATCGATGTCAATGACGTTGGAAAGATTACCGCCAGCGATGGTTTCGGCGACCTGCACTGCACGGTTCAGCGGTGTGACGATGCTGCGGGTCAGCAGCCAGGCGAGCAACACTGTCAGCAACGCCGCCATGACCGCGACCACAATAATGCCGGTGATGGCACTGCTGTAGTGTTCGCCCGCCTCAACGGAGGCGGCCTTGGCGTAAGCGTTGTTAAGGGCCACCAGCTTGTTCAACTGCTCGCCCATCTGGTCGGTGCCGTCCTTGATTCGGGTATTGATCAGGTCGCGCATCTCGTCGAGCCGGTTCTGCCGCGACAGGTCCATCATCTGGTTCTGCGCCTGCATGTAACTGTCCAGCGTTGCCATGAAGGTTTTGTACTGCGCGGCTTCTTCCGGCTGAGCGGGCAAGGCGGCATAACTGGCCTGAGCGCTGCGCAGCTTGTCGATGAGCACACCGATGCGGGTCTGCGCCTCCTGCAACGCGGCGGGCTCGCGGTTGATCAGTACACGGAAAGACAGGATCCGCAGGCGCAAGACGTTTTCAGTCATGTTGCCCAGAAAGCCGACGCTGGGCAGCTGCGTGCTTTCCATATCAACGGAGGCCTGACGGATGATCGACATGCGGTCCACGGCAAACACACCCAGCACGATCACAAGCAAGGCAATGAACGAAAAACCCAGGAACGCTCGAGGCGCGATATTCAGATTACGCAGTGACATAGGAGGCATCTCGGAAGAGTGAGGCGGCGAGCATCCGTGCGGTGATGACTGAACGGCACGCATTCAGTTTGGCGCCACTGTCGAATCGGGTGTGTGAGCGTCTATAGGCTGTATCGGCCGGGGATGAGGTTTGTTGCGGGGGGATGGAGAAATATATTTCGAGGGGGTACGAGTGTTTCAACTATGAAAAAAATCACCTGTAGCAGCTGCCGAAGGCTGCGTCCGACTGCGAAGCAGTCGCGCTTTTTAGATCCTGCGACTACTGCGCACTCGAACGCAGCCTCGCAGGCTCGACAGCTGCTACAAAGTCTCGCGTCAGGCTTTGGCAATCCGCCAGACCCGCGCGATATCGCTGGCGCGATCACGCAGCAACCGTGGCGCTTCAGCGCACGCCTGTTCCAGCGGCATTGGCCCGCTCGCCAACGAAAACGCGGCATCGATACCGTGTTCATACAACGCCTGATAGCCCTCACCCAAGGTGCCGGCGATCACGATCACCGGCACGCCGTGCTGCCGGGCAATGCGCGCGACACCGAACGGCGTTTTGCCGCGCAAGGTCTGGGCATCGAACCGCCCTTCCCCGGTCACCACCAGGTCAGCGCCCTGCACTGCTTCCACCAACCCGACCAGTTCGGCGACCACTTCCACACCGGCCAGAAACTGTGCACCGAGGAATGCCGTAGCGGCAAACCCCAGACCGCCCGCTGCACCGGTGCCCGGTTCGTCCTTGACGTCGCGACCTAATACATCAGCGCACCGTTCAGCAAAGTGTCCGAGCGCGTCATCCAGTTGCTGCACTTGTTCGGGCGATGCGCCTTTTTGTGGGCCGAAAATGACTGAAGCGCCGTGAGGACCGCACAGTGGATTGGTAACATCGGCTGCGATGTCGAAGCGCACTTCAGCCAGACGCGGGTCAATGTCACTCAGATCGATGCGACCCAGTTTTGCCAGCGCCAAACCGCCCGGTACCAGGGTTTGTCCCTGTGCATCCAGCAATCTCACGCCCAGCGCTTGCATCGCTCCGGCCCCGCCATCGTTGGTGGCGCTGCCGCCAATGGCCAGAATCACCCGCTCTGCCCCGGCATCAAGGGCCGCGCGAATCAGTTCGCCGGTGCCGAAGGTGCTACTGAAGCAGGCATTGCGCTTGCCCGGCGGTACCAACTGCAAGCCGCTGGCTTCGGCCATTTCGATGATCGCGGTGTGGTTGTGTGGCAACCAGCCCCAGGCGGCGTCGACCGTTGCACCGAGCGGACCACGGACCTTCGTGCGACGCAGTTCTCCCTCGCACGCGGCCAGAATCGACTCCACCGTGCCTTCGCCACCGTCGGCCATCGGGCATTTGATCAGTTGCGCTTCAGGCCAGACATCTGCCAGACCCAACGCAATGGCGTCGGCCACACTTTGGGCGCTGAGGCTGTCCTTGAACGAATCGGGGGCGATGACGATTTTCATGCGAATTCTCCAGTTCCAATGCGTTCCATGCTGCCAGTAGCCCCGGACAATAACGCCAGTCCGCTGCACAAGGGGGTGTGGTGATTATTGTTCATTTCCACAAAACCCAGCGGACCTACACACTTGTTGTAGCAGCTGCCGAGCCTGCGAGGCTGCGTTCGGCTGCAAAGCAGTCGTAAACCCGGCAAGCACAATTTACCTGACACACCTCAATGGATGATTTTACGACTGCTGCGCAGCCGAACGCAGCCTCGCAGGCTCGGCAGCTGCTACGGGGTTGTGTTCGGTCAGTCGGTTTGCGGCAGAAGTTGAACACCGAGATACAACGCAAGCATGCCGTCCAGTTTCAGCGGATCAACCCCACTCAACTCCGCAATCCGTTCCATTCGATACCGCAAACTATTGCGATGAATCCCCAGCGCATCGGCGCATGCCTGGCTCTGGCCATCGTGATCACACCAACTGCGCAACGTCGCCAACAGTTGGCCGTTGCCGTCCTTGGCGATGACTTTGCGCAACGGGTTGAGCAATTCGTCTAGCGCGTCGTCGTTGCGATGCCGCCAGAGCATCACCGGTAATCGATAACGGGTCAGCGTCAGCAAGCGCGATCGCGGCAACACATCGCGCCCGTACGCCAGCAAGTCCCCGACACGTCGGTAACAGCGCCGCAGCCCCGACAATCCCTCGGCCTGGCCGCCCACCGCAATGCGCAGAATGTTCCAGCCCAAGCCATCGAGTTTTTCCAGCAGCCGTTCATTTTCGATTGTTTGTGAAGCCGGCCGGCACCACAGCAGCGACGACTTCGCCGAACTCACGCACCAACTGTCCGGGTAACGCGAGGTCAACCAGGCACTCAGCGCTTCAACGGTTTGCGCCGGGCCGTGCTCCATGCCCAATTCAAACAGATAAGGCACCCGCATCATCTGCGGCTTGAGCCCCAACTGCTGCGCTTCATCGAGCAAGCGCGGCGAGTCCCCGGTTTCGCTCAGCAACAACGCCAGCAAATCATCGCAACGTTGACGCCGCCATTGCTGCTCGGCCTGCTGATTGCGCTGGCCGACCAGCATTTCCGCCGTCATTCGCACCAACTCGGCATAAGTGCGCAATGGCTCGGGCTCGCCGGTGATGCCCAGCACGCCAATCAAGCGCCCATCAAGCAGCAGCGGCAAATTGATGCCCGGTTGCACCCCCTTCAGATGGATCGCCGTCTGCGCGTCGATCTCCACCACCCGACCGTTGGCCAGCACCAGTTGCGCGCCCTCATGACGGGTATTGATGCGCTCTGGCTCGCCGCTGCCGAGAATCAACCCCTGGCTGTCCATGACGTTGACGTTGTAGGGCAGAATGGCCATCGCCCGGTCGACAATGTCCTGGGCCAGGTCGTGATCGAGTTCGAACATAACGGGGGGTCCTTGAAAACGGAGTGGGACGGGTTGTTCACCCGCACAGGCCTGGGTCTGAAACCCTGTGCTCAGGCACAAAGACAACGACCCTGAGCGTGACCGAGACTCTCTGGGCGATCACGTTACCCTCGCATCGCAAAAAATCATAATAAAGAGAGAGCCCGCCATGTCACAGAGCGCCGCCGCTACCCAGGCCATCGTTGACGAGAAAAACGCCGTCTACAAACGCATTACCCTGCGTTTGATCCCCTTCATCTTCATCTGCTACCTGTTCAACTACCTCGACCGGGTGAACGTTGGATTTGCCAAACTGCAGATGCTCGACGCCCTGAAATTCAGCGAAACCGTGTACGGCCTCGGCGCCGGGATCTTCTTTATTGGCTACGTGCTGTGCGGCGTTCCGAGCAACCTGGCCCTGACCAGATTCGGCCCACGGCGCTGGATCGCGCTGATGATGATCGTCTGGGGCACGCTCTCGACTTGCCTGTTGTTCGTCACGACACCGACCGAGTTTTACACGTTGCGCCTGTTCACCGGCGCCGCTGAAGCCGGGTTCTTCCCGGGCGTGGTGCTGTATCTCTCGCAATGGTTCCCGACCTTCCGCCGTGGCCGCATCATGGCGCTGTTCATGTCGGCAATCCCGGTATCCGGCCTGCTCGGCAGTCCGTTCTCTGGCTGGATCCTCAATCACTTTGGCGCAGGCCAGGGCGGCCTGGCCGGCTGGCAATGGATGTTTTTGCTGCAAGGCATTCCGACCGTCATCCTGGGTGCCCTTGCCTATTTCCTGCTGAGCGACAGCTATGCCAATGCCAAATGGCTGACCCCGTTTGAGCGCTCGGTGCTGGAAGCGGATCACGCCCAAGACCTGGCCAACAAACCGAAAACCACCACCGACTCGCTGTCGGCGGTGTTCAAGAACCCGGCGATCTGGGCGTTCGGTCTGATCTACTTCTGCATCCAGAGCGGTGTGTACGCGATCAACTTCTGGCTGCCGTCGATCATCAAGAACCTGGGCTTCAGCGATAACCTGGTGATTGGCTGGTTGAGTGCGATTCCGTACTTGCTGGCGGCGGTGTTCATGTTGATGGTCGGTCGCTCGGCGGACCTGCGCAAGGAACGCCGCTGGCATTTGGTGGTACCGATGTTGATGGGAGCGGTGGGTCTGCTGATCGCAGTGAACTTTGCAACGACGCCGGCTATTGCGATTCTCGGGCTGACCCTCGCCACCATGGGCGCCCTCACCGGTTTGCCGATGTTCTGGCCAGTGCCGACGGCACTGCTGAGCGCAGGTGCGGCAGCGGGTGGTTTGGCGCTGATCAACTCAATGGGGCAGATGGCGGGTTTCCTCAGCCCTTACCTGGTAGGTTGGGTCAAGGACAGCACCGGTTCGACCGATGCTGCGCTATATCTGCTGGCGGGTGTGATTGTGTGCGGCAGCTTGCTGGCGCTGCGGATGACGCGGACGTTGCGGGTGTAAACCTGATCCACGCCTACAAAAGCGGCCCTTGCGGGCCGTTTTTCATGTGCGGCCGAGTTAGCCGTGCGGGTCGACGTTATCCAGCATCCGGTTTACCGCCAGCTCACCCAGCATGACGGAGTGTTGAATGCCCAGCAGGGTATGGCGCTGCGTACCGTTCAGTTGCCCGGCGAAATCACTCAACATCACACTTGCTGACGCCAACGTCTCGCAGGCGTTGACCAGCAAGGTTTCGTTATCGGTCTCGGGGCCGACGAAGTAAATCGTGCTGGGTTTGCGTGGGGTGTCTTTGGGGATGACTGGTTTGAGGTAGTAATCGAGGGCGCGGTCGGCGGCGGTGTTGAGTTTTTTGGGATCGGTGGATTCGTAGGGGGAAACGTCGTCGGTTTCGGGTGGGTTGGGTGTGATCTTGAACATAGATGAAACTCCTTGCGCTATTAACAGGAGCCATCACCATCGCTACCAAACGGATGGGTGGCGGCCATACGCAGGTTGGTAGACCGGGCGCAAGGTAACCGGCGCGTCCGAAGACGCCCTGTGCATGACCACCATAAAGCAGAGACGAATAAACGCAGCAAATGGTGATGCATTGCACCTTACGCTAATCGGGCTACCAAACCCGATCGCTGTTTTTCAGCGATGAGCAAACGATAGAGCCCAGGCCCAAGGCGCACAAGCCGGCGGATTCTGGCGCAGTCGTAGGCAACGGCGCAAGGATATGTAGCCTCCAACCCCATCCAGCCAGACCGATTAAACATTGCCGTTTATTACCACCCACCCACAGGGGGACTGTGTCGATAATTCCGATTGATCCCGACGACGGTTCTGGTATTTGATTGAGCCTTTCTCCCACAGGTAAAAGGATTTCCTCATGAGCTATCGCACGCTGGGTCATTCGGGTTTACAGGTCTCTACCCTGACCCTGGGCACCATGATGTTCGGCGAACAGACCAGCACCGAAGATTCCCTGCGAATCATCGACAAGGCCTGGGACCAGGGCATCAATTTCATCGACACCGCCGACGTTTACACCGGCGGGCGCTCTGAAGAAATCGTCGGCGAAGCGATTGCCGGTAACCGCCACGAATGGGTGCTGGCGACCAAGGTCGGTTTCGGCCCGGTGGATGGTGTGCCGAACCGCAGTGGCCTGAGCCGCAAACACATCTTTAATGGCGTCGACGCCAGCCTCACCCGTTTGGGCACTGATTATCTCGACATCTATTACCTGCACCGCGAAGACAACAACACGCCGCTGGAGGTAACTGTGTCGGCGATAGGCGATTTGATTCGTCAGGGCAAGGTTCGTTATTGGGGCTTGTCGAACTACCGTGGCTGGCGCATCGCCGAGGTGATTCGGGTGGCCGATCAACTGGGGGTAGACCGGCCGGTGATCAGTCAGCCGCTGTACAACATCGTCAACCGTCAGGCTGAAACCGAGCAAATTACCGCCGCGCACAATTATGGCCTCGGTGTGGTGCCTTACAGTCCGTTGGCGCGCGGCGTACTCAGCGGAAAATACGCGCCGGACGTGAAACCGGATGCCAACAGCCGGGCCGGGCGTGCAGACAAACGCATTCTGGAAACCGAATGGCGGGTTGAGTCGTTGCGCATTGCCCAGCAGATTCAGCAGTACACCCAGGAACGTGGCGTGGGGATTGTCGAGTTTGCGATTGCCTGGGTGCTGAACAACGGTGCGGTGACTTCGGCGATTGTCGGACCGCGTACCGAGGAACAGTGGGACGCGTACACCAAGGCGCAGGCGGTGAAGATTACGGCGCTGGATGAGGCGTTTATTGATTCGCTTGTGGTGCCTGGGCATTCGTCAACGCCGGGGTTTAATGATGTGAGCCATTTTGTGTCTGGCCGTAAACCCCGCACCAACTGAACAAACACAAACTAATGTGGGAGCGGGCTTGCTCGCGAAGGCGTCGTGTCAGCCAACTGAAATGTTGAATGAACGATTGTATTCGCGAGCAAGCCCGCTCCCACATTCGATCTGTGTTGATCGATCGGACAATATTTGATACGAAAACCACGTATCCTCTGCGCCCCGTTTTACGTTCAACCTCGCGAGGGCAGTTTGTCTAAAGGTATCGCTTTATCGGTTTCAGCCTCGGTGCTGTTTGCCGTCATGTATTACTACACATCGTTGCTCACCCCCCTGAGCGGCGTGGAAATTTTCGGCTGGCGGATGTTGTTGACCGTGCCCTGCATGACCGTGTTCATGGTGGTGTCCGGGGAATGGACGCGTGTGATCGAGATTGTTCGGCGCGCCACCGCACATCCGAAATTGATCGCCGCGCTGGTCGCCTCCTCGGCCCTGCTCGGTGTACAGCTCTGGCTGTTCATGTGGGCACCGCTCAACGGCTACAGCCTGGACGTGTCGCTGGGGTATTTCCTGCTGCCGCTGACGATGGTGCTGACCGGACGAATCGCCTACGGCGAGCGTCTCTCCTATCTGCAAAAGATCGCGGTGTTTTTCGCCTGCCTCGGCGTGGCCAATGAGGTCTATCAGGTCGGAGGGTTTTCCTGGGCGACCTTGCTGGTGTGCATCGGTTATCCGACCTACTTCGTGCTGCGCAAGCGTCTGGCCACGGACAACCTTGGTGGCTTATGGATGGACATGGCTTTGACGCTGCCGTTGGCCTTCTGGTTTGTGCAGAGTGGTGAACAGGGCTTTGGCGTGTTCGATCAACACCCATGGCTGTCGCTGTTGATCCCGATTCTCGGGGTGATCAGCGCTTCGGCGTTGGTGGTCTACATCATCGCCAGCCGCTTGTTGCCGTTCAGTCTTTTCGGGCTGTTGAGTTATGTCGAGCCGGTGTTGTTGCTGGGTGTGGCATTGCTGCTCGGAGAAAGCATCAAGCCCGGGGAATGGTTGACTTATATTCCAATCTGGCTCGCGGTGGTGGTGCTGGTGTTCGAAGGCTTCAAACACCTGATGCGGCACCGCCGACCTTAAGCCACGCACAAAACCAAATGTGGGAGCGGGCTTGCCCGCGAAGGCGTCGTGTCAGTCAACTGATGTGTTGAATGAACGATTGCATTCGCGGGCAAGCCCGCTCCCACATTGTTTAGCGGTGTGGCGGATTAGTCGGTGGCGAGTACGCCACGACGAACCTGGTCACGCTCGATCGATTCGAACAATGCCTTGAAGTTGCCTTCGCCGAAACCATCGTCGCCTTTACGCTGGATGAATTCGAAGAACACCGGCCCCATCAGGGTTTCCGAGAAGATCTGCAGCAGCAGCCGCTTGTCGCCCGACTCGGACGAACCGTCCAGCAGAATCCCGCGCGCTTGCAGTTGATCAACCGGCTCGCCGTGGTTCGGCAAACGGCCTTCGAGCATTTCGTAGTAGGTTTCCGGTGGCGCGGTCATGAAGCGCATGCCGATGCTTTTCAGGTGATCCCAGGTCTTGAGCAGGTCATCGGACAGGAAAGCAACGTGCTGGATGCCTTCACCGTTGAACTGCATCAGGAACTCTTCGATCTGCCCGGCGCCCTTGGACGATTCTTCGTTCAGCGGGATGCGGATCATGCCGTCCGGCGCGGTCATGGCCTTGGAGGTCAGGCCGGTGTATTCGCCCTTGATGTCGAAGTAGCGAATTTCGCGGAAGTTGAACAGCTTCTCGTAGAAGTTGGCCCAGTAGGCCATGCGACCGCGATACACGTTATGGGTCAGGTGGTCGATGATCTTCAGACCGGCACCAACAGGGTTGCGGTCCACGCCTTCAATGAACACGAAGTCGATGTCATAGATCGAGCTGCCTTCACCAAAGCGGTCGATCAGGTACAGCGGCGCGCCGCCAATGCCTTTGATCGCCGGCAGGTTCAGTTCCATCGGGCCGGTTTCGATGTGGATCGGCTGGGCGCCGATTTCCAGTGCGCGCTTGTAGGCGAGCTGCGAATCCTTGACCCGGAAAGCCATGCCGCAAACCGACGGGCCGTGTTCGGCCGCGAAGTAAGAGGCCACACTGTTCGGTTCGTTGTTGAGGATCAGGTTGATCGCGCCCTGGCGATACAGGTGCACATCTTTGGAACGGTGGGTCGCCACCTTGGTGAAGCCCATGATCTCGAAGATCGGCTCCAGGGTGTTCGGGGTTGGCGATGCGAATTCGATGAATTCAAAGCCCATCAGGCCCATTGGGTTTTCGTATAAATCTGCCATTTTGGCGCCTCATCATGCTTTTGGAATTAACAAATGTTAGTTATTAGCAATGCTGAGACCGGCGGGCGGCGCACAGGAAATGCCCCGCACACTGCGGGCGAGGAAGTCACCGTAGATCAATTGAAACCCGAAACTCTTCATTGTCGACCCAAGGCTCTTGCGGGCGAGGCTTCTGCTGCCAGAAGGCGTTTATTATTGTATGCGTAACCCGATTCTACACAGCGTAAAACGGTTTGTCCGCCTTCTGTATCAAATCCCCTATTTCCCTAATCGTGCAAGGGGTTTGTTGCAGAGGAAAATCCACGCCAGCATCAGCATGCCACCAAGGCACGATAGCGCCCCCCGTCAAACCGGCCTATGTCAAGCTGGCCATCAGATCAAACACCCGTTTAACGGCACAAGCGCCGAGGGCCGACTATTATGGCCATCAATTGAGCTTTTTTTGGGAGGCGTGTGGTCGTCCTGCCTGCATTATAGAGCCCTGCTTCTTCGTGAGAGATTTCCCGGATGCCATTGACTGCCAAAAGCCGTCGCCCGTTGCGCACCCGTATTATGGTGACCCTGCTGTGTGGGCTGCCCCCGGTAATACTGGGTTGTGCCATTCTATATATGCAGGCTGAACGGGCCCTTGAGCACAGCAGCCGACAGACCGCAGAGGAAGCCCTGCGCCAGTTCGATCTGATGCTCGACAATACGGCCCAGTCCGCTCGCGAACTGGTACCGCTGGCTGGCAAAAATTGCAACGACGTCAAGTTGGCCCTGCGCGAACAGGTCACCCGCCGCCCGTTCGTGCGCTCCGCCAGTCTGGTATGGGACGACACCATTTATTGCAGCTCTTTATTCGGCGATTCCCAGGAGAAGATCACTGCCGGCGACTATGCGCAAGGCAGGCTGTTACTCATGAGTGGCAACCCGGTCACCCCTAATACCGCATTGTTGGTGTATCGCCTGAGCGAGGGAAAACAGGGCGCACTGACGACCCTGGACGGTTACCACTTAAGCAACGTGCTGCGCCTGATTGGTCGCAAGACGTCGCTGCTGCTGCAAGTGGGACCGAACTGGTTGTCCGCCGACGGCCAAGTCCACAAAGACCCCCTGCCCACCTTGCCCGTCGCCGAAAGCGAACTCACTTCCTCGCGCTATGGCTTTACCGTCGTCGCCGGTTACCCCGAGAGCGAAATCTGGCGCTACATGGCCGGCGAATACCCGCCGCTGTTCAGCCTGCTGATTTTTTTTGGTGTGGTCTCCGGCGCCTTCGGACACGTCCTGCAGAAGCGCTCATGGTCGCCTACTCGCGAGATGCAGCGCGCCCTGGCTGCGCAAGAGTTTGTCCCGTATTTTCAGCCGGTTGTGCATGGCGATACCAGAAAGTGGTCCGGCGCTGAAGTGCTGATGCGCTGGAAACACCCGAAGGAAGGCCTGGTACGCCCTGAAATGTTCATCCCGTTTGCCGAAGATTCCGGGCTGATTGTGCCCATGACCCGTTCACTGATGCGACAGACCGCCCAATGGCTGGGGCCTGTTTCCTCCTCCTTCAATGAACCCTTTCACATCGCCATCAACATCACCGCCAGTCACTGCAACGACCTGAAACTGGTCGAAGACTGTCGTGAGTTTCTCCGCGCCTTCGCACCCGGCTCCATCAACCTGGTGCTGGAACTGACCGAACGCGAACTGATCAAGCCGAGCGACGTTACGCTCCAGTTGTTCGAACAGCTTCATGCGCTGGGCGTTATGATCGCGATTGACGACTTTGGCACCGGGCACTCCAGCCTGGGTTATTTACGTCAGTTCAATGTGGATTTCCTGAAAATCGACAAGAGCTTCGTTGCCATGATCGGCATCGACGTGCTTTCGCGGCACATTCTGGATTCCATCATCGAACTCTCGGCCAAACTCGATCTGGGAATCGTCGCCGAAGGTGTGGAAACACAGGAGCAAAGTGACTATCTGAGCGCCCACGGCGTGAACTTCCTGCAAGGATATCTGTACGGTCGACCGATGCCCGGCGCAGAGTTCATTAACGCATTAACCCACCATTAACTAGTGACTTTAAGCGACGGGACATCGACAACCCGCACCAAATTGAATCAAAAGACTACGGTTGTTACATGAAAAAAACGTCAGGATTTACTCTTGGCCAATTAACTACTACAATTTTTCAAGCCTGTGCAAAACTGGCAGGTGAGCCACTATCACCGAGTCGCTTCAAGGCTCTTGGCTTATAGCTTTGTTTGCGGTTGGTATCAGCCAAACACACTATTGGAGTAAAGATATTGTCCAGACTCGCTGAATTTCGTGCAGCTGAAAAGGCCCTTCAGGAACAGCTCAAGCAGCTGGAGTCGCTGAAGAACGATGCCGGGCTCAAGAAAGAAATCGAATTCGAAGAAAAGCTCCAGGGGCTGATGAAAACCTACGGCAAGAGCCTGCGTGACATCGTCGCCATTCTCGATCCGAACCCGGCAAAATCCGGTCTGCAACAAGCAAAAACACCTAAAACCCGCCGTGCTCGCGTGGTCAAGGTCTATCAGAACCCGCACACTGGTGAACTGATTGAAACCAAGGGTGGCAACCACCGTGGCCTGAAGGCCTGGAAGGAACAATACGGTGCATCCACTGTTGACTCTTGGCTGCGCAGCTAACAGCTAGCGGTTATAAAAAAGCCCTGCCAGTGCAGGGCTTTTTTATGGATGCCTTCTAAATGCAACGATCGGCGTGGATCAACTCGCAACTTGCCGATTAACTTTATGCTTAATGCCTTTGGGTATCTAAAAATGTCGAAACCCGCCCAAATCCGTCGCCACGTTAAACGCCGACACTAAAGTTTCAGGCTGTTACGGACTGCTTCAATTTCTTCCCGGCTTTCCTTATAAGCCTCGGCTTGCCCCGCGTAGGAAAGAACATAGGCGTTATCGGCATCCACCGCCCCCACCAATGTTTGCGACAGCACATGTCGTCCGTTCTGAGTAATGGTGCAGGTAGTTTCCAGGGCCGACAGGTGGCTCAGTGTCGTGGGATGCACTTTGTTACAGACACTTTGGTAGCCGCTTTGAAAGAAGTCCTTTTGCACCGCTTTACGCATTTCAAGCAACACGCCTTGCACATTCACCTGGTGACCGCTTTCCACCTGAGTCATGGTCAATTCCATGACCATCACCGGCGTGCCGCTTTGATCGTTTTTGACCGCGCGCTGACGGGACACTTTAGCGCCGGCATCGTCCTGCGCAAGGGCTTCGACTTCCCAGCCACTGGGCCATGTCACCTGTGGCACCTGTGGCACCTGTGCATGAGCGCTGGCAATCGCAGACAAGATGCCGAGCATGATGAACATCGAGTGACAGAATCGAACCATTGCAATAAACACTCACGGACTGAGCGGTAAAGTCTGAGCCTCGCCCGCCTGTCAGGCA
This sequence comes from Pseudomonas sp. BE134, assembly GCF_031456105.1. Taxonomy (NCBI): domain Bacteria; kingdom Pseudomonadati; phylum Pseudomonadota; class Gammaproteobacteria; order Pseudomonadales; family Pseudomonadaceae; genus Pseudomonas; species Pseudomonas sp. BE134. Next base: position 149,718 of record NZ_JAVDUA010000001.1, on the reverse strand, counting down.
ATAGCTGACGGTTTTGGTTTGGTGATGTCTGAGGCGTTGCGTATCATTGTCGCCATTCGTTAGCCCCACTTATTTTCCGGAGGGCCCATGAGCCTGCACGAATTGAACACTTTCCCAGGCGTCACCGCCCAGCCTGACACCGCGACCCAGAAGTTCGTCTTCAACCACACCATGCTTCGGGTCAAGGACATCACTAAGTCCCTGGATTTCTACACGCGCATCCTCGGTTTCTCGCTGGTGGAAAAACGCGATTTCCCGGAAGCGGAATTCAGTCTGTATTTCCTGGCCCTGGTCGACAAAAACCAGATCCCGGCCGACGCCGCTGCACGCACCGAGTGGATGAAGTCGATCCCTGGCATTCTCGAACTGACCCACAACCACGGGACCGAGAACGACCCTGACTTCGCCTACCACAACGGCAACACTGACCCGCGTGGTTTCGGTCATATCTGCATTTCCGTACCGGACATCCGCGCAGCGTGCGAGCGTTTTGAAGCGCTGGGCTGTGATTTCCAGAAGCGCTTGAATGACGGGCGCATGAAAAGCCTGGCCTTCATCAAGGACCCGGATGCGTACTGGGTTGAGATCATCCAGCCTGCGCCACTGTAAGCCCCACCACAAATCAAGCCCGCTCCCGCATTTGATCTGCGCAACGCACAAAAAAACCCCATGATCACTCATGGGGTTTTTTTGTTCTCAGCGTCGGCGTTTACGCCGGGGCCGAGGTCCGGATCAGGTGATCGAACGCGCTCAGGGAAGCCTTCGCACCCTCGCCCACGGCGATCACGATCTGTTTGTACGGCACGGTGGTCACGTCACCGGCGGCAAACACGCCCGGCATCGAGGTTTCACCGCGAGCATCGACGATGATCTCGCCACGAGGCGACAACTCGACAGTGCCCTTGAGCCAGTCGGTGTTAGGCAGCAAACCGATCTGCACAAAGATGCCTTCCAGCTCGATCGTACGCAACTCGTCTGACTGACGATCCTTGTAACGCAAGCCGTTGACCTTCTGTCCGTCGCCCAACACTTCGGTGGTCTGCGCACTGGTGATCACAGTGACGTTGGGCAGGCTGTGCAACTTGCGCTGCAAGACCGCGTCGGCGCGCAATTGCACGTCGAACTCCAGCAGCGTTACGTGAGACACGATGCCGGCCAGATCGATCGCCGCTTCAACGCCGGAGTTACCGCCGCCGATCACCGCCACACGCTTGCCCTTGAACAGCGGACCGTCACAGTGCGGGCAGAAACATACGCCTTTGGCTTTATATTGCTGCTCGCCCGGCACGCCCATTTCACGCCAGCGCGCGCCCGTGGCAAGAATCAGCGCCTTGGTTTTCAGCGTGGCACCGCTTTCGAACCGCACCTCATGCAACTCGCCAGGATTGTTCGCTGGAATCAACGCGGTAGCCCGCTGCAGGTTCATGATATCGACGTCGTATTGCTTAACGTGCTCTTCAAGGGCACTGGCCAGTTTCGGCCCTTCGGTTTCCTGCACGGAAATAAAGTTTTCGATGGCCATGGTGTCGAGCACCTGCCCACCAAAACGTTCCGCCGCCACACCAGTGCGAATGCCTTTACGCGCCGCGTAGATGGCAGCCGCCGCACCGGCCGGGCCACCGCCAACGACCAATACATCGAATGCGTCCTTGGCGCTGAGCTTCTCGGCTTGACGCTCGATACCGCTGGTGTCTAGCTTGGCGAGGATCTCTTCCAGGCCCATGCGGCCCTGGCCGAAATTCACACCGTTGAGGTAGACACTGGGCACCGCCATGACCTGGCGCTCATCGACTTCGGCCTGGAACAGTGCACCGTCGATGGCGACGTGACGGATGTTCGGGTTCAGCACGGCCATCAGATTCAACGCCTGAACGACGTCCGGGCAGTTCTGGCAGGACAGCGAGAAGTAAGTCTCGAAGCTGAACTCGCCTTTGAGTGAGCGAATCTGTTCGATCACTTCAGCACTGGCCTTCGAAGGGTGGCCGCCGACTTGCAGCAGCGCCAACACTAACGAAGTGAATTCGTGGCCCATCGGGATGCCGGCGAAACGCAGGCTGATATCGGCTCCCGGGCGATTGATCGAGAACGATGGCTTGCGTGCATCGTCACCGTTATCGAGCAAGGTAATTTGCGTGGAAAGACTGGCAACGTCTTTCAACAGTTCAAGCAATTCCTGGGATTTCGCACCGTCGTCGAGGGAAGCAACGATCTCGATCGGCTGGGTGACCCGTTCCAGGTACGACTTCAACTGGGCTTTAAGATTGGCGTCCAACATACGGGCGATTTCCTTTTGCTGTTTCATAAAAAGCAGGCATAAAAAAACGCCCGAGCGAATCTCGCCCGGGCGTTTTTGAGGGCGGTGCAGCTTACTGAGCAGGTGCGGCGTACCGCCCTGATGCAGCGCTCACAGACTTAGATCTTGCCGACCAGGTCCAGGGACGGAGCCAGAGTGGCCTCGCCTTCTTTCCACTTGGCTGGGCAAACCTGGCCCGGGTGAGCAGCGACGTACTGGGCAGCCTTGATTTTGCGCAGCAGCTCGGAAGCGTCACGGCCAACGCCGCCATCGTTCAGTTCAACGATTTTGATCTGGCCTTCAGGGTTGATCACGAAGGTGCCACGGTCAGCCAGGCCTGCTTCTTCAATCAACACGTCGAAGTTGCGGGAGATGGCGTGAGTCGGGTCGCCGATCATGGTGTACTGGATCTTGCCGATAGCTGGCGAAGTGTTGTGCCAGGCAGCGTGGGCAAAGTGGGTATCGGTGGAAACGCTGTAGATCTCGACGCCCAGTTTCTGGAACGCGTCGTAGTTGTCAGCCAGGTCTTCCAGCTCGGTCGGGCAAACGAAGGTGAAGTCAGCCGGGTAGAAGAAAACGACAGACCACTTGCCTTTCAGGTCAGCGTCCGACACGTGTACGAAGTCGCCATTTTTGAAGGCGTCAGCTTTGAATGGTTTAACTTGGCTGTTGATGATAGGCATCGATGACTCTCCGTCAGGGTTGAAAAGTTTGGTTAACAAGTTGATGGGGTGAATCCTACCCACTCGATCACCGGATGGCTCATTGGCAAACCTCATGCTGCTGATTTGTTTTCGCTATTAGCCGACGGTATTAATAGAAGAAAATGTGATCTACAGCGCCAACGGCTTTTCGGTGAGTCGGGCCATGCCGAGAAACGGGCTGGCTTCAACATAGCGCATGGCGGACTTCATATCCTTCCAGCCCACGTAGCTCATCAACGACTTCAAGTCCCAACCGCTTTGATGCGCCCAACTGGCAAACCCGCGTCGCAAGGAGTGACTGGTGTAGTGCTCGGCGGGAATGCCGGCACGCTCCAGGGCCTGCCGCAGTAGCGGGATGACGCTGTTGGCGTGCAGCCCCTCTTCGCTCAAGTGGCCCCAGCGGTCGATGCCTCGAAAGACCGGCCCGCGAACCAGGGCCGCTTCGGTGATCCACTGAATGTAGGCGCTCACCGGGCAAAGACGCTGTAAGGCTGGGGTCTGGTAGGTCTTGCCGAGGTTCTCGCGGTCGCTCTTGGTTCGCGGCAAATAAAGCGTGATGCCTGAGTTTGCGATCGCTTGAACGTGTTCGATCTGTACACGGCACAACTCATCACTTCGAAACCCGCGCCAGAATCCGAGGAGAATCAGCGCCATGTCGCGCCTTGCTCTCAGGAGAGTCGGTTGATCATCTTGAGATTTGGCGGTTTGTGCTTCCAGTTCCAGCCAGGCAACCACCTGCTCCAGATGCTGAAGCTGCAAGGGTGCGGCCTGTTTCTCCTGGGCCGGGTGCAACGCGCGAATGCCCTTGAAGACTTTACGTACCACCGGCGTTTTGGTCGGGTCGGGAAAACCCTGGCTGTTGTGCCACTGCGCCAGCGCCGACAAACGCAACTTCAGCGTGTTGATCGATAACTCCCCCGCATACGCCACCAGGTAGCGCGCGACGCTGTCGGCAGTCGCAGGCAGAAACCCGCCCCAACTAACTTCGAAATGCTCGATGGCCGCCCGGTAGCTGCGGCGGGTGTTGTCGCGCGTGGCGGCCTGTAGGTATCGATCCAGCTCGGTCATCGGTTCAACTCTCTAAAACGTACCGCTTTGGCGGGTGCAATCACATTGTACGGCTCATCACACGGGGTAATACCAGTATATCCCGCATGACAAACTGACATCATTTAACTTTATTTTTCAGATGGTACACTGCGTACATTGGTGGCATGTACCACAGTACGAAATCGTAGGAGAACTCATGGCTCGTGGCGGCGTAAATAAAGCAGTGGTGCAAGCGGCACGGTTGGCGATTCTCGCCCGAGGTGAAAACCCAAGCATTGATGCAGTACGGATCGAAATGGGAAACACGGGCTCGAAAACCACGATCCACCGCTATCTGAAAGAACTGGATGACGGCCGCGAGCGCGCCGAACCCGCGCCAGAACCTATCGATGACGAGCTGGCAGGCCTGGTGTCACGCTTGGCGCAACGTCTGAAGGAGAAGGCCCAGGAACCCATCGACCAGGCTCGCGAGGCATTCGAACAGCAGCGCAAAACACTGGAAAGCCAGTTGGCAGAAGCGCAGGAGAGCAACACCGAATTGCATCAGCAGTACGAAATGCAAAGCCTGGCGCTGACACAGGAATCGGATTCGCTTCAAGAAACCCGCTCAATGTTGCAGACGGAACAAACCCGCAACGCCGGGCTGAATCAGGCGCTGGCCGGTTTCGAATTACGCTTGCAGGACAAGGACGAGCAGATCCGCTCGCTGGAAGAAAAACATCTGCACGCGCGCGAGGCATTGGAGCACTACCGTAACGCCGTCAAAGAACAGCGTGAGCAGGAACAAAGCCGCCACGAAAGCCAGGTGCAGCAGATTCAAATGGAGTTGCGCCAGGCGCAGCAAAGCGCAATGGTGCGCCAGGACGAGATCACTCAACTGCACCGCGACAATGAGCGCTTGTTCACCGAGAACCGTGGTGCCCAAAGAGAGTTGAGCCTGTTGCAGGACCAACTCAAGCAAACCAACAGTCGACAGGACCAATTGCTGGAACAGGTCCATCGCATCGACAGCGAACGCACCCTCCTCCAGGAACGTTTGCGCGTCGCACTGCTGGAAGGTCAGTCGTTGAAACAGAGTGTCGACGAACAGTCGCAGATAATCAAAGCGCTGGAAATCCAGTTGCTCAAGACTCAGGCAAGCCTGGATGAAAGCGTGCGCCTGGCGGCGGTCAGTGCGACAGCGCCAGACGCAGCGAAGGACGATTAACCTGCGACAGGTGTGCGCATGGTGACGAACTCTTCGGCGGCCGTCGGGTGCACGCCGATGGTTTCGTCGAAGTCGCGCTTGGTCGCCCCCGCCTTCAAGGCAATGGCCAGCCCCTGCACGATCTCGCCGGCATCCGGCCCGACCATGTGACAGCCGAGAACCTTATCGGTCTTGGCGTCCACCACCAGCTTCATCAGCGTGCGCTCCTGGCATTCAGTCAAGGTCAGCTTCATCGGGCGGAAGCGGCTTTCGAAGATCACCACCTCATGGCCGGCTTCGCGGGCGTCTTCCTCACTCAAACCGACAGTGCCGATGTTCGGCAGGCTGAACACGGCCGTCGGGATCATTTTATAATCCACCGGGCGGTATTGCTCAGGCTTGAACAAGCGTCGCGCCACGGCCATGCCTTCGGCCAAGGCGACCGGTGTCAGCTGAACCCGACCGATCACATCGCCGAGCGCCAGGATCGAGGGCTCGGCCGTCTGATACTGCTCGTCGACCTCGATAAAGCCTTTCTTGTCGAGCTTGACCCCGGTGTTTTCCAACCCGAGATTATCGAGCATCGGACGTCGACCGGTCGCATAGAACACACAATCGGCCTCCAGCTCGCGACCATCCTTGAGCGTCACCTTCAGGCTGCCATCAGGCTGCTTGTCGATGCGTTCGATATCGCTATTGAATTGCAGGTCCATGCCACGCTTGGTCAGCTCTTCCTGCAGATGCTTGCGTACCGCCCCGTCAAAACCGCGCAGGAACAGCTCGCCGCGATACAGCAACGTAGTCTGGGCGCCCAGCCCGTGGAAGATGCCCGCGAACTCAACGGCAATGTAACCACCCCCGACTACCAGGACACGCTTTGGCAATTCCTTGAGGAAGAAAGCCTGATTGGAACTGATGGCATGCTCATGCCCCGGTATATCCGGGATTTGCGGCCAGCCGCCGGTCGCAATCAGGATGTTTTTAGCCGTATGGCGTTCGCCATTGATCTCGACCGTATTCGGGTCGACGATTTTGGCGTGACCTTCATGCAAGATCACGCCGCTGTTGACCAGCAAATTGCGGTAAATGCCATTGAGGCGATTGATCTCGCGATCCTTGTTGGCGATCAGCGTGGCCCAGTCAAACTGCGCCTCGCCCAGCGTCCAGCCAAACCCGGACGACTGCTCGAAGTCTTCGGCGAAGTGGGCGCCGTAGACCAGCAATTTTTTCGGCACACAGCCGACATTCACACAGGTGCCGCCCAGATAGCGGCTCTCGGCCACGGCCACTTTCGCGCCAAATCCGGCGGCAAATCGCGCAGCGCGTACACCACCGGAACCTGCGCCAATCACATACAAATCAAAATCAAAGGCCATTTTCAATCTCCTCGGCAGTCCACAAGCATACCCGCAGACGTCCGCCGGGCAAGTACTGCAAACGATTTGGGGCCAGAAAATGAAAAAGCCACCCGAAGGTGGCTTTTCAATACAAGCAGGTCAACAGCTATCAGTAAGCCTTGCCAGTCTTGTAGAAGTTCTCGAAGCAGAAATTGGTTGCTTCGATGTAGCCTTCGGCGCCACCGCAGTCAAAACGCTTGCCCTTGAATTTGTAGGCAATCACGCAACCGTTTTTCGCCTGTTTCATCAGCGCATCGGTGATCTGGATCTCGCCACCTTTACCAGGTTCGGTTTGCTTGATCAGCTCGAAGATGTCCGGAGTCAGGATGTAACGACCGATAATCGCCAGGTTCGATGGAGCGTCTTCCGGAGCCGGTTTCTCGACCATGTTGCGAACGCGGTACAGGTCGTCAGCGATCAACTCGCCAGCGATTACACCGTACTTGTTGGTTTCCTGCGGATCCACTTCCTGAATCGCGACGATGGTGCAACGGTACTGTTCGTACAGCTTGACCATCTGGGTCAGCACGCCGTCGCCTTCGAGGTTGACGCACAAGTCGTCCGCCAGCACCACAGCGAACGGCTCGTCACCGATCAACGGGCGGCCCGTCAGGATCGCGTGGCCAAGGCCTTTCATTTCGGTCTGACGGGTGTAGGAGAACGAGCACTCGTCCAGCAGCTTGCGGATGCCAACCAGGTATTTTTCCTTGTCGGTGCCCTTGATCTGGTTTTCCAGCTCATAGCTGATGTCGAAGTGGTCTTCGAGGGCGCGCTTGCCACGACCGGTGACGATCGAGATTTCGTTCAGGCCAGCGTCCAGTGCTTCTTCGACGCCGTACTGGATCAGTGGCTTGTTCACCACCGGCAGCATTTCTTTGGGCATGGCTTTAGTCGCTGGCAGGAAGCGAGTACCGTAACCGGCTGCTGGGAACAAGCATTTCTTGATCATAAAAGTCCTTGAAAGGGCTGTGTGTACGAGTTCGGCGCAGTCTAATCAGGCGGCGCGCACCTTACAATGCCCCGCACTGGCTAACCGATGCCATCATAGAGAAATATTCCCGCAGATAGTTCCGCAGCGTCTAATAGATAGCAGATAACTTCGAACCGGCACTAGTGGTTCCACCAGACATGCAATCGCACCACCATACGCTCATCGGCACTTTCCGAGTGCATTTGGCGCTATCATTGCGTAATTGAACCAGCCAACGAGGCAGATAGATGTCGGAAGCAAAAAGCGTCAACGGGTTCCTGATCAAACAGGCGGAAGACGGCCAGTGGTGGATACACAACTTCGGCGGCGGCGAGATTATCACCGGGCCATTCCCTACCGAAGCGTCTGCGATTGAAGTGGCATCCGTATTGCAGCTTGAACACCCAACCGTCAAACGCCGCGGTAAAGACAAGACTTGATCTGAACCCGTCTTGACCAAGCCCTGCCCCTTCGCAGGGCTTTTTTGTGATTGCCTGCAACGAAGTGGCCCTTCGCTATAACCTTTTGATGCCAGCGCTGTCACAGCGCTTAGCCCTATCATCCGACGACGACCACGACATGACTAAATTTTTGCCACTGATCGCAGTATTGACCCTGAGCGGCTGCGCCTCCTCGGAAACGACTTACCTGAATAATGGTGAACAGGGGCTGACCATCGATTGCTCCGGCGAAGCCAACTCCTGGGCCACGTGCTACGAAAAAGCCGATGCCTCCTGCGCTGGCACCGGCTACCGAATTGTCGGGACCGACGGCACGCCGGCACCCAAGGAAAGCGACAAGACCCTGGGTGTCGACGTTGGCAATTTCAAGAACCGCAGCGTTGTTGTGGTCTGCAAGTAAGGCATCGACCTTACATGTGAATTTCAGCGAATTTGATCCCGAGGCCACGCACGGCCTCGATCAAGTCGTCGAGACGACTGAAAGATTCGACCTCATCGTTATCGTCCACCAGAAAATAACTGCGCCCGGCGCTTTTTTTGAAAAATACGATCCATTCGCCTGGATCCGCCGGATTCTGAATCACATGGGTGGCAGAGATGTGGCCCTCTGCATGGCGCTCCCGAACCTGCTCTCGCTTCATGCCTGACTCCAGAAATGACAATGCCGTCAAAGCACAGCTTTGACGGCATCAATGTTGTTCTTCGCTAGTCTATCAGCCGGAAATACAGGTATTGGCGGCTTTCTGTACGTCCATGGGCCGCACTGGCACATTGGACATCCGCTCATGCAGCTTGATGCTGCTGCCACTGGAGCGCTCTTCAATGTCAAAGACCGCGGCCGGGTCCGACGAGAACTTCGCCGGAACGATCACACGCATTCCGTCTTTTTGCGATTCCAACTGCAAGGCGCCACGACTCTCGGCCAATTGTACAACCAGGCACTGGGCGTATTCCTGGGGCTTCTTGCCTGAGATCACGCTCATGGTTGGTAGCGTCTTGTCGATCTCCGAAACATTCGCGCAGCCACTCACGACCAATGCTAACGGCAGCACTAACACACCCCACTTCATACTAAACCTCCGATAAAGACCCTCCGACAGCACAATGGCTGATTTTCTCCGAGGCTTATCACTTTTATCACTCATGGGAAGGCGAATAACCGGTTTTAATTGTCAAAGCGGAGCGCGACGACCGGATAATAACCTGTACGGGCTGATAAACTGCGCCCATCGCCCATGCTATCGTTTTGATTTTGTAGAAAAAGCCCTTCTGGAGGCGCCTCATGAAATTTATCCACCAGCGCGAGCACCTCAATGAAGACGACATCGTCGTCATCCAGTGCTCCCAAACGTGCAACATCCGCTTGATGAACGACGCCAACTTCCGCAGCTTCAAAAATGGCGGTCGTCACACCTACCACGGCGGCGCATTCGACACCTTCCCGGCTCGGATTACCGCACCGAGCACCGGTTTCTGGAACATCACCATCGACACGGTCAACCGCCGGCCGATCAGCGTGACCCGTAAACCGACCCTGACACACTCGATCAAGATCATCCGTCGCTCCAGCACGAAACTGAGCTGAGTAACGTCCGCACATGAAACAAGGCAGGTAAGACCGTGGCTCAAACGACCAAGTACGTCATCAAATACAAACTCAACGGCGAACGCCGCTTCGAGTTTGCCCAGCTTGAAAACGGCACCGCCGAAGAAGCCAAGGCGGCGCTTGACGCCATTCATGGCCAGAGTGATGACGTCATCAGTGACATCAGCGTCAGCAAAGCGCTGTAACAGCCCCGGAGCGACAGCATGGATGTCTGCTCCTGCTGCTGAAATTTGACCGCAAGCACCGGAGTGTTCGCGCCTCCCCCGTCGCCTAGACTGACCCATCAAACATCTGGTCAAGGCGTCAGAACATGTTGGAGCAACAACTCGATCAGGATGGCTGCGCCATAATCCGATCACTCCTGAGTGCCAAGGCCTGCGACGAAATCAGCGCCCTGTACGGGCAGCCTGAGCTCTTTCGCTCACAGGTGAACATGGCTCGTCACGGTTTTGGCCGCGGCGAGTACAAGTACTTCAAATACCCCCTGCCGGATCCTGTCGCCCGTTTGCGCAGCGAGCTCTACCCCGCACTGGTGCCGATTGCCAATCGCTGGTACGAATGCATGGACCTGCCGACGCGCTTTGCGGCCACGCACGAAGCATTTCTGCAACGCTGCCATGCCGCCGGTCAGGAACGCCCAACCCCCTTATTGCTGCAATATGGCCCTCAGGACTACAACTGCCTGCATCAGGATTTGTACGGCGAGCACGTTTTCCCCTTGCAAGTGGCGATTCTCCTGGCAGAACCGGGCGAGGATTTTACTGGCGGCGAATTCGTCCTGACCGAACAGCGCCCGCGCATGCAGTCACGTCCTCAGGTCATTGACCTGAAGAAAGGCGATGCCCTGATCTTTGCCGTCAGCCAGCGGCCGGTCAAAGGTGTTCGCGGCTATTACCGAGTGAACATGCGCCACGGTGTGAGTCGCGTGCACAGCGGAAAACGGCATACTCTTGGAATCATCTTTCACGATGCGTTATGAGCCATGAGCCCCATCACCCTGGATTTGTTTGCCTACACAGAGCCCGAGCAGCCACCCAGACGCGAGCAGATCGGTGAACAAGCCTGCGTCTTGCGTGGTTTTGCCCTGCCCTGGCTGGATCCGTTACTGACCGCACTGGACGCGGTTTTAGCGGCCGCACCGTTTCGGCAGATGGTCACACCCGGCGGCTTTACCATGTCGGTGGCGTTAAGCAGTTGCGGAGACTTGGGCTGGACTACTGACCGAAGTGGCTACAAATACACGCGCAATGACCCACAGACCGGGCAACCCTGGCCCGCGATGCCTGAGGTGTTTTTCGAACTGGCCCAAGCAGCGGCGCGTGAAGCGGGATTCGCGGACTTCGTCCCCGACTCCTGCCTGATCAACCGTTATGTCCCAGGGGCCAGGATGTCATTGCACCAGGACAGAGACGAAGGTTCCTACGCAGCCCCGATTGTGTCGGTGTCGCTAGGATTGCCGGCGACGTTCCTGTTTGGTGGCTTTGAACGAAGCGATAAAAGCCGTCGCGTGCCGTTGCTGCATGGTGACATCGTGGTCTGGGGTGGCGTGGACCGTTTGCGCTATCACGGCGTACTGCCGATCAAGGACGGTCATCATCCGAGACTGGGCGAACAAAGGATCAATTTTACGTTTCGCACGGCCGGATGAAGCGCTCGAATTTGACCGCAAGACCCGGAGTGCGATGCCCCTGCCGCCTGATTAATCTGAATGAAACGGGTCAATGGACATACAGACATGACAACTCATTCGACTAAAACAGCAACCGAGATCGATCCTCGCTGGGCCGCAGTCGTCGCCCGCGATCCGGCCGCGGACGGGCAGTTTGTCTATGGGGTAAAAACCACCGGCATCTACTGCCGCCCCAGCAGCCTGGCGCGCTTGCCGAAACCGCAAAATGTCGAATTTTTCGAAACGCCGGAGCTGGCTCAAGCGGCGGGCTATCGTCCAAGCAAACGCGCCGCAAAAGATCAAAGTGACGTCACTGCCCAGCACGCGGCTACCGTTGCCGCCGCCTGCCGGCACATCGAATCCGCCGAAAACCTGCCGACGCTCAATGAGCTGGCAGAATCCGCGGGCCTCAGCAGTTTCCACTTCCACCGCGTGTTCAAAGCCGTCACCGGGCTGACTCCCAAGGGTTATGCCACGGCCCATCGCTCGCGCAAGGTGCGTGAACGCCTGATGGAGGGTGGCTCAGTCACCGACGCCTTGTATGACGCCGGCTTCAATTCCAACAGTCGTTTCTATGAAGCAGCAGATCATTTGTTGGGCATGAAGCCGGGGGACTACCGCGCTGAGGGGCACAATACCGACATCCGTTTTGCCGTCGGCCAATGTTCCCTGGGGGCCATTCTGGTGGCGCAAAGCGCACGCGGGGTTTGCGCGATTCTGCTGGGGGATGATCCGCATCAACTGGTCTGCGACCTACAGGACAAATTTCGCCGCGCCAACCTGATCGGTGCAGATCATGAGTTCGAGCAACTGATCGCCCAGGTGGTGGGATTTATCGAAGCCCCAGCCGTCGGCCTGGACTTGCCGCTGGACGTGCGCGGCACGGCGTTTCAGGAACGCGTCTGGCAAGCCTTGCGCGAGATTCCCGCCGGCAGCACCGCCAGTTATGCCGAGATTGCCCAACGCATCGGCTCGCCAAAAGCCGTGCGCGCCGTGGCCCAGGCGTGCGGCGCTAACAGTCTGGCGGTGGCGATTCCTTGCCACCGCGTGGTGCGTAGCGACGGCAACCTGTCAGGCTATCGCTGGGGGGTTGAGCGCAAGCGCCAATTGCTGGAACGCGAGACGCGCTGATCAGCGATTCACGTCGACCACCACCCGCCCGCGCAATTGCCCGGCAAGCAGACGCGGTGCCGCTTCGATCGCCTCGCTCAACCCGATTTCATGACTGATCAACGGCAACAACGCGAAGTCCAGATCCTTGGCCAGTCGATTCCAGGCCAGTACGCGTCTGGCCTTGGGCTGGGTCACGCTGTTGATCCCGGCCAATGTCACGCCACGCAAAATAAACGGTGCGACCGAAGCCGGGAAGTCCATGCCTTGCGCCAGACCACAGGCAGCGACCGTGCCGTTAGCCTTTGTACTGGCGCAGGCATTGGCCAGCGTGTGACTGCCGACCGAGTCTATGACCGCCGCCCAACGTTCCTTGGCCAACGGTTTGCCGGGTTCGGACAACGTGGCGCGGTCGATGATTTCACTGGCGCCTAGCTGTTTGAGGTACTCGTGCTCGGACGTACGACCGGTGGAGGCGACGACGCGATAGCCCAGCTTGCTCAGTAGCGCGATGGCGAAACTGCCTACACCACCGTTGGCACCGGTCACCAGTACGTCGCCTTGCTCCGGCGTCACACCGTTATGTTCCAGCGCCAGGATGCTCAGCATTGCCGTGTAGCCTGCGGTGCCGATGGCCATTGCTTGAGCCGTAGTAAATTCCTTCGGCAGCGGGATCAGCCAGTCACCGTTCAGGCGCGCCTTCTGCGCCAATCCACCCCAATGCCCTTCGCCCACGCCCCAGCCATTGAGTACGACCTGATCACCAAACTTGTAGTCCGGGTGATCACTGACTTCGACAGTGCCGGCCAGATCAATCCCCGGCACCATGGGGAATTTTCGCACCACCGGACTGCTGCCGGTGATTGCCAGACCATCCTTGAAGTTCAAGGTGCTGTACGCCACGCGCACCGTCACATCGCCCTCGGGCAGTTGATCGTCATTGATCTGTTGCAGTGTGGCCCGGTAACCGCTGTCGTCTTTGTCGATCAAAATACCGTTGAACATCGTTGCCTTTCAATGGAATCAATCAGGATGTGGACCCTTGAAATACCACAAACCAACATTTCGCCGTACAAGACTTTCAGCCAAACCGCAGGCCGGCCAAAAGTCGACTGGCCCTGCACCCGCGATAGCTGGTAAAAAACCGGTTCTACCGTTCCTGCCCTGTTTTGACGTCGGAGCATCAATGACATGAGCCAATGGCCAGACACCCGCATTCTCGACCTGCTCGGTATCGAACTGCCGATCATTCAGGCCCCCATGGCCGGCGCCAATGGATCGGCCATGGTCATCGCGACGAGCAACGCCGGCGGTCTGGGCTCGATGCCGGCTGCGATGCTCAGCGTCGAGCAACTGCGCGAAGAGTTGCAGACGATTCGCCAACATACCCAGCGCCCGTTCAACATCAACTATTTCTGCCATCAACCTCCGCCTCCGGATGAGCAACGTGCCCGGGACTGGAAGGACTTGCTGGAACCTTACTACCGGGAACTGGGCGCCGATTTCGACGCGCCGACACCGGTTTCAAATCGAGCACCGTTCGATGCCGCTGCCTGCGAGGTCGTCGAAGCGTTTCGCCCTGAAGTGGTCAGTTTTCACTTCGGCCTGCCGGAAAAATCCCTGCTGGATCGGGTAAAAGCCACCGGCGCGAAAATTCTCTCCTCGGCCACCACGGTCGAAGAAGCCGTCTGGCTGGAACAGCAAGGCTGCGACGCAATCATCGCCATGGGTTACGAGGCCGGTGGTCATCGCGGGATGTTTCTCAGTGACCATCTGAGCAGCCAGGTCGGGACCTTTGCCTTGGTGCCGCAGATTGTCGATGCCGTGAACGTGCCGGTGATTGCAGCCGGCGGAATCAGTGATGCGCGGGGGGTGGCTGCCGCCTTTGTGTTGGGCGCCTCGGCGGTGCAGGTCGGTACGGCTTACTTGTTCACACCGGAAGCCAAGGTCAGCGGCTCACATTACAAAGCATTGCGCACCGCCAAAGAGAGTGAGACCGCCGTCACTAACATTTTCACCGGTCGCCCGGCGCGCGGCATCCTCAATCGGGTGATGCGCGAGCTTGGGCCGATCTGCGATAAAGCGCCGACCTTCCCACTCGCCGGTGGTGCGCTGATGCCGTTGCGAGCCAAGGACGAAGCGGATTTCAGCAACCTGTGGGCCGGGCAGGCATTCAGGTTAGGCGTTGAAATGACGGCGGCAGAATTGACCCGACACCTGGCGGACGCCGGACTGGCCAAGCTGCTCCATCGATAACGCGATCCATGTAGCAACTGCCGAGCCCGCGAGGCTGCGTCCGGCGGCGCATCCGTCGTAAATCCCGCCGCCATGGTGTATCTGTTACACCGAGTGGCCTGATTTTACGGCTGCTTCGCAACCGGACGCAGGCTTCTCCAGCGACTACAGGGTTATGCGCGGCCAATACCGATTCCCCACTCAGAAACCAACTCGTTCCGTTTGCAGGCCTTCCGCTATATATTCATCTATATAGCGTTTCACAAATCTCGCCTATCACGGAGCCGTTTCATGACCATTCGTGCCTCACGTTTTGCCCCTGCGTGCCTCGCCAGCCTGATCGCAACCTTCGCTCTCGGCACCGCCCAGGCGGACGAAGTCCAGGTTGCCGTCGCGGCCAACTTCACTGCGCCCATCCAGGCCATCGCTGCTGATTTCGAAAAAGACACCGGGCACAAACTGGTCGCGGCTTACGGAGCAACCGGCCAGTTCTACACCCAGATCAAAAATGGCGCACCGTTCGAAGTGTTCCTCGCGGCAGACGACACCACGCCGCAAAAACTTGAAGCTGAAGGCGACACGGTCAAGGGGTCGCGCTTCACTTACGCCATTGGCACCCTGGCCTTGTGGTCGGCCAAAGACGACTACGTCGATGCCAAGGGCAAAGTGCTCAGCGACAATCAATTTCAGCATCTGGCCATCGCCAACCCCAAAACCGCACCTTACGGCCTGGCCGCGACTCAGGTGCTGGCCAAGCTGGGCCTGACTGACAAGGTCAAGGCCAAAATCGTTGAAGGCCAAAACATCACCCAGGCCTATCAGTTCGTCTCCACCGGCAACGCCGAACTTGGCTTTGTAGCCTTGTCGCAAATCCTCAAAGACGGCAAAGTCATCGGCGGTTCGGCATGGATCGTTCCAGCCGACATGCACGACCTGATCAAACAAGACGCAGTGGTCCTCAACAAAGGCAAGGACAACCCGGCCGCCCAAGCCCTGGTTGACTACCTTAAAGGTCCGAAAGCCGCCGCTGTCATCAAATCCTACGGTTACCAACTCTAATGACGCTGACGAGTGCCGACTTTTCCGCCATCTGGCTGACTCTCAAACTGGCGTCCCTGACGACGGCCATCCTGCTGGTCATCGGCACTCCGATTGCGTTATGGCTGTCGCGCACCCGCTCCTGGTTGCGCGGCCCGGTCGGGGCGATTGTCGCCCTGCCTCTGGTCCTGCCGCCCACCGTGATTGGTTTTTATTTGTTGCTGGCATTGGGTCCTCATGGCTTTGTCGGTCAGTTCACTCAATCACTGGGGTTGGGCACCCTGACCTTCAGTTTTGCGGGGTTGGTCGTTGGCTCAGTCCTGTATTCAATGCCGTTCGTGGTTCAACCGCTGCAAAACGCCTTTTCCGCCATTGGCACTCGCCCATTGGAGGTCGCCGCGACCTTGCGCGCGAATCCATGGGACACCTTCTTCAGCGTGATCCTGCCGTTGGCACGCCCCGGTTTTATCACTGCTGCGATCCTCGGCTTCGCCCACACCGTTGGCGAGTTCGGCGTGGTGTTGATGATCGGCGGCAACATCCCGGACAAGACTCGCGTGGTGTCGGTGCAGATCTATGATCATGTCGAAGCCATGGAATATGCCCAGGCCCATTGGCTGGCCGGGGCGATGCTGGTGTTCTCTTTTGCGGTGTTGCTGGTGCTCTACTCCGGCCGTAAAACCAAAGCGGGCTGGAGCTGATCGATGATCGATGTGCGTCTGAAACTGAGTTATTCGGGCTTCGCCCTGGACGTGGACCTGCATTTGCCGGGCCGGGGCGTGACGGCGCTTTACGGACACTCGGGTTCGGGAAAAACCACCTGCCTGCGCTGCATCGCCGGTCTGGAACGCGCTGAACAGGGTTTTATCCGGGTCAACGATGAAGTCTGGCAGGACAGCGACAACAAGATTTTCGTGCCCCCGCATAAACGCGCGCTGGGTTACGTCTTCCAGGAAGCCAGCCTGTTTCCCCATCTGTCGGTGCTGGCGAATCTGGAGTTTGGCCTCAAACGCATTCCGAAACAGCAGCGTCGGGTGGACATGGGCCATGCCACGGAACTGCTGGGAATCGGGCACCTGCTGGAGCGTCACCCGCAGCACCTTTCCGGCGGAGAACGGCAGCGGGTCGGCATCGCCCGCGCGCTGCTCACCAGCCCGAGACTTTTATTGATGGACGAACCGCTGGCGGCGCTGGACAGTCAGCGCAAAAACGAAATCCTGCCTTACCTGCAACGTTTGCACGATGAGCTGGACATCCCGGTGCTGTATGTCAGCCACTCACAGGATGAGGTCGCACGCCTGGCTGACCATATCGTCTTGCTGAGCGAAGGCAAGGCACTGGCCAGCGGCCCCATCGGCGAAACCCTCGCCCGTCTCGACCTGCCGTTGGCGCTGGGCGACGATGCAGGCGTGGTGATCGAAGGGCATGTCAGCGCGTATGACGCGCACTATCAGTTGCTGACCTTGCAGCTACCCGATACCGATATGGGCATTCGCGTCGCCCACGCGCCCATGCCACTGGGCCAGGCACTGCGCTGCAAGGTTCACGCGCGCGATGTCAGCCTGAGCCTGCGAAGCATTGAGCAAAGCAGCATCCTCAATCGCTTGCCGGTGACGGTGATCAGTGAAATCGGTGCCGACAACGCCGCCCACGTGCTGATCCGCCTGAACGCCGCCGGCACGCCATTGCTGTCACGAATCACCCGCTACTCCCGAGACCAGCTGGGCCTGCATCCGGGCCAGCAACTCTGGGCACAGATCAAAGCAGTGGCAGTCCTGGCTTAAATCCGCTGGCACCACGGCAAATGCGTGCGGTCAATGGCTGTACTGGCCCTGATTTGTCGCCGAGGATGACTCGCCATGTCCGATACCGCGCTGCCCGATGTATTGCCACCCGACCTGCACTATGTCGATGACACGCAACCCGGAATCACCCGCAAACTGCTGCGTGGAAAGTTCTGCTACTTCGATCCTGCGGGCCAGCGCATTACCGAACCGGAGGAAATCAAACGTCTGAACGCCCTCGCCGTGCCACCGGCCTATACCAATGTATGGATTTGCGCTGACCCGTGCGGCCATCTGCAAGCCACCGGCCGCGACGCTCGCGGTCGCAAGCAGTACCGCTACCACCCGCGCTGGCGCGAAGTGCGTGATACCGACAAATACTCGCGTCTGCGGGACTTCGGCCTGGCGCTGCCGAAACTGCGCAAACAGCTGGAAACGCTATTGGCCGCGCCTGGCTTCAGTCGAGATAAAGTCTTGGCCACCGTCATCACCTTGCTCGACGCGACGCTGATCCGCGTCGGAAACACTCAATACGCCCGGGACAATCGCTCTTACGGCCTGACCACCCTGCGCAGCCGTCACGTTGAAGTCAACGGCAGTGCCATCCGGTTCCAGTTCCGTGGCAAAAGTGGTGTCGAGCACCAGATCACTGTGAAAGACCGACGCCTGGCCCGGATCATCAAGCGCTGCCAGGAAATCCCCGGACAGAACCTGTTTCAGTATCTGGATGAAAACGGCGAGCGACATACCGTCAGTTCCGCCGACGTCAACGCTTACCTGCAAACCCTCACCGGCGCCGATTTCACGGCAAAGGATTACCGCACCTGGGCGGGCAGTGTTCTGGCGTTGTCCGTGTTGCGCGAATTGCAGTGGGAACCCGAGTCTGATGCGAAGCGCCACGTGGTAGAGATGGTGAAGAACGTGGCCAGGCAATTGGGCAACACGCCTGCGGTGTGCCGAAAATGCTACATCCATCCGGCGGTGCTCGACGCTTTTATGCTCGGAGCCTTGGCTGAGTTGCCTCGGCCAAGGTTGCGCAAAGGCCTCAAGTCAGAGGAAGTCGGACTGGCAATGTTCCTTGAGCGTATGCTCGCCAGTGCTGAAGCGACGAACTGACCTGCCTATTTTTTGCACGATCACAAAGAACTTCTATAGTTGATCTGAACACGTATCAGCTGCGGTGAAGCCATGGAAGACATTTTCGTTGTGAAGCGTTGCAACAAGATCATCATTCATGGCCGCCGAGCCGGAGAAACCGGTCACCCACCCCCTGACGCCACTGTCTGGTATCGCATTGCCGATACGCGCACGCAGGACTTCATCGGGGATGGTTTTGATGTTGAAGCAGATGCCAGACACGAATGCCAACGGCTGAACTCAACGTCGCAAGTGCTGGCCCGCCAAGGTTGATATTCACCTGTCGGCTACGGGTCTATACTGAAAAACAACTGAAGGAACAGCAACCCCAACGGCAAGCTCGCCTCACGCGGGCTTTTTGCTGCCTATGCCAGGTTTCTTCAACGGAGGTGTTTGCCATGTCCGAAAAAGAGTCCATCACCACCCTCCTCACCCTGCTCGACTCCCGGCAGGCTCGACTTGCCGCCGCGTGCAAGGAAATTGCCGACTGGGTCGATCATCAAGGGGGACACCCGACTGCCCTCAGAATCCGTGATCGGCTGAACGACATCGAAAAAGACACACCGCTGATTCGAAACACGCTGTCGTCATTAAAACCTGTCGACCCGCCGCTCCCACGGTTCAGATGAGTCGATCCGGATACGCGAGGCAAGAACAGGGCCTGTTTCAGGCCATATGAACGGTGGTTCATCGTTACCGGGTTTGCGCATGACTGTCGATTGCTGTTACCCACCCAATCCGGCCTGATGCCGGGCTTTTTTGATACTTCTTTCACGTCGCGTTGACAACCCACGCCCTATAGTCAGTTACTCCTTTGAAGAATTACCTTGGTCTGCCCGCATGCAGGCCTTTTTTTTGCTCGCCAGGTAGCCAGCGAACGCTAGAGTTTACAGGGGGTCAAACGATTACACGTCGCGAAGGAGACGTACCATGGTCACCCATTTCAAAGTCAGCGGGCATCTGGCCTGCGGTCACAAAGGCAGCAACCTCACGTCCACCCAAGAACTGAACCGTGTGAAATGCAGAAGTTGCCGAAACACCGATGCGTACAAGGAAGCGCGCAAGGCCCAGCGCAATGCGGCGCGCCGTGCCGCACGCAAAGCCAAAGCCTCGCACACCGCCAATGACTGGCGCTCAGCCTGGACCGAGCGGCTTACCGCCATGGCCGGGTTGCAAAGACTACCTCGTGGATTTGCTGGCCAACCGTTTGTTTAAAAGGCTCAATCGACAGCTGGGTCGACTTCGCTCGACCCACTGCCGATCAATGACTCAAGTGAATGCAGGCGCTCGGGCCGCATGATTTCTGCGAGCGATATGCGCTTGAACGCTTCGAACAATCGCCGCCCCTCTTCAGGTTCGCAGGTAATGGCCAATCGCATGGTCGCCTCACCCATTTGCCAGATCAGAAAAGCGGTATCTGCGACTTGCTGAACATCACTACCTGGAAAGACCCGAAGCATCGCATCGGCCAGCAACCTGCCTGCCACACGACTCTCCTCCAACTCCAACGCCAGCAGTTGCTTGTCGGCCTGCATCCCCGACCAGATATCACGCATCACCGGCTCTGCCTGAACGATGTCGTAATACTGCTCGAGCAAGTCCGAATAGGCCGCACGCAATCCATGCGCGTCCTGGACCGCCACCAGTGCCGCTTCTATACACCGGCGGCTCTCGGCGTTATAGCGCTCGGCAAGCGTGCGAATCACTGAGCTCTTGTCTGGAAAGTATTGATAAAGCGACCCAATCGAGATTTCCGAGCGCTCGGCAATTTCACTCATCTTTAGCGAGTCGCTGCCTTTGCTCGCGATTAGCTGCGTCGCCACCGCCAGTATTCGCTCTTGCCGCTCGCGACTGCGTTGTTGCGTGGGGGTGCGTCGGGCAGGCTCTGAAAAGGACTGTTCGCGCCCGGTGGTGGTTTTCTTCGGCACTGCATTTTCCCCGAAAAATAACATGACATGTACTCACCTTAGCACCGCCCTTTCTCGCACCCAAGGGGGCAATGCCTTACGTCGGTTTCCCCTTTGAGCTGGTTGACGGTAGAACATGAGCGTTTATCATCTTTTTAACGTGAGTATCACTCACATTGGCCCGATGGAGATGAACGCGATGAACACTCAAGGCACGGTCCTCATTCTCGGCGCGACCGGTAAAACAGGGCGCAGGATTACTCAACGTCTTAAAGCCGCGGGACTGCCCGTGCGCCTCGGATCCCGGCAGGCGAATCCACTCTTCGACTGGGAGGATCGGACCACTTGGGAGGCAGCGCTTGATGGCGTTCACGCGGTTTATATTTCCTACCAGCCGGACATCGCCGTACCGGGCGCAGTCGAAACGGTTCAGGCGTTCACCGATCTGGCCGTCAAAAGCGGCGTCGGCAAACTGGTGCTGCTGTCCGGGCGCGGCGAAGTCGAAGCGGAACACGCCGAACGCGTTATACAGAACAGCGGCATCGACTGGACCATCCTTCGTTGCAGCTGGTTCTCCCAGAACTTCAGTGAGGCGCATTTCCTGGAGCCCATTCTTCAGGGCGAACTGGCGCTTCCCGTCGGCAACATCGCGGAGCCCTTTGTCGATGTGGAAGACATTGCCGAGATTGCAGTCCAGGCGCTGACCCAACCCGAACATTCAAGCCAGCTTTATGAGCTGACCGGGCCGCGGGCGCTGACGTTTGCCGATGCTGTCGATGAGATCGCAAAAGCGGCCGGTCGCGATATCCGTTTCATCGCAGTCCCACCGAACGCATATCGTGCGGCGCTGGAGCAGGAACAATGGCCTGCCGAGTTGATTGAGCTGGTGCACTACCTCTTTACCACTGTGCTGGATGGCCGAAACACACCCGTTACCGATGGCGTACAACAAGCACTGGGCCGGCCGGCTCGGGACTTCACTGACTATGCTCGACGGACCGCAAAAACGGGTATTTGGACGCCCGCCTAGAAACGCGCAGTGGGTTGGGCACGTTCGCACTTCGGCTCTCCAGCCTAGGGAGCCGTTCTTTACCAAAACCCCTGAATGAATCAACATGATGACTGAAGTCAAAATATTGACTATCAAAGGCAGGCAAACTTGTACGCGGTAGACAAAGAAATGGCTTTTAGCCAGACTCGCGACAATACGAGACCGCCTGTTGGTCGTTCACCGGTAGATCACCCTCAACTGAAGCCCCTATGAAAGACCCCATTCGTTACGCCGACTACTTGCATAAGATCGGAGCCGGTCGCCGCGAAATACCTATGCGTGATCTGGTATCCGCACCGGTTCGCAATGCCGAGGGCCGCTGGCAGGCCGCGCCGCACAAAGCTGCGAAACTGCGAGCAGGCGAGATCGCCGCCATCCTCAAGCCCTATCTCAATGTCCGGCTGATGGAGCAGCTTCGCGCCGTGGTACCGCTGGCCCTGTACCTGGTGCTGTTTCAGATCATCATCCTGCGCCAGTTGGTGGAGGACTCGCTGCTGGTCACGGGCGGCCTGTTCGCCGTGATCGTCGGACTGATGCTGTTCATGGAAGGGCTGAAACTCGGCCTGATGCCATTTGGCGAAATAATCGGCAGCAACCTTCCGCGCAAGTTATCCCTGCCGGTGGTGTTGTTGGTCACCCTGCTGCTGGGCATCGGGGTGACTTTCGCTGAACCCGCAATTGGCGCGCTGCGTGCCGCTGGACAGAACGTTTCTGCACAGAATGCGCCCTACCTCTGGGCGATACTCAACCAGTGGACGAGCGAACTGGTCCTGGTGGTGGGAGCCAGCGTCGGTCTGGCCGCTGTAACCGGCACGCTCCGTTTCATCTACGGCTGGAGCCTGAAGCCGCTGATCTATTTATCGCTGGCGCCCGTTCTGCTGCTGACGGTGTATATGAGCAGTGATCCCGAGCTTGCAAAGATAATCGGCCTTGCCTGGGATGCTGGCGCGGTCACCACCGGGCCAGTCACTGTACCGCTGGTGTTGGCGCTGGGCATCGGCATCGCGGCCGCCGCAGGCAAAGGCGGTTCCGGGCTGTCCGGGTTCGGTATTGTCACCCTGGCCTCGCTGTTTCCCGTCATCGGAGTCATGCTGCTGGGACTGTACGTGGCGGCTATCTCCTCGCCGGCGGAAATCATCGCCGCGGCGCAGGCCGCTTCCAGCGCCGCAGAGCTGGCTGCAGACTGGCACAGGGTCAGCCCCGGACTGGAGATTGTTTCGGGAATACGGGCCATCGTGCCTTTGGTGATCTTCCTGCTGATCGTACTGAAACTGCTGCTGCGCCAAAGCCTGCCCCGGCGCGGCGAAATCTTCCTGGGTATCGCCCTGACCGTGGTGGGCATGTGCGTGTTCAATCTCGGGCTGACTTATGGTCTGTCGAAGCTGGGTGGGAGCGCGGGCTCACTGATTCCGGCGGCCTTCATGCAGACTCCCGGCGTGGACGACTCCCCGCTCTACCTGTATCAGGTGGGGTTGGTACTGGCCTTGGCTTTCGCCTGGGTGCTCGGGTACGGGGCGACCGTTGCCGAACCCGCTTTGAATGCACTCGGTGTTACCGCAGAGACGCTTACCAACGGCTTCATCCGCAAGCGCAGCCTTATACGTGCAGTATCGATAGGTGTCGCCTGCGGTATTGCCGTGGGTGTGGCCAAGTTAGTGTTCGGCCTGCCACTGGTGTGGCTGGTGGTGCCGCCCTACCTGTTCGCGGTGGTATTGACGATTTTTTCGACCGAAGAGTTTGTCAATGTGGCTTGGGATAGCGCGGGTGTCACCACGGGGCCAATAACCGTTCCGCTCGTTCTGGCCATGGGGCTGGGACTGGGCAATGCCACCAACGCAGTCGAGGGATTCGGAATTCTTTGTATGGCATCCGTCGGCCCGGTCATCAGCGTCATGCTCCTCGGACAGTGGGCGCGTTTCCAGTTGTGGAGACAGACAAAGGCCGCCACGAAACAGCCAGCGAATCAATTATTGGGCACGGGAGAAGCGGGATGAAAGCTGAAGGAATTACCTACCTTACTGACGTTGCACTGATCACCTGCATTGTCCCCGTCGGGCGCGCGGATCTGGTGATCCGGGCGGCCCAGGGCATGGGCGCGCCAGGCGCCATTGTCTATCACGCCAGCGGGCTTGGCCCCCGTGAGCGGCTTGGCCTGCTCAGCATCGCCATCGATGCGGAGAAAGAAGTGGTCAGCCTGCTGGTAGCTGCCGACTACCAGGATGCGGTACTCGAGGCCATCTATCATGCGGCCAGCCTGGATGTTCCCGGTGCCGGCATGATCTACGCGACACCGGTGGAAAAAGTGGCCACCTACATCCCCCGCGAAATGCTGGAACAAGGGAGATCCTCGTGAGAATGGTTGCACCGGGTATACCGGGCGGCGCTGCAAAACTCATTACCTGTGTGTTGCCCGACGATGGCACGGAGCGCAGGTTGCTGATGCTGTTGCGGGAGGCCCATGGCATTACGCGCGCCGACAGCGTCAACTGCCGCAGCGTGGCCATACTGCAGGCCGCCAAAGCCCCCCGCAACGAAGTGCCAGAGGCGGTTCTCTCCCGGGTGGTCAACGTGGTGGTGGATGAAACCCAGGCCGATGCGGTATTCGACTTCATCTGTGCACACGCCGGGCTGACCGAGCCGGGCCGAGGTATGGCGTACATGGTTGCCTTGAATTTCGCGACGCCACTGGCGATGCCCGCGGGCTTGACGCAAGAGCCCGGCGCGAAAAAAGTAGAGGGATAGGTGACAGCTCTGCCCTCCGAGCCCGGCAGCGTAGTTTGATTTCCCACCTATACTTATTGAGTCGCTCGGGTTTGCCATTCTTGGCGTGCCTCCCCTCGCACAATGTCACACCCGCAGTGACCATTCTCAAGAAAATCAATGATTTGCAACGATAAGGATCGTCATTCCATCACCGTTTTCGACCGCTACCGGGAGAATCGTCGATGCGAACCGTAACTGTCCTGTCAACTGCCCTTGCTGTCGTTATTTCCAGTTGTGCCTCAGCCCAATCGGGTACGCACACGGAAACTTGCAAGGCAACCAATGAGCAAGAAATCTCGGCCTTGTTTGACCGATGGAATCGCTCGCTGCAAACCGGTGACCCACACCAGGTTGTCGCCAACTATGCCGACCATTCGGTCCTTCTTCCCACCGTGTCGAACAAACCGAGACTAACCCCGGCCGAGAAGGAGGACTACTTCCAACACTTCCTGGAAAACAAGCCCCAAGGCGTGATCAACTCAAGGACAATAGAGATTGGTTGTAACTCTGCGGTTGACGCAGGACTCTATACGTTCACCTTTGGAACTACGGGTGCTCAAGTCAAAGCTCGCTACACATACACCTATAAGTGGGACGGAAAGCAGTGGTTGATTACTAGTCATCACTCTTCTGCCATGCCAGAGAAGAATTGAGGCGGCGATCACTACGGCACTCACATCTACGTACGGAGCGGAGCGCGGTGTCGAATCAGCTTGTGATACGCAACATGACCCGCTCCGAACTTGACCAGCTTGTCGGCTGGGCTACACGCGAGGGTTGGAATCCCGGCCTTCACGATGCCGAGCTGTTCTGGGCTACGGACCCTGACGCTTTCATCGCGGCGGACCTTGATGGCGAGTTGATTGGCGGCGGTGCCATCACCTCCTACAACGGCGAATTCGGCTTCATGGGTTTCTTCATCGTTCGGCCCGAATATCGCAGACACGGTCTGGGCAATACCCTCTGGCACGCCCGTCGCGAGCGCCTCCTCGCTCGTTTGCGCCCCGCTGCGAGCATCGGCATGGACGGTGTCTTCGCGATGCAGGACTACTACGCCAAAGGAGGCTTCGTCTTCTCCCATCGCAACATACGTTTTCGTGCCGAGATCCCCGAACGTCCGGCAACCGCGCTTGTTGACGGCGAAGACATCGTCCCGCTCTCAAGCTTTGCGTTCGATCAGGTTCTCGATTATGACCGCACCTGCTTCCCAGCCTCGCGCCCGACCTTCCTGAGTGGGTGGATATCCCAACCCGATGCGCTCGCCCTGGGTTGCCGGCGCCAAGGAAGGCTGAGCGGATTCGGCGTGGTGCGGCGTTGCAGGGAAGGCTGCAAGATCGGCCCCCTGTTCAGCGATGAAGCTCAGGCGGCCAATGCCCTCTACTCGCACTTGGCAAGCTTCGCCGCAGGTGGCCCGCTGTTTCTCGACATTCCGGAGAACAACCGCGCCGCGATGGCCCTCGTGCACCAACACGGGATGAACGAGGTCTTCGGCTGCGCGCGCATGTACCTCGGCCCTCCTCCGACTCTCGCGCACGAACGTGTCTTCGGCGTCACGACCTTCGAGCTGGGCTGATGTCCGCGCGCGATCTCGTCGGTTACGGCGGTTGTCCTCCCCACCCGCGATGGCCGGGTGAGGCTCGCGTCGCGGTTCAGTTTGTGCTCAACATCGAGGAAGGCGCGGAGTTGTGCATCCTCAATGGCGATGCCCAGTCAGAAGCCTGGCTCCACGAACTGCCTGGTCGCCCACCTCGCACGGGACAACGGGACTTGAGTGTGGAGGGAATGTATGAATACGGATCGCGCGCAGGCGTGTGGCGCATCCTGGAGCTGTTCAGCGCCCGCGACCTGCCCTTGACCGCCTTCGCCGTCGGCCGGGCACTGGAACTTAACCCGCAGATCGGCCATGCGCTCTGCGCTGCCGGGCATGAAATTGCCGGACATGGCTACCGTTGGCTGGACTATCGCGACATACCTGAAGTCCAAGAGCGGCTCCATATCCGCCTCACCCTCGACGTGATCGAGCAGATCTGCGGTAAACGTCCCACAGGTTGGTACACAGGAAGGGTCAGCCAGAACACCCGCCGCCTTTTGCGTGAGGAAGGTGGGTTTATTTATAGCTCAGACGCCTACAACGATGACCTGCCCTATTGGCTTCCAGGCTCGCCCCCACACCTGGTGATCCCGTACACACTGGTCAACAACGACACCCGCTATCTGCTGCCGAACGGTTTCTCCTCCGGGGAGGACTTCTTCCAGTCGCTCAAGGATGCTTTCGACCTGCTGTGGCAAGAGGGCGCGCAACATCCGAAAATGATGAGCGTCGGCCTGCACGGCCGGATCAGCGGCCACCCAGCGCGCGCGATGGCGTTGGCACGCTTTCTCGATTACGTACAAGGCCACGACTCGGCGTGGATCTGCCGGCGAGAAGAAATTGCCAGGCACTGGATAGCTGAATTCCCTGCTTAGGGACGCCTTGATGACGCACCGCTGTACCCTTGCTCTCATGATTGGGCCGGCATGCAATTTCGAGTTGCTAAGCAACCTTCTAGCTCGAACCTCCATAGTAAAAACGACGCCCTGATTCAAAGGGCGCCGTTTTTGGTTTAAAGCCCTATACCACGCCGACAAAATCGCTCGCTGTCAGGGCGACATGCCCGACCAGATCAATTTGGAAGTCGGCGCCGTTACCGTTGTTGACATTGCCCTCCACATACGTGTGATCAACCCCGCCGACATTGGCGAAGTGAAACTTCAATTGCGCCTGGTTACTGAACTCAGTGCCGACACCATTCCACTCGCCGAGGAAGGCAAAGTCCTGATTACCGGCGGAACCTGCGCCGGAGGTCCGAGCATCGATCAGCGATAGATCGATGTGGTCAGCTCCCTGCGCAAAGTCGGTGATTACATCGCGGCTTGCGGTCGAAGTACCGGAGTCGTTCAATGCGCTGAACATAAAGATGTCCGCCCCCGCCCCACCGGTCAAAATGTCGCGATTGCCATTGCCAGTCAGCGTATCCGCGCCGCCTCCACCGCTGAGGGTGTCGATGCCGCCTTGCCCGGTCAGGGCATTGTTGGCGTTATCGCCGGTCAAGCTGTTGGTGCCGCTGCTGCCGAGGACATTCTCGATGCCGCTCAAGGTGTCATTACCGGTTTGCGAACTGCTCGCCAAGCCAGTAGACAGGTTGACCGTGGCGTTGGCCGTGGTCCCCGACAGGTCGTAGGTATCGGTATCGCCACCACCGTCGTAGCTGTCATTGCCATCATTGACCGACGCCCGGAAGGTGTCGTTGCCAAGACCACCAAACAGGCTGTCCAGGCCTTGCCCACCTACCAGGATGTCGTCACCGCTGCCACCGTCCATCCAGTCGTTGCCGCCCTGGCCTTGTAACAGGTTGCTGACGCCGTCGCCCTGAATGTGATCGTCGCCAGAACTGCCGGTGACGTTCTCGATGCCGGTCAGGGCGTCATTGCCGGTCTGGGTGCTGGTTGACGTGCCGACAAGCAAATCGACCGTGGCCGACGCCGATGTGGCCGATAAGTCATAGGTGTCAGTACCGGTGCCGCCGTCATAGTGGTCGTTGCCGTCGTTCAGCGATGCCAGCAGCGTATCGTTGCCTGCCTCACCAAAGACGGTGTCGTTGCCGGCCACGCCGCTAAGTTGGTTGTTACCGCTATTGCCATGGATGACGTTGTCCAGCCCGTTACCCGCGCCGTTACTGTTGTTCGTCCCCAGCAATGTCAGGTTCTCGACGTTGGCACCCAAGGTGTAGCTGACCGAGGACATCACCGTGTCGGTGCCTTCGTTTAGATTTTCCTGAACCGCATCGCCATTGGCATCCACCCTGTAAGTGTCGTTGCCGGCGTTACCCCGCATCGTGTCGTTACCACTGCCGCCGTCCAGTAAGTCGGAGCCCAGTCCGCCGTTGAGGACGTCATTGCCCGAGTAGCCCATCAGGATGTCCTGATAGCTGGTGCCATTGAGCGTGTTGCCGAAGAAATTGGTGCCTTCGATGAAGCGCCCTACCGCTTCCGAAGGGGCGGACGTCAGTTGTTCCACTGTGCCGTTGTTGTCGGTGTAAGTGGTGATGACCCGTAGCTGCTGGCCGAATTGCGTCGAGGTGGGCGCAAAGGTCGAAGCATTCGCCCCGCCAATACTGATCCAGGCCGCGCCCACCAGTGCTTGCCACTGGAAGGTGAACCCGCTTGGCCCAGGCAAGCCGTCGGCATCCTGTATGGTCGAGATATTGGCGGTCAACCGGTATTGAGCCGGCACCGGACGGCCAGGTGTGGTCGGCGCAGTGGCAAAACCCGACAGTACCGCATTGCCGGTTGGCAGACTGTTGTTGATGTTCAGGTTGACTGTGCGGTCGGCGAAGCGCAGTTTTTCAATGCCAGTCACGATATCGGTGCCATCGACATTCGCCACCCCGACCCGCAAATCCACCACTTTGAACGCTGTGATCAACTCGCCTCCGGGGCGGGTATCGGTGAACTTGGTGATGCTGTAGTTGGCAAAATTGCCACTGTACAGCGCTTCATCGGCTGCGCCGTCGGCCGTGCCTGGGGCTGCGTGGTTGTCACCCATAATGAAGTCCGGACGGGTTGCTTGCAGGCCAACAAAGTGCTGAGCGAACCCCTGACTGGCGAGCAAGTGATTCAGATCGGCGAGTTTGATCGAGTCACCGACGATTACGTCATTTCCGCCATTACCTTGGGAAACATCATCGCCACTGCCGCCTATCAACCAGTTTTCCGTGGCATTACCGATCAGACCCGCCAGAGGGCTGGCCGGAGTCGTCGTGTTCGGACGGCTATCGCTGAAGCGTGAACCGATCAAACCCTCAATGTCTGCCAGCAAGGCGTTGAACGGCTGGAACAGCACAGCGGTGCCCGGCGCCGCCACGATATTCTGATTGTTCAGGTCTGCCGCCGCATCCAGGGCAATGTTCACATCGCTGAAGGCCGCGATGTCGAACCCCACGTCACCGAGGGCTTCATCACCGTCACCTTGACCCGGAGCGCCACCCAGGCCAGGCAACAGAATGTCAGTCACCGACACCTCCAAACTCCTGGTCACCCGTGGAACCGCCGGAAATGATGTCATCGCCGTCCTCACCAAACAGAGTGTCCGGGCCGTCGCCACCGTAGATCTCGTCGTTACCGTCACCGGCATGCACTAGATCAGTGTCGCCGCCTGCATCGATGTAGTCATTGCCAGCGCCACCGTACAACTCGTCGATCCCGGCTTCACCGTAGAGGTGATCGTTACCGTTACCGCCAATCACCACATCGAGGGCACCTGCGCTGGTCCCGGCATAGATGGTGTCGTCCCCTTCCCCGCCATCGAGGAAGTCTTCGATATCACCGCCGTAGATTACATCGTTGCCGTCACCGCCATAGATATGGTCGGCACCGGCCTTGCCATCGAGGATGTCATCGCCACCTTCGCCATAGATCGTATCGTCGCCATCGCCGGCGTCTAGCCAGTCGTTGTAGTCGGTGCCAGACAATACTTCGTGAGAGTTGTAGCCCACTGCCGCGGTTCCATCAGGGTTCTCGCCCTGGTCCGGACGGTAGTCACGGATATAGGTTTGAGCGGTATGCGTTTCCGCATTGGTCAGGCTGACCAGCAAGCCGTTACCGCCAATCCCGCCCGCGCCACCGGTTGAGTAAACGCCGACATGGTTCGCCGCAATCAGAGTGCCGTATTTGTGCTCGCTCTTGTACACCGTCGCACTGGCGCCGGAGTCGGTGTTGCTCAGTTCGATGTAGCTGTCGGCGTAACCGAATACATCACCGGCCAGGTGCCGGGCATCGGTGGTGCGTTCAATGATGTCCTTGAATTGCTCGGTCACTACCTGTTCATTGAGGTTGGTCATCGCCGGCAAGCCGAGGTCGAGGCGGAACAGGTAATAGAAACGGTCGCCATCCATCAACCGTTCCATCTGATCCTCGAAGATAGCGTTGAAGGTGGTGCCCAGTTGCCCGGTGTAGACGTGTTTTTCCGCGAGGCCTCCGATCCACAGATCAATCGCGTTGTAGCCGTCGAAACCGGCCACATGATTGCCGTTGGCATCTGCCGCACCGGAAAGGAAATAGGCCGCCTCTTCAGCCGTGACGCTGCCACCGGCATAGTTGGTGGTAACACCTGAGGTATCGGCATCGATGATGGCCTGGGCATGGGCCACGTCACCATCAAATGAATAGGCAGCGATGAAGTTCACCAGTGACTCGGGGTGAATCATGTTGTTGGCGAAGTCACTCCAACTGGTATAGGGCGTCAAGCCATCCACGATCAGGTTCGTGTGATGCTGCGCGCCTGCCGGTGATGCCCTCTCCTCGATGAGCGCATCGTGAATCTGCTGACGCGCCTAGTTCAGTGTAGGCAGGCCCAAGTCGCGACCACGAGCCAGGTTGATGGTCGCCAGGTCCAGCGGTTGACCGAGCAAGCCTTGTTGCAGGGCCGGGGTCACGAATTCGTCGATTTCGTTGCTGATCTGCCGGGTCATGCCCAGGGCAATGGCTGTCGGCCCCACCTCGGCAAAACCGCCGGGGTTGAGAAAAGCCTGCTCCAGCGCGTAGTGAGTGATTGCACCGGTCAGGTCGTAGCCACCACTGGCATTTTTTTCCAGGGCATCGATGGTTTCGCGCAGTTGCGAGTGGCCGAAACGAAACGCGGCCTGGCCATACTCCAGCGAAATATTGGTGTTAATGCCCGAGTCATAGGTAACAAACTCTGGCAAATCCGGGGTGATCAAACGCGCGTACTGGTCGATCGCAACGTGCTGGTATTCCATTTCCACGGTCAACTTGGCGGCGTAGAACAGTTTGTCCTGATCCCAGGACACGGTGACGCCATCGGCCAGTGTGAAATTGCCGTTGGCATCGTTGTAAAAACCGCTGCTGCCGTTGCTCACCTGGACTTGCCAGTTGTGTCGCACGTTGACGTCTGTCTGCCCCAGCACCTCGTTCTGCAGGTTGATCAGCTGCACGTTGTGGTCTTCATGGAAGACATGGTGGATGGCAGTGAGGCCGAAGTTTTCGTTAACCCGGCCATCACCGGCAATGTAGTGATCGCCCACCGATTGCAGCAGCAACTCGTTGGCCACCGCAAAATCGGCACTGCCAGGAGCCGCGCTGATGGAGAAGTCGGAAAAGTTGACGAAGCTGAACAGGTTTTTCGGCCCCGAATTGTCATAGTTGATGACCATTCCATAAGGGTTGTTCGAGTCGAAGGTGATGCTGGTGATGTGCGCATCCAGCGACATCAGCTTCGCTTGATCGATATGCACATCATCAAAGTGCGGGTTCATGTCCAGCAGGATCGCTTCGCGGGTGTACACCGCTTGAATGCCGGCGGTCCCGGGGTCGGCATCCAGTACATGGCCGTGGGCATCCCGCACGCGGAAGTTCGCAATGTCGTCCCAAGTCAGATCGTCGCGACCGGTGGCCAGCACATGCGCGCGCAATTCGCTCAGGGTCGGCAACGTCTGGTGGGTCAGAACACCGTTGAGGGTCCAGGCGGCTTCGTCGCTCAAGGTGGTGCCGTCAAATAGCGCAGCACCCGCGATGAACTGGCCGGGGTGATTCGGGTCCGCCACCCACTGGCGCAGCAATTGAGTCACAGTCTCATTGGAGCCGTAAGTCTGATTCTGATCGATGTAGGGCGAGTCAAGGTTGACGTATTGCGCCTGGCCTTGACCGTCCATTTCACTGACCGAAGCCCGATGCACTTTGATCGAGTAAACCGGCTGCCCGTCCGGGCCGATGGAGCCATACAGCGGATCATCCGGCGCCAGAGGAATGGTGATCGTCGCGTTCTGATTGGGTTTGTTGATGAAGTCCAGCCCATGGTCAAAGAACTGCCCGAACAAGGTGAACCAGCCGGTCGTCGACGGGTCACCGCTGACGGTGTTCTGGTTGCGAATGTAGTACTGGCCGGAATCCGGTGAGGTGGTATCCACCTCGCCAATGGTGCCAAGAATCCCCGGATCAGTAACGATCGCTACGCCCGTGGCGGTATGCTGGATGTGCCCATTGGCATCGGTAGCAAAAGTTACCCCGCCACTGACAATGGTCTGGCTGATCATCCGGGGGGTGTAGTCCACTAGCGAAGCTGTCGGATCGCTATACAGTGAACTACTGTCAGCCATGGGCGTGACACCAGCGGGAACGCCCGGTCCGGCCAATGCGCCGTTAGCCAGATTCTGATGAACGTAGTGCGTGTAGTCCGAGTGGGTCAGGCGAATGAAATTCTGACCAAAACTGCCCCAGCTCTGTCCGTCCTGGGTCAGGTTATTGAAGTGGCCGGAAACGTCGCGCAAGCCGATCGGGTCCCGTGCGCCGTTGTACCAGCGGGTTTCGCCGACCGGAATATCCAGGGGGTTGAAACTGCCGAGAATACCGAGCACATGGACATTGCCGTCCGAACCGCTGTAGCCGTAAAGAGGATCACCGGCGGCGCTATAACCCACGACATGAATGGTGGGAAACGTAACCTGCTGATCAAGAAACGAAATGTCTTTTTGATTGAGTGTGAAGCGTTTTAGCTCATACATGTCAGTCTCCAGATATCCGCTGAGTTGCTGGGTTTTCCAAGCGACTTATCACGATGATCAGGGAACCAAGCCAATGGCAAAAGATGCAAAAGATGCAAAAGTCGAATCAAAAAATGAGACTTCTATCGCGGATAAGGCTGAGACTTTGGTCGAACCAGCCTCTCCTGTTTGCGAGGAGGTTCGCAATGGAATCTGGCGCACCCGGATCAAGGGTCGGGCGCGCAAGCTGAGTCACACGACCCAGTTTGTCATTGCCGCTACGGTGATCCTGGGACTGACCATGTTCTCTGTTGGCAAGCTGGTGAGCGAACGAATAGAAAGTGCCGCAGTACAGAGCGCTGCAGAAGCAGGCGCCCACTACATGGAAGCGTTTCTGGAGCCCTATGTGCAGGAGATGAGCCGGGACAACAGCCTCTCGACAGCAAGTGTCCAGTCCCTGGACCGCCTCATGGAAAGTCGTGCGCTGAATCAGCACATTGTCTCGATCAAGATCTGGCGAGCGGATGGCACGGTGGTCTACAGCACGAATAAAGCCATCACCAACCGCAAATTCCCAATCAACGAGATCACCGAGGCGCTTAAGGGCAAAGTGGTCACCGACCTTGAAGAGTTGAGCGAAGATGAGAACGAGTTCGAGCGCAATCTAAACGTTCCGCTCTATGAGATCTACGCGCCCCTGCGGGATTTCAGCACCAGGAAAGTCATTGCGGTGGGCGAATTTTATGAAAAGGCCGATCGTCTGGAGCGCGAGATCAATCGTGTCCGACAGCAGGTTTGGGAGGTTGTCGGCGCCGCGACGCTGGCAATGCTGACGCTGCTATTCTTCATCGTGCGACGCGGTGAAAAAATTATCCAGCGCCAACAAGTGGCACTGCACTTACGGCTGCAGGAGCAAACCCGTTTGCACATCAGCAATGCCGAACTACAGCGCAAGATGGCGACGGCGACCCAGGAGTTTTCCCGGGTCAACGAACTCAACTTGCGGCGCATTGGTGCAGACCTGCACGATGGACCGGCGCAGTTATTGACCTTGATTCTGATCTGGCTCGACGAGTTGACCGAAAACGGCTCGGCTGTCGATCAGGAGGCACTGGAAATCATTCGTGGTGCCGCCACCGACGCATTGCGTGAGGTCCGCGAATTATCCCGAGGCCTGGCACTTCCGGAAATTAACGACTTGAGCCTGGAGGAAGATTTGCATCTGGTGGCGCAACGGCACGAGCAACGCACCGGCACCAGGGTCACCTTAAATCTGGGGCCGCTACCAGAGGCCACGCCGCTGCCGCTCAAACTTTGTTTGTACCGCTTCGTGCAAGAAACCCTCAACAACGCTTTCCGTCATGCTAACGGCGAAGGTCAGGTCATCCAGGCGCAATACATTGATCACGTATTAAATATTAGCGTCAGGGATAGTGGTCCGGGTATGGCGGCGGACGCCATGCAACTCGATACATCCGGCAGAACCCGATTGGGGCTCGCCGGTTTGCGTTATCGCGTTGAGTCTCTGGGCGGGTTGTTCAGTATCGACTCTCAAACCTCAGGAACGTCGGTCAATGCACAGTTCAAACTTTAGTCAGAAGCGGCACCGGGCATCAATTGGTGTTTTCCCTGCGGTGATGTGAAATCGCCCGAGCGCTTCGCGCTCCCTGTAATGCCGTAGGGCCGTGACCGCTTCGACACGATTTCGGGCGTGCAGTTTCTGCATCACACAGGTCATGTAGTGCTTGACGGTTTTTTCGCTAATCAACAGCTTTGACGCAACCTCCCTATTGGTCAGTCCCTTTGAAACTTCATAAATAACCTGCTCCTCGCGCAAGGTCAGATCAAACGTATGAATCTGCGTTTCGTGTTTCTTGAAGTTACTCAGCAGTTTGTTGGCAAAGTCGGGGGTGATATACGACTCACCCTTGGCCACCGACCTGATCGCCTGGACCAGTTCCGGTCCGCTGACACCTTTCAACACATACCCGCGCGCGCCGGCCTCCAATGCCATAAAGGCGTCATTTTCGGATTCTGAAACCGTCAGCATCAGCACCTTCACATCCGACAACTCAGTGGAAATGAACCGCACCGCGGCGAAAACATCGCCCGGCATATTGACGTCCATCAACATCACGTCCGGACGCACCCTCTGGGCAATATCCATGGCTTCGTCCGCATTGGCGCCCTGCTCCACGACCTGAAGATCCGCCCGTTTTTTCAACGTATTGGCAACGCCCTCACGCAACATTGGATGGTCGTCGGCAATGCCGATGCGAATGAATGGACTCATGACCCGCTCCCGAAAGGATTAGCACTCGAATGACCGATCATTCATTAATAGCAGGAAACATGGGATGACACCGGTCACCCGTCATGCGTCCCAGGCTCCGGGCGTTCGAATATCAGACTTAGGTCTTACCGTCAACAAACAATCATCATTACAACAATACAAGAATTTGCACCGCATCCTATTGTTTTTAAAGACCTCTAAAAACGTCAAAAAACAGACAGCCTCACAAAATCCGGACCCATATTTATCCGACCAACAGTCGCTTTTCTAAGCTCAGGATTCCGATAGGGTTTCCGGGCGGGTCATCTTCTGCCACTCGAACACTTGGCGCTAGCTGACTGCCCACTTGAACTGGCGCACGAACTCTTCGAGGTGGTTCTGTGCGACGCGAACAACGTCACCAGATCGCCGTTGATGTCATTGAGGATTCGACGGGCGCTGCCGGGGGCGCATAACGTAGCGCGGCGCCGCCGGCAAAGACTTCGATAGTGACCAATTGAGGAGCTTGTCAAAAATTGAGGAGCAGAAAAACAAAAGGCCTGCATGAGGAGTCTCACGCAAGCCCTTGATATATATGGTGCCCGAAGCCGGAATCGAACCGGCACGCCCTTACGAGCGGGGGATTTTAAGTCCCATGCGTCTACCAGTTTCGCCATTCGGGCGGTAGCGCGGTGAAGCAGTCTCAAAACTGGCAGATGACAACCGGCAGTTCTGACGCTTGTGCAGCAGAGGGGGAAATATATACATCCCGCCCCGGTGAAGCAAGTTCGCATATAACCTTTTCAAGACAAAATCTTGCAGGGCTGCGGAAATAAAAAAGCTCCGTAAATCATAGATCTACGGAGCTTGTTTATAGTGGAGGCCGAGGTCGGAATCGAACCGGCGTAGGTGGATTTGCAATCCACTGCATAACCATTTTGCTACTCGGCCTCAAACATCTGCTGTCAGTAGCACAACAACAAATGCGTACAAACTTGGAGCGGGAAACGAGACTCGAACTCGCGACCCCGACCTTGGCAAGGTCGTGCTCTACCAACTGAGCTATTCCCGCGTCTTGGTGTGGCGCATTCTATAGAATCCAGAAGCCCCGTCAACCCCTTGATTCAAAAAAGTTTTATTTCTTTTCAACGTCGGTCTTCAGATGCGGCCAGGCAGCCCGCAAGTACTGGACCATCGACCACAATGTCAGGCCCGCAGACACCAGCAGCAAGGCATAACCGATCAAGACCCAGAAGGAAAAGTCTGACGGATTGGCCAGCAGGATGACCAGCGCGAGCATTTGCGCGGCGGTTTTCCATTTGCCCAGGTTCGACACCGCCACGTGAGCACGGGCGCCGAGTTCGGCCATCCATTCGCGCAATGCCGAGACGACAATTTCGCGGCCGATGATGACGGCAGCCGGCAGCGTGAGCCACAGGTTGCCGTGTTCTTGCACCAGCAAGACCAGTGCGACGGCGACCATCAGCTTGTCCGCCACAGGATCAAGGAAAGCCCCGAACGGGGTACTTTGCTCCAGGCGTCGGGCCAGATAACCGTCCAGCCAGTCTGTGGCGGCAGCAAATGCGAAGACCGAGGCAGACGCCAGGTAGCTCCATTGGTAAGGCAGGTAGAACAGTAAAATGAAGATCGGGATGAGCAGGACGCGTAGAACGGTAATCAGATTAGGGATATTCATCGGCACAACTGGCTACGAGGTGAGTTGGCATTCTACTCGCTGTGCAGATTTGCATAAATCAACTCTGCGAGCTTTTTACTGATCCCGGGTGCTTTGGCGATCTCTTCGATGCTGGCACGAGACAGCTCCTGCAATCCACCAAAATGTTTCAATAAATCGCGACGCCGTGTCGGCCCGACGCCAGCCACGCCCTCAAGCGTGGACGTGCGACGAGTTTTTCCACGGCGTGCGCGGTGCCCGGTAATGGCGAAACGGTGGGCTTCGTCACGTATTTGCTGAATCAAATGTAGCGCAGGGGAATCGCCGCGCAAGGTGAACTCGTGGGCCGCATCGTTGAGGTACAGGGTTTCGAAACCGGCCTTGCGCGTCGCCCCTTTGGCCACGCCCAACAGAATCAAGTCAGGCACCGCCAGTTCATTGAGAACATCACGTGCCATGGACAGCTGACCTTTGCCGCCGTCCACCAGCAAAATATCCGGCAGCTTACCCTCGCCGTCCTTCAACTTGCTGAAGCGGCGGGTCAAGGCCTGATGCATCGCGGCGTAGTCATCCCCCGCCGTCACGCCTTCGATGTTGTAGCGGCGATAATCGGATTTGATCGGACCTTCCGGGCCAAACACCACGCAGGACGCCACGGTGGCTTCGCCGCTGGAATGGCTGATGTCGTAGCACTCCAGACGCTGCGGTGGCTCGTCCAGGTTCAACACTTCGGCCAGCGCGTCGAAACGTGCCGCGACGTGCTGACGGTTCGCCAGACGCGCGCCCAAGGCCTGCTCGGCATTGGTGACCGCCAATTGCTGCCAGCGCGCTCGCGTACCGCGTACCCGATGACTGATCGTCAGTTCGCGACCACGCAAGGCTTCGATGGCCTCGATCAGCGTCGGGAAGTCCTCATGGACCACGTTGACGATCAGCTCGCTGGGCAAGTCGCGCTCGGGGCTGGTGATGAAGTACTGGCCGAGAAAGGCGGCCATGACTTCGGAAACGTCTTCGTCGATACCGGTTTGCGGGTAGAAGTTCTTGCTGCCCAACACCCGTCCACCGCGCACGCTGATCAGGTGAACGCATGCGCCGCCCGGATTGACGAACGCGGCGATCACATCGATATCGCCGGTGCCGCCTTCCATGCTTTGCTGATCCTGGACTCGCCGCAACAATGAAATCTGGTCGCGCAACTCGGCGGCGCGCTCGAACTCCAGATTGACCGCCGCCTCCTCCATACCCGCAGACAACTCGTCCGTCAGGGCATTGCTGCGCCCCTCAAGGAACATCACCGAGTGGCGAACGTCTTCGGCATACACCTCAGGCTCGACCAATCCCACACACGGCGCCTTGCAACGTTTGATCTGGTATTGCAGGCAAGGTCGCGTACGGTTCTTGTAATAGCTGTCTTCGCACTGGCGGACAAAAAAGGTCTTTTGCAAAAGGCTCAGGCTTTCTCGAATCGCGCCGGCGCTCGGGTACGGACCAAAATACTTGCCCTTGGCCTTCTTCGCACCGCGGTGGATGCTCAAGCGAGGGAACTGGCCATCCGAGAGAAAAACGTAGGGGTACGATTTGTCATCGCGCAGCAGGATGTTATACGGCGGGCGCCATTCCTTGATCAGCGTCTGCTCAAGCAACAGGGCTTCGGTTTCGTTGGCGGTGATCGTGGTTTCGACCTGAGCGATACGGGCCACCAGCGCCGCCGTCTTGGGTGCCAGACCGGACTTGCGGAAGTAGCTCGACAAGCGGTTTTTCAGATTCTTGGCTTTGCCGACATACAACAAGCGCGCATCGCTGTCGAACATGCGATACACACCGGGGCGCCCGCTGACCGTCGACAGAAAAGCGCTGGGATCGAAGACGTCAGTCATTGTCAGAGGCTGGCATCGACCATGCCGTGACGAACCGCCAACAGCGTCAGCTCGACATCACTGCTGATCGAAAGCTTCTCGAAGATACGGTAACGGTAAGTGTTGACCGTTTTGGGTGACAGGCAGAGTTTGTCGGAAATAATCTGTACTTTCTGGCAGCCGACAATCATCAGCGCGATCTGAATCTCGCGCTCGGACAATGCATCGAAGGGCGAATCGTTGGTCGGCTGGAAGGATTTGATCGCCAGTTGCTGGGCAATCTGCGGACTGATATAGCGTTGCCCGGCGAACACCAGGCGAATGGCCTGAACCATTTCCGGCAATCCGGCGCCCTTGGTCAGGTAACCGGCGGCGCCGGCCTGCAACAACCGCGTAGGAAACGGATCTTCCTCACACACAGTGACCGCGACGACTTTGATATCCGGGTGACTGCGCAACAGTTTGCGCGTGGCCTCAAGACCGCCGATGCCGGGCATCTTGACGTCCATCAACACCACATCGGGTTTCAGCTCACGCGCTTTGAGCAGGGATTCTTCCCCTGACTCAGCCTGGCCGACTACTTGTAGGCCATCGATGTCAGCCAGCATTCGTGTAATGCCTGTACGAACGAGATCATGGTCATCGACTACTAGCACCCTAATCAAGCAGACACCTCGCGATTTGGTCTTATTGGGTTGCCGGACACCTTAGCAAAAAGCTACTGGCAGACCTAGCGGCAAGCGTCATATAAAAAGTATCAATTCGTCTTGAAGCGCTTGTTACCAGAGCGTTTCAGCGATGCACCCCACCGACGTCACGCTGCATTTTCAGGAAACACTCGTCTTTGCCGACCACCGCCAGCCCTTTTCTCTCGTAAAGATTTTTTGCCGGATTATTTTCGAAAACAGTCAGGCGTAACGCCGGACGTCGTTCCTTGCACGCAAGTGCGAACACCTGATCGATTGCCCAAGAGCCCGCGCCCTGCCCCCGGAACGCTTCGCGAATGTGCAGCTCGCGAATATATAAGGCACTGGCATCGCGGCTCAGACTGACAAAACCCAACACCGCCTCATCACGCACAATCATCCGGTTCTCGCGCCCCGCCCAGGCGACATCAAATGCCTCATCCAGCCAAAGCAGGTCGTGCTGAATGTAATAGCGCAGCATGTTGTCGCAGGTCAGCCTCCGGGCGAAGTCGAGATCCCGGGGTGTGGCCGCACGCCATTCGAAACCCATTCAAGCCTCCAAAATATCGACGATATGTCCGTGCCACTCACCCGCTTCTCGACGAGCCACCACCATCACGTTTCCCGTACCGGGTGCCGCGGCAATGAGCGAACCGTCCGATGCCCAGATGGCACTGCGCCCCGCTGACTCCCAGCCACCGGTTGCACCGCCATGGTTGGCCATCAACACCGTCATTGAATGAGTGTTGGCATAGCCTTGCAGCAGCGCCGTATCCGGGGCATAGCCGTTTTCCGTGATCAGTACACCGGCGGCATACAAGGCGGCGCCCTGCTCCGCGGCTGAGGCTGCGTGACGGGCGTGAGAAAAATCAGCACACACCGCCAGCGCCACCGTATCGGTACCGATCGTCAACATCGAACCCCCTGTGCCCGGGGCAAAGGCCACTTCTTCGCCGGGGTGCAAATGCTGCTTGCTGTAGACCTCTAGAGAACCATCAGCACCGAACACCAATGCGCCAATGAATACTGGCGAAGCCTCCGACAGCCGAATCGGCATGCCGACCACACTCGTCACACCGACTTCCCGGGCGAATTCCCGTAACGGCTGCAACACCTTGGCATCCGGTACGATGGCCAACCCGGCAGCCAATCCCCGCTCATACCCGGTCAGCGACAATTCCGGAAAGACCAGTAGCTGAACACCCTGCTCCGCGGCAACCTGCATGAAACGCTGATGCCGGACAATGTTGGCAGCGAGATCACCCGCGACGGAGGAAGATTGAGCGGCGGCAATGGTGAATGGCGTCATGCTTCGTCCTTGTGACGTTAGTGGGTGGGCAAAACCCAAAGTGTGTCATAAAGCCGCCTGCACTCAAGCGATAGAAAACGCGGCCGGCCATCGATAGCATTTTCTGATTGAAACCGCGCACCGGCCTCGAGTAAGCTCGGTGCATCCATCGGAGACAGACCATGCTCAACGCCCTCTCTCAGCTTCCAACGATCAGCGCCCTGCGCTCGGTGGCGGCTGCGCGGGCG
Organism: Pseudomonas sp. BE134; assembly: GCF_031456105.1. Taxonomy (NCBI): domain Bacteria; kingdom Pseudomonadati; phylum Pseudomonadota; class Gammaproteobacteria; order Pseudomonadales; family Pseudomonadaceae; genus Pseudomonas; species Pseudomonas sp. BE134. Next base: position 108,795 of record NZ_JAVDUA010000001.1, on the reverse strand, counting down.
AATGACGTTTGCACTCCGGTCAGCTTTTATTTTGGGTATTGGTTTAGCCACTGGCGCGCCTGATACCCACACGGCGCCCACTTTAAACGGGTCGCCGCCAGAGTTTTTCCAAACCCCCGGTCGGCCTCCCGACCGGGGGTTTTGTTTTTTCAGCCCCGCACATTTTTGCAACACACCAGACACTTTGAGGATTCACGACATGAACAACGCCACTTATTACCGTTACGACAGTTTTACCGCCTGGCGATTTACCAGCCTCCGCTCGGGACAGCCTGCCGCCTCCGATCGGTCACCCACAGGTGGCAAGCACACACACGCAGCCAATCCGGCCAATTGTCGAACACCCCAGTAGGGCCGAGCGCGCGGGAACGAACCCGCCGCCAGCCCAGGAAGCCTTGCCATGAACTCGTCCGTCTCTGCTCTGCCGCTGTCCACTTTGAACCCTGCCAATGAAGCGCTGACCTTGCGTCTGCCCAGCTCATTGCAACTCAAACAGCAATTGCCCCTCAGCAACGCCCTGGCCCGACAAGTCGCCGCTCACCGCGACGCGGCCCGTGCGATCCTCAACGGTGAAGACTCCCGCCTGCTGGTAATCGTCGGCCCTTGCTCGATTCATGAACCGCAGTCCGCCCTCGAATACGCCACCCACCTTGCCCGACTCGCCACCGACGTCAGCGATGAAATGCTGCTGGTGATGCGCGCCTACGTCGAAAAGCCTCGCACTACCGTCGGCTGGAAAGGCCTGGCCTACGACCCGCATCTGGATGGCAGCGATGACATGGCGGGTGGCTTGATGCTTTCGCGAGAGTTGATGCTCGAAATGATTCGTCTCGGCTTACCGATTGCCACCGAACTGCTGCAACCCATGGCCGCCGGTTACTTTGATGATCTGTTGAGTTGGGTGGCGGTTGGTGCCCGTACCACCGAATCGCAGATCCATCGGGAAATGGCCAGCGGCCTGGGCATGCCGGTCGGGTTCAAGAACGGCACCGATGGCGGCGTGGCCGTTGCCAGCGACGCCATGCGTTCGGCGGCCCATCCGCATCGGCATTTCGGCGTCGATAGCCAGGGACATCCTGCGATCATCCAGACGCCAGGCAATCGCGACACTCACCTGGTTTTGCGCGGCGGACACCGTGGACCGAACTACGACCGCGACAGCGTTGCTCAGGTGCATCGCGATTTGACCCGACTCAATATCCCGGTGCGAATCATGGTCGACTGCAGTCACGCCAACAGCGGCAAAGACCCGGCGCGACAACCCGCAGTGTTCAACGACGTGCTCGAACAACGCCTGCAAGGCGATCGTTCGCTGATCGGCATGATGATCGAAAGTCATTTGTTCGAAGGTTGCCAGCCCCTGAGTCCATCCCTGCGCTACGGCGTCTCAGTGACTGATGGCTGTCTTGGCTGGGCCGGGACAGAGCAGTTGTTGCGTCAGGCTGCCGACCGGCTTCGAGCGCGGCGCGAGCATCAATAAACGGCTAACGCAATTTCCGTAGCTGGCGAAGCCTGCTGCTACGGATTGCGTTGTGGCTTAGACAGGACATTACTGACAGGTAAAGGTGTTTCCCGAGTAGGCCATCGCAGGAAAATGTGCGGTTACAGATCAAAAGATGTCGAAACATTCAGAACAGGACCTCAAGCACATTCGAAATGTCCTACATTTTCTATACCTTTTTCAGCAGCTTACAGCGGATTCCTCATACACCGCCCACGTGCCGGGGTGCTTTAGAGTGAGCCCATCTGCACACCTCTGAACGACCGCGAAAAAGGAATGAACATGCTACGGAATGCAACTACCCAGCACCCTATCCTGCTGATCCATGGGCTCTTCGGCTTCGATCGCATCGGCACAACCGAATTCTTCCATAACGTCAAGCAGTCCCTGCGAAGTGCGGGGGCCAGGGTGTTCATCCCGCAGCTGTCGGCTACCCATAGCAACGAAGCACGTGGCGACCAACTGCTGGCACAGGTCGACCGGGTGCTGGAAGGCACCGGCGCCAGCAAGGTCAACCTGATCGGCCATAGCCAGGGCGCATTGGCCGCACGTTATGCGGCGGCACTGGCCCCCCATGCCATTGCATCGGTGACCTCCGTCAGCGGCCCGAACCACGGTTCGGAGCTGGCCGACTTCCTGCGCAAGGCGCTGACGCCCGGCCGACTTCCGGAACATGTCGCCGCGACCGTGGCGACACTGTTCGCCGACTTTGTGTCGTTACTTAGCGGCAACCTGCACCTGCCCCAGAACGCTGTCGCCGCGCTCAACGCGCTGACCACCGAAGGTGTGGGCGCTTTCAACGACAAGTACCCTCAAGGGTTGCCAAAGACCTGGGGAGGCAAGGGGCGCGAACTGGTTAACGGCGTGCGTTATTACTCCTGGAGCGGCACGTTACAGGGAACCCTGCTCGACGAAGGACTCAATGCACTCGACCCGCTGCACGGGTTCCTACGCGCTTTTTCCCATTACTTCACCACGGAAGCGGAGCAAAATGACGGCATGGTCGGCCGCTACAGCTCACATCTGGGGAAAGTGATCCGCTCCGACTATCCACTGGATCACTTGAGCAGCCTCGGTCATACCGGTGGCCAGGGCCGCAAAGCCATCGATCCCGTGGAGTTGTACGTACAGCATGCCGAGCGCTTGAAAAACGCCGGCCTGTAATCTGTCTGGAACTTTGACGAGAAATAGGCCACTGAATCCGGTAGGCTCCGCACTTTACTGAATATTGAAAGGAGTATTTCCCATGGCTAAAGCCACTGCCCGTCACATCCTGGTTGCCTCGGAAGCCAAGTGCAACGAACTGAAAGCCCAGATCGAAGGCGGCGCTGATTTCGGCGAAGTCGCCAAAGCCAACTCCACATGCCCGTCCAGCCGTCAAGGCGGCGACCTGGGTTCGTTCGGTCCTGGCCAGATGGTCAAGGAATTCGACGCCGTGGTGTTCAGCGCTCCAATCAACGTTGTACAAGGCCCGGTGAAAACCCAGTTCGGTTATCACTTGCTGGAAGTGACCAGTCGTCAGGACTGATCGATCCGCAAGGCTTTACACATAACGGCCCGCCTTTTGGTGGGCCGTTGTGTTTCAGATACGTTTTTAGGCTGGCGAGGGACGCGCCGCTAGCGTACAAATTGTGGTTTTCGATCCTCCGGCTCTAAGGCTGACAATGCGACTGGCTTTCCCCACTTTGTTGTTCACTGCCGTGGCGCTGCTATTGGGTGCCGCCGGTGTGAATGCTGCACCGCAACATGCATTGACCGTGTACGGCGAACCCGCGAAGTATCCTGCAGGTTTCAGTCATTTTGCCTACACCAACCCGCAGGCCCCCAAGGGCGGCACAATGCGTCGCTCGGCGATCGAAATCGGTCATTTCGACCATATCCTGCCGTACATCGACAAGGGCATTGGCGTCACTCAAATCGACGGTTTGCTCTACTCGCCGCTGGCCCAGCGCTCGCTGGATGAGCCCTACACCGTATATGGCCTCGTCGCACAAAAGATGGAGCGCCCGGACGACGGTCTGTTCCTGCGTTTCCATCTCAACCCCAAGGCACGCTTTGCCGACGGCAAACCGATCACGGCCGAAGACGTGCGCTACACCTTCAACCTGTTGATGACTCAGGGCAGCCTGCGCTATCGCACCCAATTCGCAGACGTCAAAGGCGTGGAAGTTGAGTCGCCTCTGACCGTTCGGTTCGATTTCAAAAGCAACGAAAACCGCACCCTGCCCCTCGACATCGCGACGCTGCCGGTGTTTCCCGAGCATTGGTGGAAGACCCGCGACTTCGCCGGCGGCGGCGGGTACGAAGCGCCGCTGGGCAGTGGCCCTTATAAGGTGGGCAAAGTCGACTCCGGTCGCAGCATCACCTTCGAGCGCGACGCCAATTGGTGGGGCAAGGATTTACCCGTCAGCCGTGGCCTCTACAACTTCGATCGCTTCAGCATCGAATACTTCGGTGACACCGACGTCGCGCGCCAGGTGCTACGGGGCGGGGCCTATGACTACAACCGCGAATTTTCCGCCACCGGCTATTCCATCGGCTATGAAAGCCCGGCCCTGAGCGACGGTCGCCTGCAGAAGGCTCACTTGGCAACAGACGCGCCGCAGACGGCGCAGGGGTTTGTCTTCAATCTGCAGAACCCGATTTTCCAGGACCGCCGGGTGCGCCAGGCGCTGGCCATGCTTTGGGATTTCGAGTGGAGCAACCGGCAGATGATGCGCGACCTGTACATCCGCCAGCAAAGCTACTTCTCCAACACTGACCTGGCTGCGGGACAGTTGCCCGATGCGGCGGAGTTGGCCATTCTTGAACCGCTACGGGGGCAGATCCCCGACGAGGTGTTCACCCAGGTCTTCGAAGCACCGAAAACCGATGGCAGCGGTGTGATTCGCGACAAGCAGTTGCTAGCGCTGGACCTGCTCGAACAGGCTGGCTGGAAACCCGATGGCGATCAACTGGTCAACGCCGATGGCGAGCCGCTGAGTTTTACCTTCCTGGTCAGCCAGAACGGCATGGACCGATTGCTGTTGCCTTACAAGCGCACCCTCAAACAGATCGGCATTGACCTGAACATCCGCCGTATCGATTCCTCGCAGTACGTGAATCGCCTGATGAGCCGCGATTACGACATGATCGTCACCGGCTACCCGGTGACTACCTCCCCGGGGGGCGAACTGTTCAATTACTTCGGCTCGATCTCGGCCAACGACCCCGGCGCCAATAACTATATGGTGCTGAAGAACCCGGCGATCGACACCCTGCTCACCGGCCTCGTCCACGCCACCACCCAGCCCGAGATGCTGCGTTACGCCCACGCGCTGGACCGGGTGCTGCAATGGAACTACTACTGGATTCCCAATTATTACCCGCCTGGCACATCGACCGTCTGGTGGAACCGGTTCGGCCGACCGAACGAGCAGGCCAGCAATGACGAAGCCATCGAGAGCTGGTGGGAAATCAGCACGACGCCGCTGACCAACCAGCAAATGACCGCCGAGCAAATCAGCCGTGGCAAACCCGGAGGGCCGCATTGATGTGGGCTTACATACTGCGGCGTCTGCTGCTGATCATTCCGACGCTGGTGATCATTCTGTTGGTCAACTTCGTCATCGTCCAGGCGGCACCGGGCGGTCCGGTGGAACAGGCCATTGCGCACTTGCAAGGCATCGGTGGTGCGGCGGTTGGTGGCGGGTCCGGCGAAACCATGCACGGCACCTCGCGTGCCAGCCGTGGCCTCGACCCACAGCTGATCAAGGACATCGAAAAACAATACGGTTTCGATAAACCCGCCCATGAACGCCTGTGGCTGATGCTCACCAGTTACGCCCGGCTCGACTTCGGCAAGAGCTTCTTCCGTGGTGCCACGGTCACCGACCTGATTCTGGAAAAAATGCCGGTGACCATTTCCCTCGGGCTTTGGGCCACGTTGATCACCTATCTGGTGTCGATCCCCCTGGGTATCCGCAAGGCCGTGAAACACGGCAGCCATTTCGACATTTGGAGCAGCACCGCGATCATCATCGGCTACGCCATGCCGGCGTTCCTGTTCGCCATGTTCCTGATCGTGGTGTTCGCCGGCGGCACCTCATTGAACTGGTTCCCGGTGCGCGGACTGGTCTCGGACGACTTCGAGTCGCTGTCGACCGTGGGCAAAGTCGCCGACTACTTCTGGCACCTGGTGCTGCCGGTGACGTCGCTGGTGATCGGCGGTTTCGCCACCCTGACCATCCTCACCAAAAACTCGTTCCTCAACGAAATCACCCGCCAATACGTCATCACTGCACGCGCCAAAGGCATGAGCGAACGCCGGGTGCTGTACGGGCACGTCTTCCGCAATGCGATGTTGCTGGTGGTGTCGGGCATTCCGCAGGCGTTCATCAGCGTGTTTTTCGCCGGCTCCTTGCTGATCGAAGTGATTTTCTCCCTCGATGGCCTGGGCCGCATGAGTTATGAAGCCGCCGTCTCGCGCGACTATCCGGTGGTGTTTGGCTCGCTGTTCATCTTCACGCTGTTTGGCCTGCTGATAAAACTGGTCGGCGACCTCTGCTACACCCTGGTCGACCCGCGTATCGACTTCGCCGCGAGGAATGCCTGATGTTCAAGCTTTCACCGTTGGGCCGTCGTCGTTTTGAACGTTTCAAGAAAAACCGTCGGGGCTGGTGGTCGCTGTGGTTATTCATTGGCCTGTTTGCGCTGACTTTGGGTGGCGAGTTGATCGCCAACGACAAGCCGTTGGTGGTCAGCTATCAGGGGCAATGGTATTTCCCGGTGTTTAAGCGCCACACCGAGCAGGCGTTCGGCGGGCAACTGCCGTTCCAGGCGGATTACCGCAGCGACTATGTGCAGAAGCTGATCAAAAAGGACGGCGGCTGGATGCTGTTCCCGCCGATACCGTTCAGTGACGACACACCGAATTATGACCTCAACAAACCTGCACCAAGTCCGCCTTCGAATGTGAACTGGCTGGGCACTGACGATCAGTCCCGGGATGTATTGGCCCGGGTCATTTTCGGCGCCCGGGTGTCGATCCTGTTTGCATTGATGCTGACCTTTGTCAGCGCCCTGATCGGCATTGCCGCCGGCGCCCTTCAAGGCTATTACGGCGGCTGGGTCGACCTGATCGGCCAGCGCTTGCTGGAAGTCTGGTCCGGGCTGCCGGTGCTGTACCTGCTGATCATTCTCTCGGGGTTCGTCGAACCGAATTTCTGGTGGCTGCTGGGGATGATGGCGCTGTTTACCTGGCTGGCGCTGGTTGACGTGGTGCGCGCCGAGTTCCTGCGCGGGCGCAACCTGGAATACGTCAAGGCCGCCCGGGCGCTGGGCCTGACGGATCGCAAAGTGATCGTGCGGCACATTCTGCCCAACGCGATGAACGCGACCCTGAGTTACCTGCCGTTCATTCTGACCGGGGCGATTACCACCCTGACGGCACTGGACTTCCTTGGTTTCGGTATGCCCGCCGGCAGTGCATCCCTCGGCGAACTGATCGGCCAGGGCAAGCAGAACCTGCAAGCGCCGTGGCTGGGGCTGACGGCGTTCTTCACGCTGGCGCTGATTCTTTCTTTACTGGTGTTTATCGGCGAGGCATTACGTGATGCTTTCGATCCGAGATCCTGACGCGGACTGTTGATATGAGTACCCCCCTGATCGAAATCCGTGACCTCAGCGTTGCCTTCAATGGCGAAACCGTGGTGCGCAATCTGTGCCTGGACATCCGCCCCGGTGAATGCCTGGCGCTGGTCGGCGAGTCGGGGTCGGGTAAATCGGTGACCGCGCATTCGATCCTGCAATTGCTGCCCGAATCCGGCACCGAAACCACCGGCAGCATTCGTTATCGCGGCAAGGAACTGCTCGGCGCCCCGGCCAACGTGTTGCGTGAATTGCGCGGCAACCGGATCGCGATGATTTTTCAGGAGCCGATGACGTCGCTCAATCCCCTTCACAGCATCGAAAAGCAGATCGGCGAAACCTTGCTTCTGCACAAAGGCCTGACTGGAAAAGTGGCACAAGCGCGGATCCTTGAGTTGTTGCACCTTGTCGGCATTCAAAAGCCCAAGGAGCGGCTCAAGGCCTACCCTCACCAACTCTCGGGCGGCCAGCGTCAACGCGTGATGATCGCGATGGCCCTGGCCTGCGAACCGGAGTTGCTGATCGCCGACGAACCCACCACGGCGCTGGACGTGACCGTGCAGCGCAAGATTCTGATCCTGCTCAAATCGCTGCAACAACGGCTCGGCATGTCGTTGCTGCTGATCAGCCATGACCTCAATCTGGTGCGCAGCATTGCCCAGCGGGTCTGTGTGATGAAGGCCGGGGAAATCGTCGAGCAGGCCACTTGCGAAACGATTTTCACCGAGCCGAAGCACCCCTACAGTTGTGTGCTGTTGAATGCCGAACCGGAAGGCGAAGCCCTGCCCCGCGATGAGCGCGAAAACGTGCTGGAGGTGGGCAATCTGCGCGTGCAATTCCCCCTGGGCGGTGGCTTGTTTCAGCGCAAGACGTACCTCACCGCAGTGGACGGCATCAGCCTCAACATTCAGCGTGGCAAGACGCTGGGCATCGTCGGTGAGTCCGGCTCGGGCAAGTCGACGCTCGGTCAGGCGATCTTGCGGTTGCTCGATTCCGAAGGCAGCATCCGCTTTCAGGGTTCGGAGCTGGATGGGCTGACGCAAAAGCAACTGCGGCCGTGGCGCAAGAAAATGCAGGTGGTGTTCCAGGACCCTTATGGCAGCCTCAGTCCGAGGATGTCAGTCGCCCAGATCATCAGCGAAGGCCTTGAAGTTCACAGCCAGTTGACCGATGAACAGTGCAAGGTCGAAGTGATTCGGGCGCTGGAAGAAGTCGGCCTGGACCCGCAAAGCCGTCATCGCTACCCGCACGAATTTTCCGGCGGCCAACGTCAGCGCATCGCCATCGCCCGGGCGCTGGTGCTGAAACCGGCGCTGATCCTGCTGGACGAGCCGACCTCGGCGCTAGACCGCACCGTGCAAAAACAAGTGGTCGCCCTGCTCCGCCAGCTTCAGGAAAAACACGGTCTGACGTATTTGTTTATCAGCCATGACCTGGCGGTGGTACGCGCCCTGGCCCACGACATGATCGTGATCAAGGACGGCAAGGTGGTGGAAAGCGGAGCCAGCCATGACGTGTTTGATTCGCCGCAGCATCCGTACACCAAAGAGCTTTTGGCGGCGGCGCATCCGCGGTAGTCGCAAGACCGAGTTGCGGCCTTCGCGAGCAAGCCCGCTCCCACATTTGGAATGCATTCCCCTGTGGGAGCGAGCCTGCTCGCGATGAGGCCCGCACCGACACTAAACATTTTGGACAAGATCACCATGAACACCACCGAAAGCCTCAAGGATTACCAACGGGTCCGCCTGCTGGCGATCCGATCGCTGTTCGAGATCATCGAGCAGTCCAGCGAAGGCACGGTAATTGTCGACCGCGATGCGAACATCGTGTGGATGAACGAGCGGTATGCCCGGCGTTTCGGCCTGGAGTCGGCAGAAGGCGCCATCGGCAAGTCCTGCGAAAGCGTGATCCCCGGCAGCCTCTTGCGTGAGGTAGTGCGCACCGGACGCCCGATTTTGCTGGACATGCAGGACACGTCGAAAGAGCCGCTGGTGGTCATGCGCCTGCCGATTCACGACGATGAGGGCGTGGTGATCGGCGCGATAGGGTTTGCGTTGTTCGACGAATTGCGCAGCCTGTCGCCGATGCTCAAGCGCTACATGAGCATGCAGGAGGAACTGGCGTCCACCCGCTCGCTACTGCGGGCGCGGCAGACCAAATACAACTTCGCCCACTTCATCGGCACCAGCGCTGCGAGCCTGGAAGTCAAACGCCGTGCCCGGCGCAGCGCCAGCGCCGAGTCGCCGGTATTGTTGCTCGGTGAAACCGGCACCGGCAAGGAGCTGCTGGCCCAGGCGATCCACAGTGCTTCGCCCCGCGCGCACAAAGCCTTCGTCAGCATCAACAGCGCGGCGATTCCCGAATCGTTGCTGGAAGCGGAATTCTTTGGTACCGCCCCCGGCGCGTTTACCGGCGCCGACCGCAAGGGCCGCGCCGGCAAGTTGCAGATCGCCCAGGGCGGCACCTTGTTCCTTGATGAAATCGGCGACATGCCGCTGCCGCTGCAAAGCAAATTGCTGCGGGTTTTGCAGGAAAAGGAATTTGAACCGGTCGGCTCCAACGAAGTGATCCAGAGCGATGTGCGGGTGATTGCCGCCACCTCCACGGACCTTGCGGCCGCGATCAAACGAGGCGAGTTTCGCGCGGATTTGTACTACCGCCTCAACGTACTGCCGATCCACGTGCCTCCCCTGCGCGATCGTCTCGATGACCTCCCGGCACTCAGCGAAGCGATCCTTGAGGAATTGCGCAGTCAGCATGAACTGAACCCCGAGGCACTGGAGCTGTTGGGCCAGCACGCGTGGCCGGGGAACATCCGTGAACTGCGCAACGTTCTGGAGCGGGCGGCGTTGCTCAGTGATGACCTGGTGCTGGATGCGGCGGAGATTCGTGCGGCGATTGGCACGTTCACGGCAGTAGAGCGAGCGGCGCCGCTGGCGATCGAGCCGGTTGCGCATGAGACATTTAGTGCAGCGCGTGTGCGATTTGACCGGCAATTGATTGAAAGCACCCTCGCGCAATGCGGGGGCAAGGTGGTTGAAGCGGCGGCGCGATTGGGGTTGGGGCGATCGACTTTGTACAAGAAGATGGTGGCGTTGGGGATTGTCGAGTCTCCATAAAGAGACACAGATCTCCATTGTTAGACAGACCATCGCGGGCAAGCCCGCTCCCACAGGGGGACGCGTTTTCATGGGTGACTCGCTCAAACTGTGGGAGCGAGCCTGCTCGCGATGAGGCCATCACTGCCAAACAAGTCTCAAATGAGAGACAACCATCTCGAAAGCCCATCAAAAACGAAACAAATATCCTTATATTTCAATGACCTAAGTGTATGGCACGAATCTCGCTTAAGCCCTCTCCCACAAAAGACCTACCCTACAAAAATAACAATCCAGGAGACACACCATGAGTGTGATCATTGCCTTGGCAGCCCTCACGCTGCTGATGGTGGCTGCTTACCGCGGCTACAGCGTTATCCTTTTCGCCCCGATTGCCGCCCTCGGCGCCGTTCTGTTCACCGACCCTTCCGCTGTTGCCCCAGTCTTCACCGGGGTGTTCATGGAGAAAATGGTCGGGTTCATCAAACTGTATTTCCCGGTGTTCCTGCTCGGCGCGGTGTTCGGCAAACTGATCGAGTTGTCCGGCTTCTCCCGCTCAATCGTCGCCGCCGCCATTCGCCTGCTTGGCACGCGTCAAGCGATGTTGGTGATTGTGCTGGTCTGCGCCCTGCTCACCTACGGCGGCGTGTCGCTGTTTGTGGTGGTCTTCGCGGTCTATCCGTTTGCCGCTGAAATGTTCCGCCAAAGCAACATCCCCAAGCGTTTGATTCCGGCGACCATCGCCCTCGGTGCGTTCTCGTTCACCATGGACGCCCTGCCCGGCACCCCGCAAATCCAGAACATCATCCCCAGCACTTTCTTCAACACCACCGCCTGGGCGGCGCCGTGGCTGGGTTTGATCGGCGCGATCTTCGTGTTCTGCGCCGGCATGCTGTTTCTTCAGCGCCAGCGCAACAAGGCCCAGCGCTCCGGCGAAGGCTATGGCACCGAGTTGCGCAACGAGCCGGAAACAGCACTCGACATCAAACTGCCTAACCCGTGGATCGCCCTGTCGCCGCTGTTGGCCGTGGGCATCTCGAATCTGTTGTTTACCCAGTGGATTCCGCAGTGGTACGGCAAGACCCACACCCTCCAGCTGGCGGGCATGGCCGCGCCGGTGACCACTGAAATCGCCAAGCTGACGGCGATCTGGGCGGTTCAGGCAGCGTTGCTGGTGGGCATCATCATGGTGTTGGTGTTTGGTTTCCAGGCGATTCGCGGCAAGTTGGCCGAAGGCAGTCGAAGTGCAGTCGGCGGTTCGTTGCTGGCGGCGATGAACACGGCCTCGGAATACGGCTTCGGGGCGGTAATCGCCTCGTTGCCGGGCTTCCTGGTGCTGGCCGACTGGCTCAAGAGCATTCCGAACCCGCTGGTCAACGAAGCCATTACCGTGACCGTGCTCGCGGGCATCACCGGCTCTGCCTCGGGCGGCATGAGCATCGCCCTGGCGGCCATGGCCAATAACTTCATCGCGGCGGCCCATGCGGCCAACATTCCGCTGGAAGTGCTGCACCGCGTGGCCGCGATGGCCAGTGGCGGCATGGACACCCTGCCGCACAACGGCGCGGTGATTACCTTGCTGGCAGTCACCGGCCTGACGCACCGTGAAGCCTATAAAGACATTTTCTGTATTACGCTGATCAAGACCCTGGCGGTCTTCGTGGTCATCGGCATTTTCTACGCCACTGGCATTGTGTGAGGTATTCATGACGACTCTTTCAGGCAAGACCGCACTGGTCACCGGTTCCACCAGCGGCATCGGCCTGGGCATTGCGCTCAGCCTGGCCAAGGCCGGCGCCAACGTGGTGCTCAATGGTTTCGGTGATGCCTCCAAAGTGATTGCCGAGGTCCAGCAGTTTGGCGGCAAGGTCGGTCATCACCCGGCTGACGTCAGCGACCCGACGCAGATCGCCGAGATGATCGACTACGCCGAGCGTGAGTTCGGCGGCATCGACATTCTGGTCAACAACGCCGGCATCCAGCACGTCGCATCGGTGGAAGCGTTTCCGGTGGAGCGCTGGGACTCGATTATCGCGATCAACCTGTCGTCGGTGTTTCACAGCACCCGCTTGTGCCTGCCGCGCATGCGGGCCAAGAATTGGGGAAGGATCATCAACATCGCCTCGGTGCATGGTCAGGTGGGGTCGGTGGGCAAGGCTGCGTATGTGGCGGCCAAGCATGGGGTGATCGGCTTGACCAAAGTGGTGGGCCTGGAAACTGCAACCACACACGTGACCTGCAACGCGATCTGTCCTGGCTGGGTGCTGACGCCGCTGGTGCAAAAGCAGATTGATGACCGCGCCGCGACCGGGATCGATCCGCAGCAGGCGCAGCATGATTTGCTCGCAGAGAAGCAGCCGTCACTGGAGTTCATCACCCCGCCGCAGTTGGGTGAACTGGTGCTGTTCCTGTGCAGCGAGGCCGGTAGCCAGGTGCGTGGCGCGGCGTGGAATATTGATGGTGGGTGGTTGGCGCAGTAATCCGCCACTAGACCGCGTTATCGTTCTTCGCGAGCAGGCTCGCTCCCACAGGGGATCGCATTTCAATGTGGGAGCGAGCCTGCTCGCGAAGAGATCTGCAGATAGAAGAAGAGGCAAGCCATGTCCGAGATCCTCTGGCAACCCAACGCCGAGCGCATCGGCAAGTCGCGCATGGAGGCCTTTCGGCGCTCCATCATTCAGCGCCACCACCTCCACGTCGATGACTACCCGGCCCTGCACCAATGGTCCATCGATCAGCGTGAAGACTTCTGGCAGGCCATTGTCGATTTCTTCGACATCCGCTTCCACGATCAAGCCGACGCGATACTTGTCGAGGGCCCGCAAATGCCCAGCGCCGAGTGGTTCCCCGGCGCCACCCTGAACTTTGCCGAACACCTGCTGCGCCGTCGCGACGATGCCATCGCGGTGATCGCCATTGGCGAGAACGGCCAGCGCGAACACCTGACCTGGGCTGAGCTGGCGGAGCATGTGGCCGGGTTCCAGCACAGTTTGATCGCCGCGGGTGTCGGCCTCGGCGACCGTGTGGCGGCGTGCATGCCCAACACCTGGCAAACGCTGGTCGCGATGCTCGGCACCACCAGCCTGGGCGCGATCTGGTCCTGCTCATCGCCGGACTTTGGCACTCAAGGTGTGATCGACCGTTTCGGCCAGATCGAACCGAAAGTACTGATTACCTGCGCCGGCTACCGCTACGCCGGCAAGGACATCGACCAGACCGGCAAAATCAATGAAATCCTTCAACGCCTGCCCTCGTTGCAGCAGTTGATCGTGGTGCCTTATGCAAGGCCGCAGGCGCACATCGTGGATTTCCATACCCGTGCCAACGTGACGTTATGGGAGGATTTCTACGACGTTGGCGGCGAGCCGGATTTCGTCCCCGTGCCCTTTGCGCATCCGCTGTACATCCTTTATTCCAGCGGTACCACCGGCGTGCCCAAATGCATCATCCACAGCACCGGCGGCGTGTTGCTTCAGCACGTCAAAGAACACGGATTGCATTGCGATCTCGGTGCCGGCGACCGCCTGTTCTACTACACCACGTGCGGCTGGATGATGTGGAACTGGCTGGTCTCGGCCCTCGCCGTGGGCAGCGCCGTGGTGCTGTACGACGGCTCGCCGTTCCATCCTGATCCTCAACGCCTTATCGACCTGATCGACGACGAACGCATCAGCGTCTTCGGCACCAGTCCCAAATACCTCGCGACCCTGGAAAGCAACGGCGTGAAGCCAAGGGATAGCCATGACCTGAGCAGCCTGAAAACCCTGCTCTGCACCGGTTCTGCGCTGTCGCCCCAGAGTTATGACTATGTGTACCGCGACCTGAAACCCGACGTGTGTCTGGCCTCGATGTCCGGTGGCACCGACATCGTTTCGTGCTTTGTGAACGGCAACCCGTTTCAACCGGTGCGCCGGGGCGAGATGCAGGGCAAGAGCCTGGGCATGGCCATCGAAGTGTGGAATGACGCCGGTCAGCCGGTGATCGGCGAGAAAGGTGAATTGGTGTGTATCCGGCACTTTCCGGCGATACCCATCGGTTTTTGGAATGACCCGCAGCAGGAAAAGCTGCGGGCGTCGTATTTCAGCCAGTTCCCTGGCATCTGGGCCCAGGGCGATTATGCCGAGCAACTGCCCCACGGCTCGATGGTGATCCATGGTCGCTCGGATGCAGTGCTCAACCCTGGCGGCGTGCGCATTGGCACGGCGGAAATCTACCGTCAGGTAGAGAAAGTCCCGCAGGTGCTGGACAGCGTGGCCATTGGTCAGCAGTGGCAGGATGACGTGCGGGTGGTACTGTTTGTGCGGTTGCAGGACGGTGTTGAACTGGACGAAGCCTTGCAGCAACAGATCCGCCAGGTCATCCGCGCCAACACCACGCCTCGGCATGTGCCGGCAAAAATACTCGCGGTGACCGATATTCCGCGCACTATCAGCGGCAAGGTCGTCGAGTTGGCAGTGAGAAATGTGGTGCATGGGCAAAAGGTGAAAAACACCGATGCACTCGCCAATCCAGAAGCGCTCGAACAATTCCGCAACCGCGCCGAACTCCTTGATTGACAGTGAACTACTGTGCCAGCCCATGATTTGCGCAAACATCGATTTCCATGGCAAAAAGCCCCCGCAAAGCATTCAATGAAAAAATAATGACCCAATACGGGTCAACCAGCGTCTACCGCCCGACGAGATAGAAAACGCCGCCGACTTAAACGCAGGACCACTTGATGAACGCAGCACCCACCGGCAGCGATGCCCTGGCCTTGATTGCCCGACTGGACTGGACAAGCACCCCATTGGGCGCTGCTGGCACCTGGCCGCAGAGCTTGCGCACCGCCGTGGACATCGTGATTCACTCACCGATGCCGATGCTGTTGCTATGGGGACCGCAGCTCACGCAGATTTACAACGATGGCTTCGCCTTCCTCGCCGGCAGCAAGCATCCACATGCATTCGGACAACCGACGCACCAGATCTGGCCGGAACTCCAGGACTTTACCGACCCGATTTACAGCGCCGTCCTGCAGGGCCAGGTGCGCACCTACAGCGAACAGCGTTTTACCTTGCAACGTGACGGTGAGGCGTCCGACTTCTGGCTGGATTTGACCTACAGCCCGATTCGCGATGAAAACGCCGAGGTCGCCGGCATTCTGGTCACGGCCATCGAAACCAACGAACGCCGCCGAATCGCACTGGAACTGGAACAGCGCTCGGCCGCCAGCCTCAAGGCTCAGCGCGACACCGAGCAACGTCTGCAACTGGCCCTGGCCGCCACCGATGCGGTCGGCACCTGGGACTGGGACATCGGCGAAGACCGCTTCCTCGCCGACGCCCATTTCGCCCAACTGCACGGCGTCGATCCGGGCATGGCCGGGCAGTTGCCCATCAGCGAATACCTGCACGGTGTGCATCCAGAAGACCGGGCGTTGATTGCGCGCAGCATCAAGCATTGCATCACCCATGGCACCGAGTACGCCGAGGAATATCGCCTGCTGCAACCCGACGGCCAAGTGCGCTGGGTGTTTGCGCGGGGGCGCTGCTACAAGGATCACCACGGCCGGCCGATGCGTTTTCTCGGCGCTGCGCTGGACCTGACCGAGCGCAAACACACCGAGCAGGCATTGCGCCAGAGTCAGACCGAGCTGCAACTGATCATCAACGCCATGCCAGTCCTGATCAGCTACGTCGACAGTGAAGAGCGTTTCCGCCTGAATAACGCTGCGTACCTGGACTGGTATGGCCTGACGCCACAGGAGCTTTACGGCAAAACCATTCGTGAGGTGCTGGGTGAGGAGGCCTATGCGTTGCGCGCCGAATACATCGCCGACGCGCTGAAGGGCAAGCCATGTTGTTTCAGCATCAGCACGCCGCACCGTGACGGCAGCCTCCGCCAGGCACTGATGAACTACCTGCCGCGCCACGGTGCGGATGGCGCGGTGAATGGGTTCTATATTTTTGTGATCGACGAAACCGAGCGTAAACAGACCGAAGAAGCCCTGCGCAATCTCAACGAAACCCTGGAAGAGCGCGTCGCTGCCCGTACTCAACAGCTCGCGCAAGCCAACCAGCGTCTGCAAAACGAGATGTTCGAGCGTGAACGCGCCGAAGATGCCTTGCGCCATGCGCAGAAAATGGAAGCGGTCGGCCAACTCACCGGTGGCATCGCCCATGACTTCAACAACATGCTGACCGGGATCATCGGCAGCCTTGACTTGATGCAGCGCTATATCGCTGAGGGGCGCACCGACGAGATCGGCCGTTTTACCGACGCCGCCGTGTCCTCAGCTAATCGCGCCGCCGCGTTGACCCATCGCTTGCTGGCGTTCTCCCGGCGTCAATCACTGGATCGCAAGCCGCTGAACACCAATGAGCTGGTGCGCTCGCTGGAAGATTTGCTCAGCCGCACCAAGGGCGACCACATCGAGCTGAGCCTGCAATTGGCCGATGAAGTCTGGCCGATCAGCACCGACGTGAGTCAACTGGAAAACGCCTTGCTCAACCTGGTGATCAACGCCCGCGATGCGATGCCTGATGGCGGCAAACTGCTGATCGAAACGGCCAATGTTTACCTCGACGGCAACGATCTCTCCACGCTGGAACCGGTCAGGGCCGGGGACTACGTGATGATCGCCGTCAGCGACAACGGCACCGGCATGACGCCGTCGGTGCTGGCCAAGGCCTTTGACCCTTTCTTCACCACCAAACCCATCGGCCAGGGCACTGGCCTGGGGTTGTCGATGATCTACGGCTTCGCCCAGCAATCGGGCGGGCATGCCAGCCTGTTCAGTTTGCCGGGCAAGGGCACCAGCGTGCGACTGTACTTGCCACGCCTGCACGACATGGAACCGCAAGACGTGCTGATGCCGGTAAAAAGCGAGGCGCCAGCGGCGATTGCCGGGGAAACCGTGGTGTTGGTGGAGGACGATCCGGCTGTGCGCATGTTGGTGCTCGACTTGCTCAATAAGCTGGGTTACCACGCACACGAAGCCGAAGATGCGAAGACCGCCCTGCCGCTGCTGGAATCCGACTTGCGCGTCGATCTGTTGGTGACCGATGTCGGGCTGCCGGGCATGAACGGTCGGCAATTGGCCGAGATCGCCCGTCAGCATCGCCCGGATCTCAAAGTGTTGTTCATGACCGGTTACGCGGAAACGGCCGCTGAACGTCAGGGTTTTCTGGAGGAAGGCATGGACATGGTAGCCAAACCGTTTTCCATCGACCTGCTGGCCAACAAGATTCGCACGATGATCGGCCAACCCGAGTGAGTTGAGGCATAATCGCCCGCCCCCCGCTGGCACCAACATAGCCACCACCGTTGCAAGGTATGCCCCCATGAAAGCTCAAGCCCGCCACATTCTGGTGAAAACCTCGGAAGAAGCCGAGCAGCTCAAACAACGCATCGCCAAGGGCGAAGCCTTCGATGTGCTGGCCAAGAAGTATTCCACCTGTCCGTCCGGCAAGCGCGGCGGCGACTTGGGTGAAGTGCGGCCGGGACAGATGGTCGGGGTCATTGATGCAGTGATTTTCAAGAAACCGCTGCGAGTGGTGCATGGGCCGATCAAGAGCAAGTTCGGGTATCACCTGGTGCAGGTGTTTTACCGGGATTGATGGGTTGGCTTTTCGGCCCCACCTCGGTTTCAAGCCTTAGAAACAGGTCTCCATGGTTTCGATGACATTCAGCTGATCATCCACCAGACACCCCGTGCGCCACTTGTCGAACGTCAAGCACGGGTGCGAAGTGCCAAACGAAATGATGTCGCCCACTCGCAATTCAACCCCCGGCGCCACATTCATGAACGCGTGTTGATCCATCACTGCCGTCACCTTGCAGGCGCTGACGTCATCGCCCGTCGCCGGCACCACGCCGGCCTTGTAACGCAGCAACGGCACTGGCAAACCGGCGTCGTAGGCCACATCGCGTTTGCCCAGGGCAATCACTGCGAAACCCGGCTCCGGCATCGACTGTACATGCGCCCAG
This sequence comes from Pseudomonas sp. BE134, assembly GCF_031456105.1. NCBI lineage: Bacteria > Pseudomonadati > Pseudomonadota > Gammaproteobacteria > Pseudomonadales > Pseudomonadaceae > Pseudomonas > Pseudomonas sp. BE134. The sequence goes on along the minus strand of NZ_JAVDUA010000001.1, from coordinate 90,597 downwards.
ACTTCCATTGCCGGACGCAAGCCCTCGTTGAGGTCGCTGCGTCGGTTGAGCACGCAGCATTGCGCTTCTTTGTAGATGCCATGGTCGTGCGCCACATAGCTGCCGGGACGTAGCACGCTGAGGAAACGTCCGCCCGCGTTCTGCGCTTCGAACGCCTCGGCAATCAAGTCATACCAGGCTGATCCCGACGCGGTGATGATCGGTTTGGCAATCGCGAACGCACCGCTGTCCTGCAACTGCACCGCCAGGCGCACCAACGACGCAGCGAAATCACGAATGCCGGTGACCGCATGATCACCATGGATCACGCCTTCATAGCCTTCGATGCCGGTCAGGGCCAGCGCCGGTTGCGCGTTGATGGCTCTGGCCAGTGCGATGACTTCGTCTTCGGTACGGCAACCGCAACGACCGCCGACCACGCCGTATTCGATCATCACGTTCAGGCGCACACCGCGCGAGGCGAAGTAGGCGCCGAGGTCGGCGACGTTGTCCGGGTGATCAACCATGCAATGGAAGTCGAAGGTCGGGTCTGCCAGCAGAACGGCAATCAGCGCCATGTTCGGCGTGCCGACCAATTGGTTGGCCATCAGCACCCGACGCACGCCATGGGCATACGCCGCACGGGTTTGCGTGGCACTGGCCAGGGTGATGCCCCAGGCCCCAGCGTCCAGTTGGCGGCGAAACAGGGCCGGGGTCATGCTGGTTTTACCGTGGGGCGCGAGCTCGGCACCACTGTTGCTGGCAAAGGCCTGCATCCAGCGAATGTTGTGCTCCAGCGCTTCGCGGTGCAGCACCAGCGCCGGCAAGCTGACATCGCGCACCAGGTTAGCGCCGATATGGGCAAAGCCCTTTTCCACGGCGGCAGTGTGTTGGGCAGTAGACATGGTCGAACTCCTCACATTCGCGGCCGCAGGCAGCCGCAGTTATTCGTTGATACGCCGGGCCGTCATCGCTTGTAGGAGCAGGGCTTGCCCGCGATGGGCTCGACTCGGTTCAAACCTTTTTCTTGTACGCGACGCAGTCAATCTCAACTTTGCAATCAACCATCATGCTCGCCTGCACACACGCGCGCGCCGGGGCGTGTTCGGGGCTGAAGTACTCGGAAAACACTTTGTTGAAACTCCAGAAATCCCGTGGATCGTCCAGCCATACGCCGGTTCGCACCACGTCTTCCAGGCCGTAACCGGCCTCTTCGAGAATCGCGATCAGGTTTTTCATGGTCTGGTGAGTCTGCTCGACAATGCCTCCCACAATGATTTCGCCATCCAGCGCCGGCACCTGCCCGGACACGTGCAGCCAGCCATCGGCTTCAACCGCGCGGGCGAAAGGACGGGGCTGACCGCCGCCAGCGGTGCTACCGGTGCCGTAACGGGTAATGGTCATGATTGGTTCTCCTGATTGATGCATATTCCGCTATAGCGGAGACTTGAATGTAACAACGGAACAGTCCGCTGAAAGTGTGCCACAGGTTGCGGGGGGTACGGGGGAGGTTGAAAACCACGTTGAATCTACAAATCGAGACAAACGCAGGTGAAACTGTTGTGGATTCAACAAATCGCATCAGCGTGCGGTAGCGGCTTTGTAAACATCACCGCGCTCTCTCCTCCCCACGGCAATTACTGTCACTACCAGTGCGTCATCCATGACGCGGTAAACCAGTCGATATCCGGCACTTTGCAGCTTGATTTTGTAGGCATTTCCAAGCCCACTGAGTCGGTCTGCGGGGACGTGTGGGTTTGTAAGTCGCTCCCGAAGTCTCTTTTTGAACTGATCTCTGAGGTTTACTCCAAGCTTTTTCCATTCCTTCCAGGCTTTATCGGAGAACTCCAGCTCATAGGTCATCAATCGAAACCTGTATCGTCGGGTCGTTTTCCCGCTCTTTACAAAGGGCAAGCAACTCCAGATCTTCCAAACGATTCATCAGGGCTTCGTATTCTTTGGCGGGAACGCAATAGAATGCCGGTTCATTGCGATTTAGTATCGCAACAGACAGACCACCGCCAGCAGCCACAGTACCCATCGGGTTCCTTTTCAATTCAGAGATGCTCGCTACGACCTGCGACAGGACGATATGTGTCATAAAAATGTTCCTTTGAGTGCTTTTAGAGGTACTAAAAATAGCACTCCAAAGGGTATCTGCCTCTATCCTTTTGGCATATAGAGGGCGCTCACCAGATGTCGTTTGCTGCACTTCAATTCGCGGATTGATCTTGTATTCCGGGTTGCTACTCATGCTCTCAGGTACTCCCTTCCAGTCCAAAACTGTCGTCACTGACGGATGAACAAAAGTATCACTTCACTCGCTTCCAGCTTTCCGTGATTGCTGTCGGGCCGGTCCCACTCTGAAGTAAGCCATGTCCTGATCGCCGTAGGAAAAGACCGAACTGTAACTTCTGACAGTAGACCCACCCCGCCCCCCTCCTTTACCGTCGGCAAACCTCGATGGTCGTTGTAAAAAGGAGATTTCAATGAGCTCGACCCGCCACCCGCCGACACTGGCGCCGGCCTACCGAAAAGCCTTGAACACCTGGCGGCCGGTGATCCTGTATTTCGGCAATACACACTGCCCTGCCTGCGAAATTGCCGAACCGATTTTCCGTCAAGTTGCTGAACAGTATCGGGACCGGGCGAGTATTTATGTGCTGAACACCGGCGAGTCTCCCCGCCATCCGAACGTGACCGGCACCCCGACCGTGCTGTTTTACAAGGATGGCAAACTGCTGAAAAAACTCAAAGGCATAGGCACCCGGCAAACCCTGGAAGCCGACTTTGCAGCCCATATTGGCAAGACAAAACCCAAACTCCTGCACCGACAACCCTCCCACACGGTCCATTGGTTACGACAAACGCTCAGCACCCTGCGCACCGCCCCCAGAGCCAGCGATCTGCTAAACCGTCGCCTCCATACTCGTTGTTGATGAAGCCTGTATGAGCATTGGACAACCCCGGTTCCGACTGCTTTATTCAATACTCAATTGATAAGCGGTTTTAACAGCCACGATATGACTGGCGTGCGCTGACCGGGGAGGAGTTGATGTCTTTCAAGGTCATGATGGTGTTCGGCACCCGCCCTGAAGCGATCAAGATGGCACCGCTCGCACGCGTTCTACGTCAGTGGCCCGGCATCGAACTAAACATCTGCTCCACTGGCCAACACCGTGAAATGCTCAAGCAGGTGCTGGATTCCTTCGAATTGTCGGTCGACGAAGATCTGCACGTGATGACTCAGGGTCAGACTCTCAACGGCCTTTCCGAACAATTGCTGATTCAGCTCGACAAGGCCTATGAACGGGTAAATCCGGATATCGTGCTTGTCCATGGCGATACCACCACCAGCTTCATTGCCGCCCTCGCAGCCTTCAATCGTCAATTGCCGATCGGCCATGTCGAAGCGGGATTGCGCACCGGCAACCTGAGCGCGCCCTGGCCTGAAGAAGCCAACCGACACCTGACCGGCGTGATAGCCGACCTGCATTTTCCGCCCACCACCAAGGCTGAAGACAACCTGCTGCACGAAGGCGTGCCCAAGGGCAATATCGAAGTCACCGGCAACACGGTGATCGATGCGCTGGTGTGGATGCGTGCACATCAAACAGAAGTCAACTGGCACCCTGCCGCCGACTCACCGCTGGCGGTGCTGGATGAGCACCGCCGTATGGTCCTGATTACCGGTCACCGACGGGAAAACCTCGGCGACGGCTTTCAGAATATCTGCCAGGCGTTGGCCCAACTCGCACAGCATTACCCCGACGTGCAATTCGTCTACCCAGTACACCTCAACCCGCAGGTGCAAAGTGCGGTGTATGGGATGCTCTCGGACAAACCCAACATCTATCTGGTAGCACCGCAGGACTACCAGCATTTTGTCTGGCTAATGGGTCGGGCCCATTTCATCCTCACCGACTCCGGCGGTATTCAGGAAGAAGCACCGTCAATTGGCAAACCCTTGCTGGTGATGCGAGATGTCACGGAACGGCCCTCGGTGCTTGAAGGCGGCACGGTGCTGTTGGTGGGTACCGATACCGACCGGATCGTCAAGGAAGCCAGCCGGTTGCTGGATGAGGATGCCCACTTCGAGCGCATGAGCCGCGTGTTCAGTCCCTATGGGGACGGCCACGCCAGTGAGCGCATTGCCACACGCCTCGACGCCTGGCTACGTGCACGCTCGGCGTCGGGTAAAGCCACATGAGTCTTGGCCTTGTCGATTTTTTTGCTTATGTACTGTTTGGTCTTAAATACATCGCGATAGCTCTGGCCCTGTTGATGTTTGTACTCGGGCTCGATGACTTGTTCATCGACCTGGTGTACTGGACTCGCAAGTTGATCCGGCGCTGGCGGATCTACGAAAAATTCGAGCGTGCCGACGAAGAGCGGCTCTACGCCATCGCCGAAAAGCCCTTGGCGATCATGGTTCCGGCATGGAATGAAGTCGGCGTGGTCGGAGAAATGGCGCGTCTGGCGGCCTCAACCATCGACTACGAGAACTACCAGATTTTTGTCGGCACTTACCCCAACGATGCCGACACCCAGGCCGATGTCGATGCGGTCTGCCAGCACTATCCCAATGTGCACAAAGTGGTGTGCGCCCGCCCCGGCCCGACCAGTAAGGCCGATTGCCTGAACAACATCATCGACGCGATCCTGCGCTTCGAAAGCGAGGCCAGGATCCAGTTCGCCGGTTTTATCCTGCACGATGCCGAAGACGTGATTTCGCCGATGGAGTTACGCCTGTTCAACTACCTGTTGCCGAACAAGGACCTGATCCAGATCCCGGTCTACCCCTACGCGCCGGAGTGGCACGGCTTCACCGCCGGGCACTACGTTGACGAGTTTGCGGAGAATCATGGCAAGGACGTCATTGTGCGCGAAGCCCTGACCGGTCAGGTGCCGAGTGCCGGTGTCGGCACTTGCTTCAGCCGCAAGGCCATCAGTGCCCTGCTGGAAGATGGCGACGGCATCGCCTTCGATGTGCAAAGCCTGACCGAAGACTACGACATCGGTTTTCGTCTCAAGCAAAAAGGCATGAAGTGCATTTTCGCCCGTTACTCGGTGACCGACCCGAAACTGGCGCTTGAGCAGCCTTGGGCATTCGGCATGAACCGTGAGTTTTCCCAGGTCATCTGCGTCCGCGAGCATTTTCCACGGGACTTGCAGTACGCCATCCGCCAGAAGTCGCGCTGGATTGTCGGTATCGTCTTCCAGGGCACCACTAACCTCGGCTGGAGCTCCAAAGGTCTGCTCAGCTACTTCCTGTGGCGCGACCGGCGCGGCTTGATTGCGTATTTGTTGAGTTTTCTGGTCAACTTGCTGTTCGTGGTGCTGCTGGTCATGTGGTTGGTGACGGTGATTTTCCCGGAGACCTGGCGTTATCCATCGATCCTCTCCGACAGCAAACTGCTGATTGCGCTGCTCTGGCTTAACGGGTTGATGCTGCTCAATCGATTGTTCCAGCGTGGCTGGTTTGTCACTCGTTACTACGGTCTGGGTGAGGGATTGCTGTCGGCGCCGCGCATGATATGGAGCAACTACGTCAACTTTTTCGCCAACCTGCGGGCACTGCGCCAGGTAATGGAAATGGGTGATTCGCGCCGTGTGGCCTGGGACAAAACCACTCATGAGTTTCCGGCCCTGACCAAAGCCCAGCGCACGCCGCTCGGTCATCGTCTGATGGAAAAAGGCTTGATCACCGAGGAGCAACTGGACGCCGCGATCACCAGCCCGGTGCGGCGTCGCCTCGGACGCGAACTGTTACTGCGCGACTGCATCACCTCTGCACAACTGGTCGAGACGCTGGCCGAGCAACTGGACCTGGAATGGGCGCCGCTGAACCCGTTCAAACTCGACAAACGCCTGATTGATGCAGTGCCGCGCAAAGTCGCCTCTCATTACGGCGTGCTGCCAGTGGCCGAAGACGGCGACACGCTGGTGCTGACCTCGGAAAGCCCGGTCAGTCAGGTGTCGCAGGGAGCCATCAGCCGCCAGTTGAAACGCCCGGTGCGCTGCCGACTCGCGCCTCAAGGCCGGGTCACCCTGGGCATTCGTTACTGGTACGCCAGCCCCCATCAACGTGACGAGGTCAGGCAGATGCTCAGCGTGCTTGAGCGTCATCAGGACGATGAAGCCCTGCTCGAACGCGTCAGCCGCCATCAAGTGCTGCTTGGCAATCTGCTGCAAGAGCGCGGCATGGTTCCGGCGACTTTGTTCAATCAGGCCCTGATCGACTTCGACGCCGAAACCATGTCCTTGGGCGAACATTTGATCTCACGCGACATGATCACCCGGGAAGTACTCGAACAAGCCTTGGCCGATCAGGCCAGCGAACAGCACGCCGCCTACTGCATCACCCGGGAGGTCGCGTGAAGGCTTGGACAGTTTGCCTGGGTACCATGCTGTTCAGCCTGAGCCTCAACACGTGGGCGCAGGCCGAACCGCTGAGCGATTTTCAGGAGTTCCGCAGTTTTCCCTACATGGACCGCAGTTACCGCGAAGCGAAAAAAGGCAACTGGGCCGAAGTCGAGCGGTTGATGCGTCATCTGCTGAGCAAGGTGCCAAATAACGACGAAGCCCGTGCTTTGCTGGTGGAATCGCTGGCCAAACAACGGCGCTACAAGGACGCGGTGCAGACCCTGCCAGATACCCCGAAAAACAGCGATGCCCTGCTCAACCTGCGCCTGACCTGGATCGAACAAGACCCGCCAGGCAGCGAACAAGTCGAACAGTGGATGGCCACCAGCTCCCCGAACCACCGCGTGCGCCTATGGCAGGCTTACAGCCTGAGCCTGGCCAAGTTCGGCGGTGCGGCCAGGGCGCACGACTGGCTGGCGCAATTGGCACCCCGAGGCGACGAGGACATTCTGCGCCGCGCGCGCGCGAACTGGTCAGAGCAACTGCGCGACTGGAACGGCACCATCGAACAACTGGCCCCACTGGCGGCCCGCAATCAACTGGACGCCCAAGGCTGGCAACGACTGGCCAATGCCTACGTGCAGCGCCTCGACGAGCAAGCGCTTCGACAACTGCTGGAACAGGCACCCAGCGCTGAAGCCGCACGCAAAACCCGCCTGGCCATGGTCGACCGCTCGATTGCCATGGGCCACACCCAGCAAGCCCAGCGCTGGATGCAATCGCTGCCGGCCAGCGACCTAGCGGACCCGGCCCAGCGTCAACGGCTGTGGGAATTGGCACGACAAACGGGCGACGTCGCCATCGTGCAGCGCCTGAGCGGCGAATTGCAGCGCCCCTGCCTGGAAACGGCAGAATGGCTATCGCGCCGCGACCCGGACGCGGCACTCAGCCAATTGCGCGGTTGTCGGCCAGACGACGATCCGCAGACCTGGCTGATCCTCGCCCAACGCCTGCAAGCCACCGAATTGCTGCAAAGCACACGCCTGCCGGAGCCGTGGGACACACGCCGGCACGAACAACTGCTGGACGTCTGGCAGGCGCAGGGCCACAGCGACAAAGTCTTGGCCTGGCTGGCCAGCCAGCCGCAAACCGCCGGCGTGGTGAAGCGCCGCGCCGATCTGACGCAAGCACTGGGTCGAACAACTGAAGCGGCGGCGTTGTGGGAGCGCCATTACCAGCTGACCGGTAACTTCGACTCGCTGAATCAGGCCACTTATTTGGCGCTGAACAACGGTCAACGGGAGCATGCGCAACAACTGCTCGAAAACGCTTACGATCGCCACAACGGCAAACTGCCGGCCGTCCTGCTGCAACGCCTGGCGAATTTCTATGCCATGTCGACCCCGACCCCGGCGCAGCAACGGCGCATCGTCTCGCTGCTCAATCGCGTCGATCCCGCCACGCGCGGTCAGTTGCTGGCGCAACTGGCCGAGAACGGTCAATGCGCCGTGGTGCAGCATGCCATCGGCGAGCATCCTCAGGCTGTGGGTGACTACCGCGCACTCGGCCGCTGCGCCATGCCGGATCGTCCCGGCGAAGCGGTGGTTTATTACCAACAGGCTGAAAAACGCGGGGACCAAAGCAGCCGCCTGCCGTTGGCCTATGCCCTTGAAGCAGCGGGTGATTCGGCTGGCGCCCTGGCGATCTGGCGCAGTGTTCCTGCGGCACAAATGAGCGACAACGCCAAACTAACCGCCAGCCGCAGCGCCCTTGCCGCAGGTGACAATCAGGCCGCTGAACGCTACTGGCAACAGAGCAGCGCCCGGGGTGCCAATGAATGGGCGTTGGGCGCAGCCATTGCCGATGCGCGGGGTGATCATGGATTGGCCTTGCAGCGACAGCACTCAGCCTTGCAGCAATCGCCTGATGCCGGGAATTTCTACGCGGCGTCCGTCACGGCGCAAAAAGCCGGTGAGACGCAGCAAAGCACCGCGTGGCTCGCCGAGGCCGTGCGCCGCGAGCCAGACAACCCACGTTATCGGGCCGATTACGGCATGCGACTGGCCGGCGCCGAGACCCGCGAAGAACGCGCGAAAGCGCTCCCCTACCTGCAAACCGCCACCCAGGATTTCCCCGAGGACTACCGCCTCGGCGAAACCCTCGCCTTGCGCCATGACGAAGCCGCAGACAGCGCTTCGGCGCGCAACGAACTGCGCCGGGTGATCGACCAGGAACAAAACCCGGTCGCCGCCGACGATGAAGATGGCAGTATGGAAGCCCGGCGTTATCGCCAGCGTCGCGCCCACGAAGCCCTGTCTCGCCGCGACACGCGCACCTTAGCCAGCACCTGGTCGCCGGCCGGCATATCGACCAACGACTTTGTGCGCCCCGACAACAACGGCACCGGCACCAGCCGCCAGCCCGCCTCGCAGAACGTGCAATTGGCCATGTGGGACCATGCGCTGGGCGAAGAACCGAGCCGGGCCGGCAGCACGCTTTCGGTTTATGGACGGGTGTTGCTCGGCGGTGTCGGTCGTACGAGTTACGCCGAATCCATCGGTACTGGCGTCGGCCTGCGCTATAAACCGTGGGGCACAGCAAACATCAACTTCTACGGCGAGATTTACAAACAGAGCCAGTTCGACGACCAGGACAATCACAGCCTGAGCCTGGGACAACTGCTTGTTCCTGAAAAACTGGCCGATCAGATTGAAGATCACCGCCAGGACGGCCACAGCACCACCGACTACCTGCTGCGCGCCACCGGATCGTTTCTCGATCAGGGGCGATTCCGCAACGATTGGCGCGTCGATGAAAGTGATTGGGAAGAACGCTCCCTCTACCTGGACGCCGCCTGGTGGACCAAGGCCGGCGACCACCAATGGCTGTCGCGTTTCCAGCAGGGGCATACCTGGAAGTTGCCATTCAATGGCGCGCAAACCCTCATGCCGTACGGTTTTCTCGAATTCGCCAGCCAGGACCCGAGCAATGTCTGGCGCCAGGACCTGCGCACTGGCCTGGGCTTGCGCTGGCAATGGTGGTTCGACGAGGACATCTACAACGCCTATCGCGCGCACCTGAGCGTACGTACCGAGTACCAGCAATCGCTGGGCGGCAACTTGTACGAGGGCGGTAGCGGAGTGCTGGTGGGCGTGGAGATGAACTTCTGATGAGGCGATTAGTGCTGATGGTCTGCGTCCTCTTGGTCAGCCTCGTGGCGCGTGCTGATGTGCGGATTTTTTATCAACCGCTGAACGTCGATGCCAATCTCAGCCAGGCACAATGGCGAACAGTCTGGCAACAAACCGCCCGCCAAGGTGCACACACCGTGATGGTGCAATGGACGGCGTACGGCGATTCGAACTTTGGCGGGGCCAAGGGCTGGCTCGCCAGCAGTCTGCACCTGGCCCACGAGCAGGGCCTGAAAATTGTGCTGGGGCTATCCATGGACCCAGCCTACTACCAGCGCATCAATGAACTGGACAGCGCCGGGCTGGCCACCTATTGGCAAGCACAACTGGGCCAATCGCTGGCTCAGCAGCGGACACTGCGCAAGGACTGGAAACTGCCCGTCAGCGGCTGGTACCTGCCGCTGGAACTGGATGACCTGCACTTTTTTCCGGCCGAACGACGCACCACCCTGCAACGCCAGTTGAAGGACTTCGCCGGCAAACTCGATGCGCCGCTGCATATCAGTGCATTCAGTGCCGGCAAACTGGCGCCGCAGGTCAACGGACAGTGGCTGGGCGCCTTGGCCACTGCTGGCCTGCAAGTATGGTGGCAAGACGGCGCCGGCACGGGCCGCTTGCCGGCATTGGTTCGTCAGAGCTACGCCAGCGCACTGCCCTGCCCGGTCGGTATCGTGCGTGAAGCCTTTCGCCAGGTCAGCGTCGAAGGCCAGCCGTTTCGTGCGCAACCGTCTACGCCAGACGCAACGTCGGCGGGTTGTCATCCGACCTCGGTGTTTTCCCTGCGCTACCGGCCATGGGGCAAGTTGATCCTCGACAACCAGCACAACAACAGGGCCGGCGATGTACAAAACCATCGAAGATGAAATCCGTGGCAAAGCCGCGCCGGCTGCTTTGAAAGCCGAGTTCATCCAGCACGAGTTCGAACGCCAGCACACGTTCTGCCTGTTGATCTATGTCGCCAGTGTTGCCATGTGGGTGGTGTTCGACTTGATCCTCAGCTTCATGGGCGGTCGGCCTTTTACTTGGCAGTTGCTGTTGTTCTTCGGGGTGTTTTCAACCCTGACGATTCTGTTGCTGTTCACCCGCAAAGCCGGGCACTTTGATGTCTTGAATCTGTTCTTCGTGTTCGCCATCACGTTGGGCTCGCGGCTGCTGGTAGATGATTTGCCTGAAAGCAACCGTGCGGCATGGCTGTTAATTGCCGCGTCCAGCACGCTATACGGCGCTTCGATCCTGCCGCTTAGTCGCTGGTCGTTCTTCGGCGCGCAACTGATTACCTGGTTGAACCTCAACCCGTTCTATCACACCGACGTTGGCGCGTTCGAGGTCAGGGGTGTGATGACCCTCAATTACAGCGCTTTCCTCTGTGCGCTGACGCTCTACAGTTTCTTCAAATTGCGTGAAGCCAAGCTGAACAACTACATCATGACCAACCTATTGCTGGATCAGGCTTACTTCGACACCCTCACCGAAATCCCCAATCGCCGGTCATTCATGACCCGCGCCCACCAGCAACTGCATGCCAAGCCGCGCGTGCACGACCATTACCTGGCGATGATCGACATCGACAACTTCAAGAAGGTCAACGATGTCTACGGCCACGACATCGGCGACGAAGTGCTCAAGCGCATTGCCGCAGACATCAAAACGGTCATGGTCGATTTTGAGTACGCACGACTGGGGGGTGAGGAGTTTGCGATTTACCTGGCCGGGGTGCGTCGCGAAGACGTCGAACACCTGGCGGGTGAACTGTGCCGGGTGGTGCGTGAACACCCGACCCGGCATCCGGTGACCATCAGTGTCGGCCTGGCGCGGGTTGCAGACGGCGACACGTTGAATCAGGCGCTGATCAAGGCCGATGAGGCGTTGTATGCGTCAAAGCACTCGGGGAAGGATCGGTACACCTTTCATGAATAACCTAAAGCGCCTTTTGATCTGAAAACCTTGCCTTGAGCCTGGAATAAACCCTGGCGGGGCTCGTCGTACTGCCACTGAAATCCTTCAGTAGCCACTACGAGCGCCCCATCATGAAAAACCTTCTGTCCACGCTGTTTCTGATTGCCCTGACCGGTACTGCAGCCGCCGCCTCCGTCGACAACGCCAACCCCTCGAACGTCGAGGATTACAGCTATTCGAAAGCGCTGAACATCGCCAAGGTGGTCAACATCACCAGTGGCGATTACTGCGGCATCGGCCCACGGGAAATGACCTACATCGACACGATGGGCACCACCCATGTCTTGCGCTACCAGGCTTACGGTGATTCGTGCATCGATCAGAACTAAAGCTTGAACGACGCCATCAATCGCTCGGCATTCGCATCACAGGCCATCCCTTCGGGCCGTGTCTGGATATTTTCGATCACCGCCAGCAACTGCGCCTTGCTCTGGGCCAGGTGCAGTTGCATTTCCTCGATCTGCTCCACTTTACGCGAAAGCCCCGCCACCAATTCGTCATGCTTGAACTCGCCCGTCACCTTGTCCGGTAGCAACAGCTTCAGCTCTTCCAGACTGAATCCTGCCTGCTGCGCACACTGGATGATTTGCAAGGTTTGCAGTACTTGCGCGGGATACCGCCGGTAACCGTTGGCCGAACGCTCGACCTGACGAATCAAACCCTGAGCCTCATAAAAACGAATGCGCGAAGCGTTCAGCCCGCTTAACTGCGCCAGTTCACCAATCTTCATTACGCCCTCATTTGCCTGCTTGACATTAAAGTTAACTTTAAGCTTAGCCTCTGCTCTTCACTGATGAGGAGTCAAGCATGTCGCCCTTCCAAGCGTTGAATCTGCCCAACGGCCAGACCGTCGGCAATCGTATCGCCAAAGCCGCGATGGAAGAAAACCTCGCTGACACCGGGCAAGCACCGTCTGACGCATTATTTCGGCTGTATCAGGCCTGGGCCGAGGGCGAAGCCGGTTTGTTGCTGACCGGTAATGTCATGATCGACCGCCGCGCCATGACCGGCCCCGGCGGCGTCGTGCTGGAAGACGAACGCGATCTGCAACGCCTTCGGCAGTGGGCAACCATCGGCCGGTCCGGTGGCGCGCAGTTCTGGATGCAGCTCAATCACCCCGGCCGCCAGACCATGGCCAACCTCGGTCAGCAAGCCTGGGCACCGTCGGCAGTGGCACTGGACTTGGGGGCGCTTTCGAAAATGTTCGCCGAGCCCAAACCGATGACCGAGACCGATATCGCCGAGGTGATCGCGCGCTTTGCCACCAGCGCGGCCCTCGCCGAAAAGGCCGGCTTCACCGGCGTGCAGATTCATGCCGCGCACGGTTACCTGATCAGCCAGTTCCTCTCACCGTTGACCAATCGCCGCACCGACCGCTGGGGTGGATCGCTGGAGAATCGAGCGCGCTTGCTACTGGACGTGGTCAGTGCCGTTCGCCAAGCCGTCTCGCCGCAATTTTGCGTGGCGGTTAAACTCAACTCCGCCGACTTCCAGCGTGGCGGCTTTGACGCTGACGATGCCCGTCAGGTGATCATGTGGCTCAACGAGCACCCCATCGACCTGCTGGAACTCTCCGGCGGCAGCTACGAGGCCCCGGCCATGCAAGGCGAAGCCAGTGATGGCCGGACGTTGGCGCGCGAAGCCTATTTTCTGGAAATGGCCGGTGAACTGGCCAGCGTCGCGCGCATGCCGGTGATGGTCACCGGTGGCATTCGGCGACTGGCCGTCGTCGAACAGGTGCTCGACAGCGGCATCGCCATGGCCGGCATCGGTACGGCACTGGCGGTCGAACCGCAGTTGGTCAAACACTGGCGCGAAGGCCGCAACAGCCATCCACAACTGCCGCCGATTCTGTGGAAACGCAGACCACTGGCGGCACTGGCGAGCATGGCGGTGGTGAAGTTTCAGCTTCATCGATTGAGCCGCGGGCGCAAGCCACGGCCGCAGGTGTCTGCCGTGTGGGCGTTGATTCTTGACCGGTTGTATATTGGCCGGCGTACGCGGCAGTACCGTCAGGCGATGGGCAAATAGATTTAAACCGGGTTGTCCCCATCGCGAGCAGGCTCGCTCCCACAGGTTTTGTGGACACTGAAGAACCACTGTGGGAGCTGGCTTGCCAGCGATGAGGCCGGAACAGACAACCAATAATTCAGCCAGAAATCAGCTCATCAATATGGCGATAATCTGCTTGTAATTCAGCCGCCATCTGCCTCGCCCGCCCAAGCCGAATCGGCCCGCGCTCGATATCAATCAGCAGGCTCGGACACTCCAGCAGCGGCAAACTCGACCACTCCTTCAATCGCCCATCGGTCAGCAACAACACACGCTGCTGCTCCGCCGGGAAGCGCTTTTGCCGCGTTGCCAACCAACGCACCGCCTCACCCAGCGCCGCCAACACCGGCGTACCACCGCTTGCGCCCAATCCATCAAGCCAGGCCCGCAAACCGCTGGACGCTTTCAAGCCTTGTACCTGCCATTTCGGCACATTGCCGCTGGCCGTCAACAACGCAAGGCGCGCCCGCTGGCGGTAGGCATCATCGAACACTTGCGCCAGGAAGCCTTTTGCATCGCTCAGCGCCTGGTGACGCCGGGTCGAGGCCGAGGCATCGACGATCACCAGCCACAACTCATGGGCGCAACGGGTACGCAGGTGGAACAGCACATCGCTGCGCTGACGCGGCCGGCCATTGAGTAAGGTCCCCGGCCAGTTGATCGAACCGCTGCGTGCGGCGTGACGTTTGCCTTGCTTGCCGTTGTCCAGCCGTCCTGCGCGGGGTCTGGCATTCGCCCCCGCATCAGATCGAGGGCGAATGCCTAGGGCTTTTTTGGCCAGCTCGGCACTTCACGGCGAGCGCCAACCGGCAGCGCCTGGGCAGGCATTTCACCCCATTGGCCCTGGCCTTCGCTCGGGTTGGCGTTTTGTGCAGACGGCGGTTGATGGTGTTGCGGGGCCAGTGGTGATTGCTCGCGGCGGCGATGGCGCAAGGCAAACTCGGCGACGGCGTCGATATCGGCCTCAGTGATCGCGTTTGCACCGCGCCATGCGGCATGGGCGCGCGCGGCGCGTAACCAGACCAGGTCAGCGCGCAAGCCATCGACGCCGGCAGCAAAGCAGCGTTCAGTGATCAGCGCCAACGCTTCATCATCAAGGGGGATGCTCGCCAATAGGCTACGTGCCATCTCGCACCGTTCCCGCAGCGACTGCTGCTGATGCTCCCACTGCGCGCAGAAGCGTTGCGGGTCGCTATCGAAATCCAGGCGTCGACGGATGATCTGGCCGCGTTCGGTCGGTGCGGTGTGGCCGCTGAGCGCAACGTTCAGACCAAAACGGTCGAGCAGTTGCGGGCGCAGTTCGCCCTCTTCCGGGTTCATGGTGCCGATCAGCACAAACTTCGCCGAATGCCGATGGGAAATTCCATCGCGCTCGATCAGGTTGGTGCCGCTGGCGGCGACGTCGAGCAACAGGTCCACGAGGTGATCGGGCAGCAGGTTCACTTCATCGACGTAGAGCACGCCGCCGTCAGCCTTGGCCAACACGCCGGGAGAGAATTGCGCACGGCCGTCGCTCAGGGCGGCGTCGAGGTCGAGGGTGCCGACCAGTCGTTCTTCGGTGGCGCCCAGTGGCAAGGTGACAAATTGACCACTGGCCAACAGGTCCGCGAGGCCCCGGGCCAGGGTGGATTTGGCCATGCCACGCGGACCTTCGATCAGCACGCCGCCGATTTTCGGGTCAATGGCGGTCAGGTACAGGGCGAGCTTCAAGTCGTCGGCGCCGACCACGGCGGATAGGGGGAAATGCGGGGTGTCGGTCATTGTTAAATCTCGCTCATGGTCGGTGGCAGGCAAACCTTGAACCTGTGGGAGCGAGCCTGCTCGCGAAGGCGATGTGTCAGCCAACATCGATGTCGAATGATCTACCGCATTCGCGAGCAGGCTCGCTCCCACAGGGGTAAGTGCATTAGCTGTCTTCTTCTATATCCAGCAGCAAGTTTTCCAGCGCCTTGCGATACTCGCCCGGTTCCTTCCACATCCCCCGCTGCTGCGCTTCCAGCATCCGTTCAGTCATGTCACGCAGGGCGTGCGGATTGTGCTCGCGAACAAACTCCCGAGTCGCCGGGTCGAGCAAATAGGCGTCGGCCAGCAACGCATACTGGTGATCGTCAATCAGTTGCGTGGTGGCGTCGAACGCAAACAGGTTATCGACGGTCGCCGCCAGTTCAAACGCGCCTTTGTAGCCATGACGCTTGACCCCTTCGATCCACTTTGGATTGGCCGCCCGGGAGCGGATCACCCGGTTCAGCTCTTCCTTCAAGGTCCGGATCTTCGGCAAGTCCGGCTGACTGTGATCACCGTGGTAACTGGCTGCGGCTTCACCGCTGAGGCTTTCCACGGCGGCAAGCATGCCGCCCTGGAATTGGTAATAGTCGTTGGAATCGAGCAAGTCGTGCTCGCGGTTGTCCTGGTTTTGCAGCACCGCTTGCACCTGGCTCAGGCGCTGGGCGAATTGATCGCGGGCGGCGGTACCTTCGTCGGATCCGCCATAAGCATAGCCGCCCCAATTCAGGTAAACCTCGGCCAGGTCTTCGCGGCTTTGCCACAGACGACCGTCGATAGCGCCCTGCACACCGGCGCCATAGGCACCGGGTTTGGCACCAAAAATTCGCCAGCCGGCCTGACGATTGGCAGCGTCTTCATCCAGACCCGATTGCATCAACGTTTCACGCTCGGCGCGCACTTTGGCGGCCAACGGGTTGAGGTCGTCGGGCTCATCCAGCGCCGCGACCGCTTGCACCGCCGCGTCGAACAGGCGGATCAGGTTGGCAAAGGCATCACGGAAGAATCCGGAAACGCGCAAGGTCACGTCCACACGCGGACGGTCGAGCAAGCTCAGTGGCAGAATTTCGAAATCGTCGACCCGCTGACTGCCCGTCGCCCAGACCGGACGCACGCCCATCAGCGCCATGGCCTGGGCGATGTCGTCGCCGCCGGTGCGCATGGTCGCGGTGCCCCAGACCGACAGGCCGAGTTGGCGCAAGTGATCGCCGTGGTCTTGCAGGTGTCGTTCAAGGATCAGGTTGGCTGACTGGAAGCCGATGCGCCACGCGGTGGGGGTCGGCAGGTTGCGCACGTCCACCGAGTAGAAATTGCGCCCGGTCGGCAGCACGTCGAGACGACCGCGACTGGGTGCGCCGCTGGGGCCGGCCGGGACGAAGCGCCCGCTCAAGGCATCAAGCAGGCCGCGCATTTCCGCTGGGCCGCAGGCATCCAGACGTGGGGCGACGACTTCGCGCAGGTTGTCGATGATCGCGTGCACTTCGGCCCAGCGCGCCTCCTGTGGGAGCGAGCCTGCTCGCGAAGCGGTTGAACATTCAACATTGATGTCGATTGACCCGCCGCTTTCGCGAGCAGGCTCGCTCCCACAGAGGCCGGGATTGGTATTCAAAGTTTGCGAGATCAGGCCAGCGGCGAACAGTTCCAGACGTTCACGGGCATCACCCGCCGTGCGCCAGGCTTCATCATTGAGCGATTGCAGTTCAGCTGGACGCGGTCCAGTCCAAGGCTC
The DNA here is from genome assembly GCF_031456105.1 of Pseudomonas sp. BE134. Classification (NCBI taxonomy): domain Bacteria; kingdom Pseudomonadati; phylum Pseudomonadota; class Gammaproteobacteria; order Pseudomonadales; family Pseudomonadaceae; genus Pseudomonas; species Pseudomonas sp. BE134. The sequence continues at coordinate 73,542 of NZ_JAVDUA010000001.1, read as the reverse complement.
GGCCAACACGCAATCAAGCGGATCGAAACCCAGCTCGAACGCTTTCGCCAACGCCCGCAACAAACTCGATTGCGCACCACGACCATCACCCCGGGGAATTCGCAGCAAGGCCAGCAACGTGTCGATACGCAACCGCCCGGTCGGTGACTCGCCGAAGATGTGCAGGCCATCACGAATCTGCGATTCCTTCAAGTCGCACAGGTACGTGTCCAGACGCGGCAACCAGATCGCCGCATCGGCGTCGCTGTCGAGTTTTTCGTCCAGTTGCAGCTCGCGGTCGATGTGCGTCTCGCGCACCAGTTGCAGAATGTCGCGCTGCAACTCCCGGGCGCGGCGCGGGTCGAGCAGTTGCGCTTCGTAATATTCGTCGGCCAGCAGTTCAAGGTTGCGCAGAGGCCCGTAGGTTTCAGCGCGGGTCAGCGGCGGCATCAGGTGGTCGATGATCACCGCTTGGGTGCGGCGCTTGGCCTGCGCGCCCTCGCCCGGATCGTTGACTATAAAAGGATAAATGTTCGGCAGCGGCCCGAGCAGTGCGTCCGGCCAGCAGCTTTGCGACAACCCGACACCTTTGCCCGGCAGCCATTCGAGGTTGCCGTGCTTGCCGACGTGGATTACGCCGTGGGCGCCATAGGTGTTGCGCAGCCAGAAGTAGAACGCCAGATAGCCGTGCGGCGGCACCAGGTCCGGGTCGTGATACACCGCACTCGGGTCGACCTGATAACCACGCGCCGGTTGAATGCCGACGAAAGTCAAACCGAAGCGCAGTCCCGCGATCATCATGCGTCCGCCACGGTACATCGGATCGCTTTCGGGTGTGCCCCAGCGTTCCAGCACGGCTTGGCGATTCTCTTCCGGCAAAGCATCGAACATCCGGTTGTAATCGTCCAGCGCAAGGCTTTGGTGGCAGGGACGCTGGTCGAGGGTGTCGAGGTCGTTGCTGACGCCGCCGAGTAGTTGCTGGATCAACGCGGTGCCGCTGCCCGGTAACCCGGCCGGCAACGGATAACCTTCCTTATGCAGCGCACGCAGGATGTTCAACGCGGCGGCCGGGGTGTCGAGGCCGACGCCATTGCCGATGCGCCCATCACGGGTCGGGTAGTTGGCAAGGATCAGGGCAATGCGTTTTTCGCTGTTCGGCACCCGCGCCAGATCGATCCAGCGTCGTGCCAGTTCGGCGACAAAATCCATGCGTTCCGGCTGTGGTCGATAACAAACCACATCGGACTGACTGCGCTCGCTGCGCCACGCCAGGTCCTTGAAACTGATCGGACGGCTGATGATTCGGCCGTCCAGTTCCGGCAACGCGATGTGCATCGCCAGGTCGCGCGGACCGAGGCCCTGCTCGCTGGCGCGCCAACCGGGCTCGTTGTCTTGAGCGCAAATCGCCTGGATCACCGGAATGTTGCGACGAAACGGTCGCAGGTGCGGCGCTTCGGGGCTGGATTGGGCGAAACCGGTGGTGTTCAGAATCACCCCTGCCCCGACTTCATCCAGCCAATCCTCGACCACCGCCAGGCAGCCGGGCTCTTTCAAACTGGCCACGGCAATCGGCAAGGGGTTTAACCCTGCCGCTTGCAAACGCTGGCAGAAAACGTCGATGAAACCGGTATTGGCCGCCTGCAAATGCGAGCGGTAAAACAGCACCGCCGCCACCGGTTGCCCGGTTTGCCAGTCGGCTTGCCAATCCTTCAGCTCTGCGGGGCTTTTGTGCGGGTGGTAAATCGCCGTACGCGACAGAACTTGCGGCTCGGCCCAAGTGTAATCGCAACCCAACCAACGATTAGCCAGGCAGCGGAAAAAGTCCAGGGCATTGCCCATGCCGCCCTGCCGCAAAAACTGCCAGAGCCGGTCACGGTCTTGCGCTACCACCGTGCTGAGGTCGCTGAGTTCCGGGTCCGGGCGATCATCGCCCGGCACCAGAATCAGCTGCACGCCCCGTTCGGACAATTGCACCAGCCGCTCGACGCCATACCGCCAATAGGCGATGCCGCCGTGCAGTGAGATCAGAATCACCTTGGCGTGACGCAACACTTCGTCGACGTACAGATCGACCGACGCGTGATTCTGCACCTGCATCGGGTTGGCCAGGCGCACGCTCGGGTAGTCGTCGGGCAGTTGCTGCGCGGCTTCAGCGAGCAGCGCGAGGCTGGAATCGCCGCTGCACAGGATCACCAGCTCGGCGGGGGTTTGTCCGAGGTCGGCGATGTTGTCATCCGACACGAAACCGCCGGGCTGGGTCCTGAGCAGGTGCATGGCTTAAACGCTGAGCGCGGCGCGCAATTGCGCTTCGAGTTGCGCGGCGTCCAGTTCCTGGCCAATCAATACCAGGCGCGTGGTACGCGCTTCATCGGCGCCCCACTGACGGTCAAAGTGCTTGTCGAAACGCGTGCCCACACCCTGAATCAGCAAGCGCATCGGTTTGTTCGGGATCGCCGCGAAACCTTTGACCCGCAGGATGCCGTGCTGGACCACCAGTTGCGTAAGCGCATCCATCAGCAGGCTTTCGTCGGCTTGCAGCAGTTCGATGGAAATGGAATCGAACGCGTCGTGGTCATGCTCATCGTGATGGCCGTCTTCACCTTCATGGTGGTGATCGTGGTGGCTGTGACGGCTGTCGATGTGTTCTTCGGAACCGGCACCCAGACCGATCAACACGTCCAGTGGCAGGCGACCGCTGCTGGCTTCGATGACTTTTACCGCTGGCGGCAACTCTTCGGCGACTTCGAGGCGAACGCGGGCCAGGTCTTCAGGGTTGATCAGGTCAGCCTTGTTGAGGATCACCAGGTCGGCACTGGCCAGTTGGTCGGCGAACAACTCGTGCAGCGGAGATTCGTGGTCCAGGTTGGGGTCGAGTTTGCGCTGGGCGTCGACCTGATCCGGGAACGCCGCGAAGGTGCCGGCGGCCACGGCCGGGCTGTCGACCACGGTGATGACGGCGTCAACGGTGCAGGCACTGCGGATTTCCGGCCACTGGAAGGCCTGGACCAGCGGCTTGGGCAGGGCCAGGCCGGAGGTTTCGATGAGGATATGGTCGAGGTCACCGCGACGGGCCACCAGTTCGCGCATCACCGGGAAGAATTCTTCCTGAACGGTGCAGCACAGGCAGCCGTTGGCCAATTCATAAACGCGGCCATTGGCTTCTTCTTCGGTGCAGCCGATGGAGCACTGCTTGAGGATTTCGCCGTCAATGCCCAACTCGCCGAACTCGTTGACGATCACCGCGATGCGACGGCCCTGAGCGTTGTCGAGCATGTGCCGCAGCAAGGTGGTTTTGCCCGAACCGAGAAAGCCGGTAACGATGGTGACGGGGAGTTTGGCCAGTGTTTTCATCGGATGCCCTTTGGCAAGGTGGCGGGCATACGGGACGACAACCGGCAACGCGCACGCGCATGCCTGAAGAGTTCGCCACCGGATCACCCCGCCCGGTTGAAAGTGAGAATCTGTGTCGAGGCAGGTCTCCTGGCTGACGGCTGGCCAGTCGCTTGACTGGCGGTTGCTGCGCCTTCCCGCTCGCGCCATGGCTGGCGCATGCAGTGGCATGGCAGAAACTGAACCGTTCACAGTTGCGGGGGCAGCCGCGGCATTGACCGCGTTCCCTTCTTAGCTTCGGCATGCGCCGAAGAACCTCGAATGCGCAAGGCTACGCATCGCGCTGGGGCGGGTCAATGTTCACATGACATCGGCGGCGCGTCCTTCGCGAGCAGGCTCGCTCCCACATTGGAACGCGGTCACCTGTGGGAGCGAGCCTGCTCGCGAATGATGCGCCTCGGTCCCGAGTTGAGAACCCATAGCAATTGACGCGAATCCCCCGCCCATGCTCTCCTACGCACTTTGTTACGGGTGCCCTTCACAGGGTGAAACGGGAAACCGGTGAATCGTGTGCTTTACTCAAAGCCATGTCAGTCCGGTGCTGCCCCCGCAACGGTAAGCGAGCGAAGCATCAAATCCACTGTGCCAGCAGTTCGGCATGGGAAGGTGATGCTTGCAGGTCAAGGCGAAAGCCTGCGCCCCTCGTGAGCCCGGAGACCGGCCCGCAACACAAAGTGATCGTTACGGTCACTGAACAACAAACCCGCGGTGGGCGGGCGCTGTTTGACGTCTGCGTGCCCGACTCGCAGGGGTTTTCCATGCGCTCTATTCACCCGCTGACAGACCAGAGGGAAGCGCCATGTCGATCATCAGCAGCACCGGCAGCAACACGGACAAGAGCACCGCCAGCACCACTTCAACCCTGAGCCAACGCCTGACCGCCGCCGTTTGTGCGTCGATACTGGGCGCGAGCCTTGTGTATTTCGCCGGTTTCTCGCACATCGAAGCGGTCCACAACGCCGCGCACGATACCCGTCACAGCGCCGCTTTTCCGTGCCATTGAGAGCTGCCGACATGTTCAAGCGTATAGCGCAAACCGCTGGTTTCACCGGGCTGTTGGCCGCCCTGTTGCTGACTCTGCTGCAAAGTTTCTGGGTCGCACCGTTGATCGTCCAGGCGGAAACCTACGAAAAAACCGGGCCGGCGGTGGTTCAACCTCATGAACACGCCGACGGCGCCATGGCAGGTCACACCCACAGTGCCGAAGCCTGGGAGCCGGAAGACGGCTGGCAGCGCGTGCTGTCGACGACCGGCGGCAACCTGGTGGTAGCCGTTGGTTTTGCCCTGATGCTTGCCGGCCTGTACACCCTGCGCGCACCGACCAAAACGTCTCAGGGCCTGCTCTGGGGTCTGGCGGGTTATGCGACCTTCGTGTTGGCGCCGACCCTTGGCCTGCCGCCGGAACTGCCAGGTACTGCTGCAGCTGATCTGGCTCAACGGCAAATGTGGTGGATCGGCACAGCCGCCTCCACAGCTGTCGGTATCGCGTTGATCGTGTTCAGCCGTCACTGGTTGATGAAGGTTCTTGGCGTGGCGATTCTGGCCGTTCCGCACGTGATCGGCGCACCACAACCGGACGTGCATTCAATGCTCGCACCGCAAGCGCTGGAAACTCAGTTCAAGATCGCTTCGCAGTTGACCAACGTGGCGTTCTGGCTGGCCCTGGGCCTGATCAGTGCCTGGTTATTCCGCCGCAAAAGCGATGGTCAATACCACGCATGACAGAGGCTGGCACAGTGCCGACGCTCGTGGTCGGCCTGGGCTGCCAGCGCGGCTGCCCCGCCAGCACGTTGCGGGCTTTGCTCGATCAAGCCTTACAGACGCATCAAATCGAACTACATGAGATCACCGCGCTGGCCAGCATCGACTTGAAGCGTGATGAGCCTGGCCTGATCGAACTCGCAGAGCACCTCGCACTGCCATTGATGTATTTCAGCAGCGAACAATTGGCCGGTTATCGTCCCCAACTCAGCCATCATTCGGACATCGCGTTCGAACGCACCGGCTGCTACGGCGTGGCTGAAAGTGCCGCCCTGGCATTAGCCGAACAGCTGGCCCAGGTGCCGGCAAAACTGCTGATTCCCCGACAAAAATTTGCTCAAGCGACCTTGGCATTGGCAGTTGTTGCATAAACCCCCCGATAATCGCGCCTTCGATCATGAGCAATCTTCATCTGAAGCCTTGCTCGGCCTCTTTTTTCACAGGAACTGACAATGACCGTCTATTTCATTGGTGCAGGGCCCGGTGACCCGGAACTGATAACGGTCAAAGGCCAGCGGCTGATTCGCAGCTGCCCGGTGATCATCTATGCCGGCTCCCTGGTGCCTGCGGCCGTGCTGGAAGGCCACCGCGCCGAACAGGTGGTCAACAGCGCCGAATTACACCTGGAACAGATCATCGAACTGATCAAAACCGCCCACGCCAACGGACAGGATGTGGCGCGAGTGCATTCCGGTGATCCGAGCCTGTATGGCGCCATTGGCGAGCAGATTCGCCACCTGCGCGAGCTTGGTATTCCGTTTGAAATCGTTCCGGGCGTCACGGCGACGGCGGCGTGTGCGGCGCTTTTAGGGGCGGAACTGACCCTGCCGGACGTGTCGCAGAGCGTGATCCTGACCCGCTACGCCGACAAGACCGCCATGCCGGCGGGAGAAGAATTGGGCAGTCTGGCGCAACACGGGGCGACCATGGCCATTCATCTGGGCGTTAATCACCTGGAAAAAATCCTCGCTGAACTCCTGCCGCATTACGGCGCGGACTGTCCGATTGCGGTGATTCACCGGGCGACGTGGCCGGATCAGGATTGGGTGCTGGGGACGCTTGAAGACATTGCCGGGAAGGTTGAAGCGAAGGGATTTCGACGGACGGCGTTGATTCTGGTGGGTCGGGTGTTGGGGAGTGACCAGTTCAGTGAGTCGTCACTGTATCGCGCGGGGCATGCGCATTTGTATCGCCCCTGAGATGATCGTTCCCGCGCTCTGCGTGGGAATGCCTCAACGGACGCTCTGCGTCCGTATATGGGACGCGGAGCGTCCCGAGCTGCATTCCCACGCGGAGCATGGGAACGATCAAAAAAAACGGCACTCACGGGTGCCGTTTTTTATGTTCGCAGCGAACACCTTAGTAGTAGGCGTTTTCTTTCTGCGTGTGGTCAGTCACGTCGCGAACACCTTTCAACTCGGGAATACGCTCAAGCAAGGTGCGCTCGATGCCTTCCTTCAGGGTCACGTCCGCCTGGCCGCAGCCCTGGCAACCACCACCAAATTTCAACACGGCGATGCCGTCTTCGACCACATCGATCAGGCTGACCTGACCGCCGTGGCTTGCCAGCCCCGGGTTGATCTCGGTTTGCAGGTAGTAATTGATGCGCTCGTTGACCGGGCTGTCGGCGTTGACCATCGGCACTTTGGCGTTTGGCGCCTTGATGGTCAGCTGGCCGCCCATACGGTCGGTGGCGTAGTCGACTACCGCATCGTCCAGGAAGGCTTCGCTGAACGAGTCGATGTAGGCCGTGAAGCTTTTGAGCCCCAGCGCCGTGTCTTCAGGTTTTTCTTCGCCCGGCTTGCAGTAGGCAATGCAGGTTTCGGCGTACTGGGTGCCAGGCTGGGTAATAAAGACGCGGATGCCGATACCCGGGGTGTTCTGCTTGGAGAGCAGGTCAGCCAGATAATCGTGGGCGGCGTCGGTAATGGTTATAGCGGTCATGGAAACTCCTCGCAGGCTTGGGCGCAGTTTACGCCAATCAACGCGCCGCACAAAGTCCTAGTATTTTTGTCAGGAAAGATCCCGGCAATTCCCTGTGGGAGTGGGCTTGCTCGCGAAAGCGTCAGGTCAATCAACATTTATGCTGAATGTGACGCCCTCTTCGCGGGCAAAGCCTGCTCCCACAGGGTTAGTGTGTGAATCAGAGGTTTTCGTAGCGGTTCATGTCCAGCACGCCCTCTTCCACCGGGTCGGTCTCATGGACGTATCGGCTGAGGTCGTGGAAATAGAACCAGAATTGAGGATGACTGCGGCGAATCCCCCAACGTTCGACGATTTTCTCGAAGCTATCCGCATCCTTGGCACTCTCCATCGCATCAACGAAGGCCCGTACTTGGTCCGCCGGGATGTTGAACATGAAGTTCGGATAACTACTGAGTACGCCCGGGTAAATCGTCAGCGTGTCGAGCCCCGGCTGATAGCGCCAAGACTCACCGACCAGGAACGCCACGTTGCTGTGCGCACGGTTGCGCAGCAGGCTGTAGACCTCGCGTTTACCGCTCGCGGTTTCGATGCGCAGCATTGTCGCTTCGGGCAACTGGTCGATGACCTTCAATCCCGCCGCCGGGCGCGAAGTCAGGCGACTCAAATCCTGTTCGGCGTCCTGCAAGGCCGGGTCGATATTGGGCCGCGAGCAATACGCGCCTGAGCACCGGTTGATCGGATCGGGCCTGGCGTTGAGATCGCCGTAACGGGCCAGCAATTGCGTGGCGAAGTCGCGCTTGGGGTCTTTTTCGTCGAGTTTCAGCGCGGTCGGTTTGTCGTCATCGATGGCCTCGTAGTTCAGCCACATCTTGACCTTGCCGCCGTCCTGGTACCAATCGTCGAGGTAGCCGTCCCGGGAGTCGGCCGGCATCAGGCGCAGGAAGTTCTGCTCGGCGCCGTTACGGATCAGGTCGAAATACAGACGGGTCTGGGCCTGATGGGAAACGTTGCCGAACACATCGAAGTTCACCGCCAGTTGATAGTAAGTGCGCTCCAGCAGCGGGAAATCGAACAACCACATCGTTTGCGGCACGTCGCCGATCAGGCCCTTGTTCACCGAAGCACTGTCGAAGTGCCGGAAGATGCTCAGCAGCGCGTTGTCATACCCCGCCCACAAGGTCGACCAGCTGGGTGCCGGTGCGTCGGCGTAGCTGTCCCGGCGCAGCACTTCGTACTCGTTACGTTTGTCGCGGTAGTCATGCCACAGGCTCAAGACGCTGCCGACGTCATCGTTTTGGCCGGGCATGGCCAGCAACGGCGTGGCCTGGCCGCGATAGTTGGGGTCGATGATATAGAGGTCGTGATCAGGGGCCTGGAACAGCGCCCAGAAGTGATCGCGGATCACATCGGTGGCAATCTGGCCACGGCACACCGGGCCGCGAATGAAGGTGCGCACAAAGTACTCGGCGTTATCGAGCATGAACTGATAACGCGCCTGCGCCGGGATTGCTTCAAACGTGGTAAACGGATTGGCCCGCCGCTCCGGCCCATAACCGGGCAAGGCATCGACCTGCCAATTGCCGCTGTAGAACAGGCTATTGACCCGCGCCATCTTCGCCGCACTCAGCGGATAGGTAATGTGGGTCTTCTGCACAATCACGCCCTGCACCGGCCACAAGCGGTAATACACCTGCGTGCCAGGGTCGTCATTCGGACGGCGAGTAGTAATCAGGTCAATCGGCTGGCCGGTTGGCGTACGCGAGCGCACCCACTGGAAGAAGTGCCCAGGTTCGCCATCCTTGAAATAGATATGGGCAAGAAACCAGTGCTCGAACAGCCAGCGTGCCACCAGGCTTTGCCGGGAGCCGGGCGCGTTGAGCAGGTTTTCCCACTGCACCACCTGCAACGCCTCTTTCGCGCTCGGCACCAGCCCCTGTTCATCAATCGGCGCACCCGATGCCAGCCAGCGTTGCAACGTCTGGTATTGCTGATCGGTCAGGCCGGTGACGGCGAGCGGCATGCCCTCTTTGGGATGCGAACGGGCGTAGGCGTCGAATTGCGCCGGCGCGGCGCACATGTTTTCCCGGTTCAGCCCCAGCACGATGTCTTGCGGAATTTTGGCATTGGGTTGCAACGGGGTGTTGTGGCCCAGTTCTAGCATTCGTGCCATCAACGCGGCCTGACTGCCTTGGGCGTCAAGCACCGGAAAAAACCCCTTTTGCTGCCAGGCTTGCTTGCCAGAAGCATCGTAAAACAGCCGGGTCGGTGCAGCAGCGGTGACGCGATCGCCGTCGTAGACCGGGACTTTCGTCGCGCCACGTGCCGCCCCTTCGCCACTGCCGAGGTTGAGCTGACAAGCGGCATCATTGCATGCGTGGCAGGCGACGCACTTTTCGGTAAAGATCGGCTGTATGTCACGACTGTAGGAAATAGCAGAAGAAATGGCCGGACCTTGCGCAACAGCGTCCCAGCTTAGAAGCAGCATAAACATGCTGATGATGACGCGATACGACATATCCCTGGTCCCAATCATGAAAAATCGCCGCGATTCTACCGGGTGGACGCCCGTGCCAACATGAACGATATTCATGCAAAACCGGGGCATGCTCTAAAAGCGCACAGGTTTGCTATGATCCCGCCCCTTCGTCATGGCCTTTCCGAGTAGTCCAAATGTCCGATCGCAGTGTTCGCCTTCAAGCTCTCAAGCACGCCCTCAAAGAGCGCATCCTGATTCTCGATGGCGGCATGGGCACGATGATCCAGAGCTACAAGCTCGAAGAACAGGATTACCGTGGCAAACGCTTTGCTGACTGGCCAAGCGATGTCAAAGGCAACAACGACCTGTTAGTGCTGACTCGCCCGGATGTGATTGGTGGCATCGAGAAAGCCTATCTGGATGCCGGCGCCGACATTCTGGAAACCAACACCTTCAACGCCACCCGGATTTCCATGGCCGATTACGGCATGGAAGAACTGGCCTACGAATTGAACGTTGAAGGCGCTCGCCTGGCGCGCCAGGTCGCCGATGCGAAAACCCTCGAGAACCCGGACAAGCCGCGCTTCGTCGCTGGCGTACTGGGCCCGACCAGCCGCACCTGCTCGCTGTCGCCAGACGTGAACAACCCTGGCTACCGCAACGTGACCTTTGATGAACTGGTGGAGAACTACACCGAGGCCACCAAAGGCCTGATCGAAGGCGGCGCCGACCTGATCCTGATCGAAACCATCTTCGACACCCTGAACGCCAAAGCGGCGATCTTCGCCGTGCAAGGCGTGTTCGAAGAGTTGGGTATCGAGCTGCCGATCATGATTTCCGGCACCATCACCGACGCCTCCGGCCGCACCCTTTCCGGCCAGACCACCGAAGCCTTCTGGAACTCCGTGGCCCACGCCAAGCCAATCTCGGTCGGTCTGAACTGCGCCCTCGGCGCCCGCGAATTGCGCCCGTACCTGGAAGAACTGTCGAACAAGGCCGGCACCCATGTTTCCGCGCACCCGAACGCCGGTCTGCCGAACGAATTCGGCGAGTACGACGAGCTGCCGGTGGACACCGCCAAGGTCATTGAAGAGTTCGCCCAAAGCGGCTTCCTGAACATTGTCGGTGGTTGCTGCGGCACCACGCCGGGCCACATCGAAGCCATCGCCAAAGCCGTGGCCGGTTACGCGCCGCGTGAAATCCCGGAAATCCCCAAGGCCTGCCGCCTCTCTGGCCTGGAACCCTTCACCATCGATCGCAACTCGTTGTTCGTCAACGTCGGCGAACGGACCAACATCACCGGTTCCGCCAAGTTTGCCCGCCTGATCCGTGAAGACAATTACACCGAAGCCCTGGAAGTCGCCCTGCAGCAGGTCGAAGCCGGCGCCCAGGTGATAGACATCAACATGGACGAAGGGATGCTCGATTCGAAGAAGGCCATGGTGACCTTCCTCAATCTGATTGCCGGCGAGCCGGACATCTCCCGCGTGCCGATCATGATTGACTCCTCGAAGTGGGAAGTGATCGAAGCCGGCCTCAAGTGCATCCAGGGCAAGGGCATCGTCAACTCGATCAGCATGAAAGAAGGCGTCGAGCAGTTCATTCACCACGCTAAACTGTGCAAGCGCTACGGCGCGGCTGTTGTCGTGATGGCGTTCGACGAAGCCGGCCAGGCCGACACCGAAGCGCGCAAGAAAGAAATCTGCAAACGTTCCTACGACATTCTGGTCAACGAAGTCGGCTTCCCGCCGGAAGACATCATCTTCGACCCGAACATCTTCGCCGTGGCCACCGGCATTGAAGAACACAACAACTACGCCGTGGACTTCATCAACGCCTGCGCCTACATCCGCGACGAGCTGCCGTATGCGCTGACCTCGGGCGGCGTGTCCAACGTGTCCTTCTCGTTCCGTGGCAACAACCCGGTGCGCGAGGCAATTCACTCGGTGTTCCTGCTGTATGCGATCCGCAACGGCCTGACCATGGGCATCGTCAACGCCGGTCAGCTGGAGATCTACGACCAGATCCCGCAAGAGCTGCGCGATGCCGTCGAAGACGTGATCCTCAACCGCACCCCGGAAGGCACCGACGCCCTCCTCGCCATCGCCGACAAGTACAAGGGCGACGGCAGCGTCAAGGAAGCCGAGACCGAAGAATGGCGCGGCTGGCCGGTCAACAAGCGTCTGGAGCATGCGCTGGTCAAGGGCATTACCACGCACATCGTTGAAGACACCGAAGAATCGCGCCAGTCCTTTGCTCGCCCGATTGAAGTAATCGAAGGCCCGCTGATGTCCGGCATGAACATCGTCGGCGACCTGTTCGGCGCCGGCAAAATGTTCCTGCCACAGGTGGTCAAATCCGCCCGTGTGATGAAGCAGGCCGTGGCCCACTTGATCCCGTTCATCGAACTGGAAAAAGGCGACAAGCCCGAAGCCAAGGGCAAGATCCTCATGGCGACGGTCAAAGGCGACGTGCACGACATCGGCAAAAACATCGTCGGCGTGGTGCTGGGTTGCAATGGTTACGACATCGTCGACCTCGGCGTGATGGTCCCGGCAGAAAAAATCCTGCAAGTGGCCAAAGAGCAGAAGTGCGACATCATCGGCCTGTCCGGCCTGATCACGCCTTCGCTGGATGAAATGGTCCATGTCGCCCGCGAAATGCAGCGTCAGGATTTCTACCTGCCGCTGATGATCGGTGGCGCGACCACCTCCAAGGCCCACACGGCGGTGAAGATCGAGCCGAAGTACAGCAACGACGCTGTGATCTACGTCACCGACGCCTCCCGCGCCGTGGGCGTGGCGACGCAGTTGCTGTCCAAGGAATTGAAACCGGCGTTCGTCGAGAAAACCCGCCTGGAATACATCGACGTTCGCGAACGTACTGCCAACCGCAGCGCCCGCACCGAACGCCTGAGCTACCCGGCGGCCATCGCCAAGAAGCCGCAGTTCGACTGGGGCACTTACGAGCCGGTCAAACCGACGTTTACCGGCGCCAAAGTGCTGGACAACATCGACCTCAAGGTTCTGGCCGAATACATCGACTGGACGCCGTTCTTTATCTCCTGGGACCTGGCCGGCAAATTCCCGCGCATTCTCGAGGATGAAGTGGTTGGTGAAGCCGCGACGGCGCTGTACGCCGATGCCCAGGAAATGCTCGCCAAGCTGATCGACGAAAAACTCATCAGCGCCCGAGCGGTGTTCGGCTTCTGGCCGGCCAACCAGGTGCGTGACGATGACATTGAAGTCTACGGCGATGACGGCAAGGCGATTGCCAAGCTGCATCACCTGCGCCAGCAAATCATCAAGACCGATGGCAAGCCGAACTTCTCCCTGGCCGACTTCGTTGCGCCGAAGGACAGCGAAGTCACCGACTACGTCGGCGGTTTCATCACCACCGCAGGCATTGGCGCTGAAGAAGTGGCAAAGGCGTATCAAGATGCTGGCGACGATTACAATTCGATCATGGTCAAGGCCTTGGCCGACCGCTTGGCCGAGGCTTGCGCCGAATGGCTGCACCAACAGGTCCGTAAAGACTACTGGGGCTACGCCAAGGACGAGACGCTCGACAATGAAGCGCTGATCAAAGAGCAATACACCGGCATCCGCCCTGCTCCGGGCTACCCGGCCTGCCCGGATCACACCGAGAAGTCCACGTTGTTCAAACTGCTGGATCCGGAGGCTGAAGAGCTGAAGGCGGGTCGTAGCGGCGTGTTCCTCACCGAGCACTACGCGATGTTTCCGGCGGCGGCGGTCAGCGGTTGGTATTTCGCTCACCCGCAGGCGCAGTACTTCGCCGTGGGCAAGATCGACAAGGATCAGGTGCAGAGCTACACGTCGCGCAAAGGTCAGGAGTTGAGTGTGACTGAGCGCTGGCTGGCGCCAAACCTCGGTTACGACAACTAACCAGCCCGGTAGGCCACAACTCCGTGGCCAACAAAGATCCCCTGTGGGAGCCGTAGGTCTATGCTTATGGCTCAAACACAGGTGACGAGGGATTTATGGACGATCCAGTCGACAACAAGCCGCCCACCTTCTGGCAGATGCTGCACAGCGTCCTGGCCGCCGCATTCGGGGTGCAGAGCGGAAAGAACCGGGCTCGGGATTTCACTCACGGCAAACCGAGTCATTTCATGATTCTGGGGATTCTGTTTACGGCGGTGTTCGCGTTGACCTTGTACGGCATCGTGCAGTTGGTGGTGTATCTGGCCGGGGTTTAGGGCATCAACGTATGCAGGCTGAACGGGTAACGGTAAGACGTTGGCCGCCCCTTGGCCGATAGACGACGGAAGTTCACGCCATAGTCCGGCTTAGCCCCCAACGCCAGCAGCTGTCTGGCTTGCGCCTTGTCGATCGGTTGCAGCAACGGGATCTGCCGATCACGGCCGCCGTACTGGCTGAGGTCCACGCCCTGATCCACGTCATGCAACTGAACCAGCGCCCAGCCGCCCAACGTGAAGTGCCCGCCCAACAACACGCTCAGCGTGCCATCGACTTTCGCCTGTAACGCAGCGGGTGAGGCATTGACCGCGCCGAACAAGGCGTCCTTGCCGGGCATACCGCCCTTTTCTTCCGAAAACGCCTGCATCGCGCCAAAGGCCATTTCGTCGTTGGCTGACCATATCAGCGAGACGTTCGGATAGCGCCGAAACAGCAGTTTCGCCTGTTCATAGGCGCGTTCACGGGTCCAGCCGCTGTAAACCATTTGTCGCAAACGAACTTCCGGATGCTCGGCCAGCGCGCGCATCATGCCTTGTTCGCGCAGTTGCGCCGAGGAAGTGATCTTCAGACCGGAAAAGGCCAGCAGCTCAATCACCTGACCGGGTGCAGCAGGCGGATGCAAACGAATCAGCTCCTTGAGCATCAGGTAGCCGCCTTCCTCGTCGTTGGGCACCAGACTGCCGAGGCGATCGGGACGTTCGCCCAGCAGGCTCAATTGATTGGCCGTCAATGACGAGTTGACCATAAACAGCTTCACGCCGCTGCCTTGCGCCAGTCGCAGGATTTGCGGTGCAACGTACTGTTCGTTGACAAACACCAGATAATCCGGACGGTCAGGACCTTGCAAAGCCTGGCGTGCTTGCGCCACGGTGAGTTCGGGCATGCGTTGAGAATAGAGAATCTGCAAGTCGATGCCGAGGTCCCGGGCGGCGGCCTGCATGAATTGCGCGTAGCTGGTCCAGAAGGCTTCTTGCGTCTTCCCCGGACTCAGAAACAACACCGATTCCGCACGCGCAGCCGATCCGAAGACCACGCCAAGCATCAGTAGACAGGTGTAGAAAAGCTTCAACATTAACGTCCGAGCCCCCGAAATTGCGCCGCGCAGTATAGCCAGTGAAATTTCGTAAAACGGTGTTTATTGCTGTTTTTGTCCGACAATCGTCAGAACGGGACCCGGACGGGGTCGGTTATTGATGACTGACCCAGAATACTGCCGTGCCCACGACCAGGATGATCAGAAACAAGATCGCCCAAGCATCGACCGTACTGTCAGTCTTTGTCACTTTGGTAGGGTTGCTCATTGCATCGCCTCTTGTCGGTTTTATCGGTGATTGCATAAAGACTCGACCACAGTAAAGACGACGATTGCCCGCACCACAAATAGGGGTTTAGTCATAACGCTTGCTGTTAGTCGCTTTGGTTCTTTACATATACTCAAACATCACTTTTGCGCATAACCGCAAACTGGTATCTTGCCCCGGCTCCGTAGGGAGAGCGCGGCCGTGCGCGCAGAATTGCAGAGGTTCTTGGACTGCGGCAAGCACAAAAACGCAGCTGTATCCGAGCGACCCAAGCCTGAGAACAGGACCTATATGTACGTATACGACGAATACGATCAGCGGATCATCGAGGACCGCGTCAAGCAGTTCCGTGATCAGACCCGACGCTATCTGGCAGGGGAGCTGAGCGAAGAAGAATTCCGCCCCCTGCGCCTGCAAAACGGGCTCTACATCCAGCGATTCGCGCCGATGTTGCGAGTGGCGGTGCCTTACGGCCAACTGACTTCGCGCCAAGTGCGAATGATGGCCAAGATTGCCCGCGACTATGACAAGGGCTACGCCCATATCAGCACCCGGCAGAACGTGCAGTTCAACTGGCCGGCCGTGGAAGACATACCGGACATTCTCGCTGAACTGGCGACCGTGCAGATGCACGCGATCCAGACCAGCGGCAACTGCCTGCGCAACGTCACCACCGACCAGTTCGCCGGTGTCGCCGCCGATGAATTGATCGATCCGCGCCCATGGTGCGAGATCGTCCGTCAGTGGACTACGTTCCACCCGGAATTCGCCTACCTGCCGCGTAAATTCAAGATCGCGGTCAACGGCTCGACGTCTGACCGTGCGGCCATCGAAGTCCATGACATTGGCCTTGAGCCGGTGCACAACGCCGCAGGCGAACTGGGCTTCCGTGTACTGGTCGGTGGTGGCCTGGGCCGTACGCCGGTGGTGGGTGCGTTCATCAATGAGTTCCTGCCGTGGCAAGACCTGTTGAGCTACCTCGATGCCATCCTGCGGGTCTACAACCGCTATGGTCGTCGTGACAACAAGTACAAGGCGCGCATCAAGATTCTGGTCAAGGCGCTGACGCCTGAAGTCTTCGCGCAAAAGGTCGACGCGGAAATGGAACACCTTCGCGGTGGCCAGACCACGCTGACCGAAGCCGAAGTGCATCGCGTCGCCAAACACTTCGTTGACCCGGACTACAAGGTCCTGGACAACCAGAGCGCCGAACTGGCCGAGCTCGACCAGCAGCACCCTGGCTTCGCCCGCTGGCGCACGCGCAATACCCTGGCGCACAAGAAGCCGGGCTATGTGGCCGTGACCCTGTCCCTGAAGCCGACCGGTGTGGCACCGGGCGACATCACCGACAAGCAGCTCGACGCCGTGGCCGATCTGGCCGACCGTTACAGCTACGGTCAACTGCGCACGTCCCACGAACAGAACATCATTCTGGCCGACGTGGAACAGTCCCGACTGTTCGCGATGTGGGGCGAGTTGCGCGAACAAGGTTTCGCCACGCCGAACATTGGCTTGCTGACCGACATCATCTGCTGCCCTGGCGGTGACTTCTGCTCGCTGGCCAACGCGAAATCGATCCCGATTGCCGAATCGATCCAGCGTCGCTTCGATGACCTGGACTATCTGTTCGACATCGGTGAGCTGGACCTGAATATCTCCGGCTGCATGAACGCCTGTGGTCACCACCACGTCGGCCACATCGGCATCCTCGGGGTGGACAAGAAAGGCGAAGAGTTCTACCAGGTGTCCCTCGGTGGCAGCGCCAGTCGTGACGCCAGCCTGGGTAAAATCCTTGGCCCGTCCTTTGCCCAGGAAGCCATGCCTGACGTGATCGAAAAGCTGATCGACGTGTACATCGAACAACGTACCGAAGACGAACGCTTCATCGACACCTATCAGCGTATCGGTATCGACCTCTTCAAGGAGCGCGTCTATGCAGCGAATCATTAAAAACAACGAGGTCGTCGACGAGACCTGGCACTTGCTGCCCAAGGACTTCAACATCGATGAGATCAGCAACTGCGATGACCTGATCGTCCCGTTGCAGCTGTGGCGCGAACACAGCCGTATGCTCAAGGCCCGCGATGGCGGCTTGGGCGTTTGGCTGGACGCCGGCGAAGAAGCTGAAGAGATAGGTGACGACGTGGATCTGTTCCAGGTAATCGCCTTGAACTTCCCGGCGTTCACCGACGGCCGCAACTACTCCAACGCCCGCCTGCTGCGTGACCGTTACGGTTTCAAAGGTGAACTGCGGGCGATCGGCGATGTGCTGCGCGACCAGCTGTTCTACCTGCATCGCTGCGGTTTCGATGCGTTCGCAATACGCGCCGACAAAGACCCGTATGAAGCCCTGGAAGGTCTGAAGGACTTCTCAGTGACTTATCAAGCCGCCACCGACGAACCGCTGCCGCTGTTCCGTCGCCGCTGATGGTCAAGCCTTGAACCCCTCACGGGGTTCAAGGCTCCCCTCCTGCTTTGAATTAAAGATTGGCACGTTCCTCAAGTGCCCTGAAAGCCGCCATCGGATGATCAAAACGCCCGCTGCTGCGACTTAATCGACTCCACATTTGCTCCGAAGCATCGGCCTCGTCCAACAATCGCCAGACTCGTGTTTGTAGCGATAGATAGCTGACTTGAAAATCGGCCGTCAGGCTCAGCCTGTCCATGACCGCTAAAAACCGTGTGCCAGAAGGCTTGCCTGCCAGTCGTTGCCAAAGCGCATGCCGGGACTGCTGCAACGCTGCCTCGCAGTCTCGCAGCCATACTGTCGACGTTCCATAGTCGGCGCCGGGCATTCCAAGCCATAAATTGATTCCCGTTGCCTCTCGATGACTGATCAGCCGACGTAGCGTGTCTTCGTCCGTCAGCGGATTCCCCCACAGCAACACGCGATCGTCTGCAACGGCCTGATTTATCACCGCGGGTGGAACCCGGGTAATCTGGTTATCCCGTAAATCCAGGGACGTCAGATAGGGCTCGTCCTTGATACCGATCGGGCACCGGCTGATGTGTGTATTTCTCAGGTTAAGCTGGCGTAGATCGTTCATACCCAACACCAGAGGGGGTACACCCAGCGGGTTGTCACTCAAGTCCAGCAATTGCAGTTGGGTCAGGTCACGCAGCTGTGACGCGGCACTTTCACTGAAAACCAGCCGTGTTCCACGCAGGTGCAGCGAGCGAAGGTGCGTCAATTGCTCGATTGCGGGCGGCAAAGAGCGACCAGCATCGCCGGCCATGAAGTAGTGACGCAAGTCCACGCTGTCCAGATCCAGTATTTCAAGGTTTGGAAAACGCTCGATAAACCCGTTCAAGCTGTCCTGCTCGGTCAGATGGAAGCCTTTCATCAACAACTCGGTCACGTCGTCGAACCGCACATTCAACGTTGGCATTCGGTGATAGTTTTCGTAATTCATATCCAGCGTGGTAGACGGGGAACCGCCACGCTTTTGCCATATGGAGACCAGTTCCTCGGCGAGCTCCGTCCTCAGGGCTCGTTCATCTTGTAGCTCATCCGCCAGCAGCTGGTCGTTGTACGCCGTGATTTGTGCGGACGTCAAATCCTCCGCCGCCGCATCGCCAGCAACCAGAAACGGAAGGTCCATATCAGCGACATCATGGGGAACGCGGTCAATCCAACGGCTCAAATCGATGTTGAGTTGCTGAAGTTGCTGCTTTAACCCATCGATATAAGCTTGCACATTGTTGCCCACCCGTTGCAGGACTTCATCGGCCTGCGCAGCGGTGAAGTCAGGATAAATATCCTTGAGCTGCAACCTCATCATCTCGTGGGTCATGGCTACGCCTTGAGGTGTCGGGGGGTAACCTCCGCCGCGCAGCCCCTGAGGCTCAAACGTTAGCCCGCTGTCCATCCTTTGCAGGCCCGGCAGGGTTTGCGAACGAGGTATCGCCACTGCGCCGACCTTGAGTCGCAGCTCATTGGCAGGATCATCAGTCATCAGGTGTAACGCCGAGCGTTCGTCCTTTGACAGGATAGCGAGGACAGCCTCGTAGAAGTCCGATGGCAAGGCTGGGGGGTCATAGCGATCTTTTGCCCTGATGAGGCTCCGAGTGTTAGCAGCATCGAGTGGACCGCAGCTGTCCAGAACTCGCCCGGAAGGCGAATGGTCAAGAATGTTTATCCGAAGATTTTTGGGCCATCCGGGTACATTCTGGAGGGAGTGCAATGCCAGCGTGTCCGTCTCGGCATTGGCGACCGATCCAAGGTAAAGGCCTTCGTAAGCACGATTCAGGCGCACATGCTGCTGGTACTGACGGGCCTTGCTGTCCAGGCGTTTGAACACTTGCCTGACCTCGACAACGTCGGGCGTCGCGCGAATGTCTACGCCATAGCGGTCGAGCATTTGCTCTATGGCGCTTTTGGGAAGCCCCGGGTATTGACGTTGAAACAGCTGGACCCATTTATGCTCCGATTGCTGCAGCGCGGCGTAACGGCTATTGAATAATCCGGTTTGACCGACCGGCCCCAGTTCCTGATCGAGCTGGAAGCGGCTGATCGTGTCAGCCAGCAACGGAGTCGGTGGCCGGCCGGTGTTCATCAAGCGCAGCATGTCGTCGTCTACTGCGCTGACCTTGCCGATCTGCGCCAGGACTTCATCGCTGAATGACGCGACCGAGGGGCCGATGCCGCGGATCAGCTCCAGCCGCGATAGCCTGGAAGGCGCTGCCATACTGTCCTCGGCCGGCGTTACAAGGGCGACGTGTTCACTTGGCCCAAGTGCTTTGGCCTCAGCCCTTCCAACGCTAACATCCGCCCCTGCGCCTGCCAGCGGCAGCGCATTGAGCAAGCCAAACACCGTGCGCGTTACGCCCTCTTTGCGCTGGCCCGGCGTTTCACCGTTCACGGCCTGATCCAGTCCGTAACCGGCGTCGATGAGCCCTGCTAGCGCCAATACGCCTTCTCCCCCCGGTACAAACAGTGCCAGCGGCCCAAACTGGTTTATCCATTGCACGAGTGGCTCAATTACTGCGCTCAAATTGTCACGGTTGACTTGCGCGTCGTTTCGAATGGTTTTGGCGCTCCCCCAAGCCGCCTGCTTCATGGTCAATACCAACTGTGCAAACGGATCGGTCGCAGGGGCTTGATCGTCGAACCCGACGTACTCGGCGGGATCCCAATAACCATCATTGTTGAAGAAGCCGGCATTGTTCGTCAGCCAGTGCTTTTGGGGGTAAATCGCCATGCCGTCCAACGCCGTCAGCACACCTGCGTGGAAGGTGCCGTCTTGTCGATCATCTTCGATAAAGTGAGAAGCCACGGCTTGCTTCGTGGCACTGGCATTGCTCTGTTTCACCACCCATTGGTGCAATTGCGAAACGTCGGCGAAGTCGTGCAGCGGTGAGGAATTGCCAGGGATGTACATCAGTACTCGAGGGTTGGTGGCGACACGAAAGGTCCAGATATCGGTCGCAGTGTAGCGATAGAGCTTTAATCGGCTCGCCGTGACCGTGGGTGGAATGCGGGTAAGTGCTTGCAGCGATTCGGTGGTCAGCGTTTCCCATGCCTGATCCAGCGGCAAACCTGCTGCCTGCATTGCGAGCTTCAGGCCCTCCTCACTCAGGCGTTGTTCCTGTTGCTGCAACCAGGCGGCCATGACAAATGCCGCTTTGGCCGACGTCCTCAACCCACAGGGTTGCGGTGCAACGAGCATCTCGTCAGACGGCCAGGCCTGATTGAGATATGCCTTGTACGAATCCTGCAAATCCAGCTCCCAGACCCATTTCTTGAAATCAGCG
This sequence comes from Pseudomonas sp. BE134, assembly GCF_031456105.1. Taxonomy (NCBI): domain Bacteria; kingdom Pseudomonadati; phylum Pseudomonadota; class Gammaproteobacteria; order Pseudomonadales; family Pseudomonadaceae; genus Pseudomonas; species Pseudomonas sp. BE134. The sequence goes on along the minus strand of NZ_JAVDUA010000001.1, from coordinate 52,735 downwards.
GGTTTTAAGGTGATCTGTGTCGACGGCCCATAGGTCTGCGGGGCCGTTTGGCGATAAATGCCTTCGTATGTCTGGTGATTGCCGCTGCCGTGGTCAGCGAACTCGTCGACCCGCGGTACGATTCGAACAGAAGGACCAAGGTCCGGCGGGGTGTACAGGCCAAACGCATTTTCCGCGAAGCGTCCGTCTCCCACGGTCTGATAATTGGAAAGCAGCGCTTGCAGCAGCGATTGCGAGCTCGCTACTTGCCCTTGGTGAATACCCTCCGGTGCAGGATGACCCTTGTATTCGTAATCAAGTGTGACCAGCAGGGCCGTCTGTGGATCGATATCCGCCCCCCACTTCTCCCTAATCAAGCGGGCCCCAAATTGACGAGGGGTTTGCGGCATTGCGATGTTCACGGCGGCGTTGAGTTCGTCGCGCATTCGTAGCGGGTGGGCGACATTGTCAGGATTGAGGTCGGTCATGTGCATTCCATTGCGAGCATTTGGAACATCACCCTAACCAGTCGCCATTCACTCGAATGCAGGATCGGGTCGACAGCAGACTTAGGAAGTTTCGCTTTTTCATAAGGGAATGTGGGCGAATCCGGGCGAAAAAAAACCGGGACATAAGTCCCGGTTCCTTCTTCAGCACGATGTCGCGCTGGCGATTACCAGAAGCGTTGCTGGGTCAATCGGCTCCACCAAGTCAGCAATACACGATCGACCGAACCGCTGGCCGCCATGCCAATACGCTCTTGCAGGCTTTTTCGTTCCGCGTAGTGCAGGTGAAAGAGCTCGGCATTTTTTGCCCGTTCGGCGAGGTATTCATCGCTGGTCTTGAGTTCGTCGACCAGTTGCTTATCGAGGGCTGCGACACCGAGCCAGACTTCACCCGTGGCTACATCGTCGATGGCCAGTTGCGGGCGATAACGCGCGACGAAGTTCTTGAACAGTTGATGGGTAATGTCCAGGTCTTCCTGGAACTTCTCACGCCCCTTCTCGGTGTTTTCGCCAAACACGGTCAGGGTGCGTTTGTATTCGCCGGCCGTCAGCACTTCGAAATCGATGTCGTGTTTTTTCAGCAAGCGATTGACGTTGGGCAGTTGCGCCACCACGCCAATCGAGCCGAGGATCGCGAACGGCGCGCTGATGATCTTCTCGCCGATGCACGCCATCATGTAGCCGCCGCTGGCCGCGACCTTGTCGATGCAGATGGTCAACGGCACGCCAGCATTGCGGATGCGCGCAAGTTGCGAGGACGCCAGGCCGTAACTGTGAACCATGCCGCCACCGCTTTCCAGGCGCAGCACCACTTCATCCTTGGGCGTAGCAAGCGTCAGCAGCGCAGTAATTTCGTGGCGCAGGTTCTCGGTGGCTGAGGCTTTGATGTCGCCATCGAAGTCCAGCACAAACACGCGTTGTTTGGCCTCGGGGGTTTTCTTTTGCTTTTTCTCGGATTTAGCCTGGGACTTGCGCAAGGCCTTCAGCTGGTCCTTGTCGAGCAAGGTCTGTTCCAGGCGTTCACGCAGCCCTTTGTAGAAATCATTAAGTTTGCTGACCTGCAATTGGCCGGCCGACTTGCGTCGACCTTTGCTGCGCAACGCCGCAAAACTAGCCAGGACCACCAGAATGGCGATCACCAGTGTCACGGTCTTGGCCAGAAAACTGGCGTATTCGGACAAAAACTCCACAGTGACTCCTTCATTACGATGCGCGGCTTAAACACGCGCGGGATGTGTTCAGCATACCCATGCGCCAGCCCGACGACCAGCCGTGAAACCTCTGGCAACAGGCCTGTAACGGCCATTTCAAACAAGCGTATGTTTTTTCATTGACAGCTCAGCGCCATCCTCATAACCTCGCCAAACCTTCAACGTACCGGGATGACGCGGACGTGGGCAGTATCTATTTGATTCGACATGGCCAGGCCTCCTTTGGTGCAGACGACTATGACGTCCTGTCGCCGACCGGTATTCGCCAGGCAGAAATCCTCGGCCAACACCTGGCCGAGCTGGGTATCAGCTTCGATCGCTGCCTCTCGGGTGACCTGCGCCGTCAGCAACATACCGCCAACAGCGCGCTGGAACAGTATGCCGCCGTGGGCCTGCCAGTGCCGACCTTGGAAATCGATCCTGCCTTCAATGAGTTCGACGCCGACGCGGTCATCCGCGCGCTGCTGCCGGCCATGCTGGAGGACGAACCCGAGGCGCTGGACATCCTGCGCAACGCCGCGCAAAACCGCGCCGAATTCCAGCGCATCTTTGCCCTGATCATCGAACGCTGGCTCGCTGGCACCTATGACACGCCGAGCCTGGAAAGCTGGCTGGGTTTTGTTGAGCGCGTGCAAGCCGGCCTGCAACGAATCCTGGAAAGTGCCGACAGCACCCAGAAAATCGCCGTGTTTACCTCCGGTGGCACCATCACTGCCCTGCTCCACCTCATTACACACATGCCTGCCCGGCAGGCATTCGAACTGAACTGGCAAATCGTCAACACCTCGCTCAACCACTTGAAGTTCCGTGGTCGCGAGGTGGCGCTGGCTTCCTTCAACAGTCATGCACACCTGCAACTGCTGAAGGCCCCGGAACTCATCACGTTTCGTTGAGTCCGGACTATTGTGACCCTGGCTGTAATCACCCAGCTGTAATTACCCTGCTCTTATTACCCAAGAAAGGATCGAACCATGACCTCCGTAGCTGATGCCGTACAAGCAATGAAAGCCAAGTTCAACCCAGCCGCTGCTGCCGGTCTGGACCTGGTATTCGGTTTCCGCATCGACGACACCAAGAACTTCTCGCTGATCGTCAAAAACAGCACCTGCGAGCTGCAAGAAGGCGAAAACCCTGACGCCCAGGTCACCCTGGTGATGGACGGCGAAACCCTGGAAGGCATCGTTGACGGTTCGACCGACGGCATGCAAGCGTTCATGGGCGGCAAACTGCGCGCTGAAGGCGACATGATGCTGGCGATGAAACTGTCCGAGCTGTTCCCAAGCTAAGACGGCGGTTTCCGACCTTCGGGAACCTGTCTGGCTATCAACGAATCCCGCCCCTTGTGGCGGGATTCGTCGTTTTCGATCCCTGGAAAACGCCCCGCTGCGGATTCACCGTCTATATTCCTTCTGGCCGCATCCATCAGGGATCGGCTGTTTGCCCCCGACTTATTTTGCGTGGAGCACGGCCATGAGCCCACCTGATGCCCCTGACGGTTTCAACCGCCGACGTGTACTGCAAGGCCTTTCGGCAGGTGCTGTCGGTGCCTGGATCAGCCCGCTATTCGCAGGGAGTAAAACCATGCCCGATACTCCGGCCGACCTCATTCTGTACAACGGACGCCTGCACACCGTTGATCGAAAAAAGCCCCAGGCCAGCGCTGTCGCAATCAAGGACGGACGATTTGTCGTGGTCGGCAGCGATGCCCAGGCCATGGCCCTGCAAGGCCCCGGCACGCAAATCGTCGATCTGCACGGTCGCACGGTGATTCCCGGCCTCAATGACTCGCACCTGCATTTGATCCGGGGCGGCCTCAATTACAACCTCGAGCTGCGCTGGGAAGGCGTGCCGTCACTGGTCGATGCCTTGCGCATGCTCAAGGACCAGGCCGATCGCACCCCCACGCCGCAATGGGTGCGGGTGGTCGGTGGCTGGAACGAGTTCCAGTTTGCCGAAAAACGTCTGCCAACCCTTGATGAACTGAACAAAGCGGCGCCGGACACCCCGGTGTTCGTCCTGCACCTCTACGACCGCGCCCTGCTCAACCGCGCGGCACTGAGAGTGGTCGGCTACACCCGCGACACGCCGAACCCGCCCGGTGGCGAAATCCAGCGCGATGCCAATGGCGATCCCACCGGCATGCTGATCGCCCGGCCGAACGCGATGATTCTCTACTCGACCCTCGCCAAGGGGCCCAAATTACCGCTGGAGTATCAGGTCAATTCGACCCGCCAGTTCATGCGCGAACTCAATCGCCTTGGCATCACCAGTGCCATCGATGCCGGCGGCGGTTATCAGAACTATCCCGACGACTATCACGTCATCCAGCAACTGGCCAAAGACCAACAACTCACGGTGCGCATCGCCTACAACCTGTTCACCCAGAAACCCAAGGAGGAGCTGACCGACTTCAAAAACTGGACCAGCACTTCTCACTACGGCCAGGGTGACGATTTCCTGCGGCACAACGGCGCCGGGGAAATGCTGGTGTTCTCGGCGGCGGATTTCGAAGACTTCCTCGAACCGCGCCCGGACTTGCCACAAACCATGGAGCAGGAGCTGGAACCGGTGGTCCGGCATCTGGTGGAACAGCGCTGGCCGTTCCGTTTGCACGCGACGTACAACGAATCCATCAGCCGCATGCTCGACGTGTTCGAGAAGGTTAATCGCGACATTCCGTTTAATGGTCTGCCATGGTTTTTCGACCATGCCGAAACCATTACGCCGCAGAACATCGAAGGGGTAAAAGCCTTGGGCGGTGGCATTGCGATTCAGGACCGCATGGCGTTCCAGGGTGAATACTTCGTCGACCGTTATGGCGCCAAGGCGGCGGAACATACGCCTCCGATTGCGCGCATGTTGGCCGAAGGAATTCCGGTCGGCGCCGGCACCGACGCCACGCGCGTTTCCAGCTACAACCCCTGGACCTCGATGTATTGGCTGGTCAGCGGCCGCACCGTCGGCGGATTGGAGCTGTACCCGCAAGGCCTGAGCCGCGATACGGCGCTCGAACTGTTCACCCATGGCAGCGCCTGGTTCTCTTCGGAACAAGGCAAGAAGGGTCAAATCAAAGTCGGGCAATTGGCGGATTTGATCGCGCTGTCGGCAGACTATTTCCACATCGAAGATGAGGCGATCAAATGGATCGAGTCGGTGCTGACCATTGTCGACGGCAAAATTGTGCATGCCACCAGTGAGTTCGAAAAACTTGGGCCTGCGCCCATTCCTGTGGTGCCTGAGTGGTCACCGGTCGCCAAGGTGCCGGGACACTGGAAACATCTGACGCCGATGACTGCGCAGGTGCACCAGTGTGTTGGTGCCTGCGCGGTACATGCGCACAGTCATGAGCGGGCCCGGTTGTCCTCAGCGCCGGTCAGTGACTTCCAGGGATTTTGGGGGGCGTTTGGTTGTTCGTGTTTTGCGTTTTGATCAATGACCTCGCCTACATCGGCAATCCTCTGTGGGCCCTGCTCGCGATAGCGGTCTGAGATTCAACATTGATGTTGACTGACACACCATCGCGAGCAGGCTCGCTCCCACAGTTGTTTGCCACCCTGACATCGCAAACAGTTCTAAAGAACTGTCAGTTCTTACAGGCGCCAGTGCAAGCACTCTAGTTTTACTCTTCCAGGTAACAAACAAGCAGCGGGAATGGCGCGCTGCATCGAACGCCATGGACGGCTGATTCGAGGCCAATGGCTGAACATTCTCAAGGAAGAGTCAAACATGCGACCTCTCAACATTATTTTGTTGTGTTCGGCGTTCAATGGCCTGAGCCAACGGGCTTGGCTGGAGTTACGCCAGTGGGGGCATTGCCCCAGTGTCGTGCTGTTCACCGATGAAAAATCAGTCTGCGAGCAGATTGAGCAGTCTGGCGCCGATCTGGTGATCTGCCCGTTTCTCAAGGACCGGGTGCCGCAGCACGTGTGGAACAACGCGGAACGACCCGTTGTGATTATTCATCCGGGCATTGTTGGTGACCGTGGCGCCAGCGCACTGGACTGGGCCATTATCGGTAAGCTGGACCGCTGGGGCGTCACCGCGCTGCAAGCGGTGGAAGAAATGGACGCCGGGCCGGTCTGGTCTACCTGCGAATTCAACCTGCCCCAGGGCCTGCGCAAATCCGAGTTGTACAACGGACCGGTCAGCGATGCGGCGATCCATTGCATTCGCGATGTCGTGGACAAATTCACCAACGGTTTCGTGCCCGTATCGGTGGATTATAAAAATCCCTCTGTATTGGGCCGCTTGCAGCCGAACATGAAGCAGGATGATCGGACCTTCGGTTGGCACGACTGCTCGCGTTTCATCAAACGCTGCATCGACGCCGCCGACGGACAGCCCGGTGTTTTGGCAAGCCTGGCAGGTGGTCAGTACTACGTGTACGACGCCCATCTGGATTCACGTAGCGGCACACCTGGGGAGATTCTGGCGGTGCTCGACGAAGCAGTGCTGGTCGCCACCGGGGATAGCAGTGTGTGGATCGGCTCGTTGCGAAGCAAACCCCGGCCCGGCGAAGAAACCTTCAAACGCCCCGCCCGGCATGTCCTCGCCGAAAAGTTGCGTGATGTGCCCAGACTCGACGGATCAATCAGCTCAACCCCATACAACACTCAAACCTATCAACCGATCCGCTATCGAGAATGCGGGCATGTCGGCGAGCTGACTTTCGAGTTTTATAACGGCTCCATGAGCACTGAACAATGCCGGCGCCTGATGGCCTCGCTGCAATGGGCCAAGTCCCGCGACACCCAAGTGCTGTTGATTAAGGGGGGGCGCGGCAGTTTCTCCAACGGCGTGGACCTCAACGTGATCCAGGCCGCCACGGTTCCGGAGCAGGAGGCCTGGGCCAATATCCAAGCGATCGACGACGTCTGTCAGGAGTTACTCAGCGCCCGGCAATTGGTAATCAGCGGCCTGACCGGTAGTGCCGGAGCCGGCGGCGTGATGCTGGCGCTGGCTGCTGACATAGTCTTCGCCCGCGCGGACATCGTACTCAACCCGCATTACAAAACCATGGGGTTGTACGGCTCTGAATACTGGACCTACAGCCTGCCCCGCGCCGTCGGCCGGCAGATGGCGGAAAAACTCACCGAGGAGTGCCTGCCGATCAGCGTCATCCAGGCAATGCAATGGGGCATGGTCCAGGAAATCGGTCCACATTCCCCGCAAGCGTTTGGCGTGTGGTTATTGCAACGGGCGAGCGACGCGTTGACCGACCCGGCGTACGCCGCTGTGCGAGAGCGCAAGCATCGACCCGATACCCGTCTCATGCAGCAATGCAGAGACGCCGAGTTGGCGGAGATGGAACGGGACATGGTGCGCAATCGCAAACAGTTCGCCGAGAAGTGCCGTAACTTTGTCTTCAAGCGCAAACCGTATGAGACACCGGTGCGATTGGTGGCGCAGTGGGCACAGCTGCGCAGCCAGTCTCAGCCTTCGGTAGCGGCTACCTAAGCTGACCATCGCGTATCCGTTTACAATGCCGTCACTTCCCGCACCGGCTTTCCCATGGACATCGACCTCGCCCGCACCTTTCTGGAAATCGTCCGCCACGGCAGCCTGGCAGCAGCGGCCGACAAGCTTCATGTCACCCAAACCGCGATCACCGCTCGCGTGCAGAAACTTGAAAGCCATCTCGGCAGCACGCTGTTCGTGCGCAACCGCGCCGGCGCGCGTCTGACGCCCAATGGCGAAGCCTTCGTGGTGTACGCTAATCAACTGGTCGAGACCTGGGAAGCGGCGCGTCGGGATTTGCCGTTGCCCGAGGGTTACCGCGATGTGCTGCACATCGGTGGCGAGGTCAGCCTGTGCAATCCGTTGATGCTCCGCTGGGCCGGCGAACTACGCGAGAAAATTCCCAGCCACGCCCTGCGCATGGACATCCGCGACGGCGAACACCTCTTGCGACAACTGGAGCTGGGTGTGCTCGATGCGGCGCTGGTTTATCAGCCGGAATACTGGCCACGCCTGCAAGTCGAGCAGGTGCTGGAAGAAAAACTGGTGCTGGTGCGATTGGTCGGCAAACCCGATCCTTACGTGTACATCGACTGGGGCGCGGGTTTCCGTCGCCAGCACGATGCAGCCCTGCCGGAAAAAGCCAAAGCCGCGTTGAGTTTCAACCTCGGCCCACTCGGTTTGCAGTACATCCTGGAAAACGGCGGTAGTGGTTACTTCCGCACGCGCGTGGTCCAGAGTTATGTGCAAAGCGGTGTACTGGAACCCGTGCCCAAGGCCCCGGAATTCAGCTATCCGACCTACCTGGTGTACTCGCGCGATCGCGACTCGGTCACTCTGCAACGGGCATTCGATTTATTGCGAGAGGTGATCCAGTCTGATGAAGACTGGTCGCAACGCTGGAACCCGTTGAGCTGAACACACCGGATCATGGCGCTTGTGTCCTCTAGTTGCCGCAGGTCTTTGCGGGGAGTTCAGCTAATCTGCTGGCTATAACAATAACCAGAGGTGAGCGCAGTGAGGCAAACCACCCAGGCATTCCGTAGCCGCTATCGCGCCGATATTTATCCCCTCTACAACCCATGGTTGCACGGCGCTTTTGTGCTGGTGTTCGGGGTGCTGACCATCGGCGGATTCTGGAGCACCGTGCATCAGGTCAAGCCGCTGGAATGGCTGGCCGTGCCAATCACGCTGTTGTTCTTCAACTTCGGCGTGTACATGGTGCATCGACATCTGGGGCATCACAAAAAGCGCTTCGCGCGGATGTTCTACGCCCGCCATGCCGGCGACCATCACAGCTTTTTCGCACCCGGTCACATGACCTACGACAGCGCCCGGGACTGGCGGGTGATTCTGTTTCCAGCCTGGCTGATCGTGGTGTACACCGCCGTTATTGCCCTGCCCCTTTGGTGGGTGATTGATCAGTTCAATACCAACGTCGCCGGCCTGGTGGGTGGCTGTCTTGTCCTCGGCTACCTGACCTATGAAGTGTTTCATGCCTGCGAGCACCTGCCGCCCGGCAACCCGGTCACGCGTTTGCCGTGGATTCGCCAGATGCGCCGTCTGCATGAGCTGCATCACCGCAACGAGCTGATGCAGGAACGCAATTTCAACATCGTGCTTCCGCTGATGGATTACCTGTTCGGCACCCTTTACCGGGAACCGGACCCTGCCCCTCTGGCCCTGACGAGAACGCCCATGACCCGCATGCAGCACCAGATCGCTATCGCAGGAAACCCGATTGACGTGCTCGCCTACGCCAGCACCGTCACCCGTTGGCCGGAGTGGCATCCCTCCTCACTCAAGGTTGACGGTCAGGGCGGCCCATTGCACGCCGGTTCACGATTTGAGGAAGACATCAGGGCCGGCGGCCGCGACGGGCACTTGAGTTGGGAGGTCAACGAATACCTGCCGGGGCGTCGTTGGAGTGCCCAGGCACGGGGCGATCACGGGTTGTCGCTGGTGGTGACTTACGAATGTGCGACCGAAGGCAACGGCACGCAATTTATTCGCACCCTGGACTATCAGTTCGAAGGTTTTGGCATGCGCATTGCCAATCAGCTGCTGCTCAAACGGCGTATCGAGCGTGAATCCGCCGAATCGATGCGGGCCTTGCGGGAGATGGCGCAAAAACAACTGACACCTGCCGGAGCCAACGTGTGAAAAGAATCATCAAGTTCCGACATCTACTGGCCCTGCTCTTGATCGCTCTTTGCGCGTTCCTGTTGCTGTTCCCGACCAAAGTGGAACCGGTCACCTGGAATCCGCCACCGGCGCCGTCCCTCACCAGCGGTGTCTACGCCGACAATCAGCGCCTCAAAGGCGTGGAGCGTGTCGGCCCGGCGAATATTGAAGGACCCGAAGCGTTGTTGCTGGAGGGTGACACGCTGATCACCGGCCTGCATGACGGCAGGTTGATTCGCTCGAGCATCGACGGCAAACAAACCAAGGTGCTGGCCGATACCGGCGGCAGACCCTTGGGCCTGGCGCGTCACCCCAATGGATTGCTGGTGATCGCGGACGGGGTTAAAGGGCTGCTGTCGCTGGATGCCCAAGGCCAATTGATCCCGTTGACCACCACGGCAGGTGGCGTGCCGTTTGGTTTTACCGATGACGTGGCCATCGACACAGAGGGGCATTTCGCCTATTTCAGCGACGCCTCCAGCCGTTGGGGCTACGGCAAGGATGGCGAGGCGATCATTGAACATGGCGGCGATGGCCGTTTATTGCGTTATGACTTCCAGACCGGAAAAACCAGCGTGTTGCTGGACAAGCTGGAGTTCGCCAACGGCGTTACCCTGGGGCCGGACGACAGTTTTGTATTGGTCAACGAAACCGGCGCTTACCGCATCAGCCGCTATTGGTTGACCGGGCCGAAAGCCGGCACGCACGACCTGTTTATCGACAACTTGCCGGGGCTGCCGGACAACCTTTCATTCAATGGCCACGACCGCTACTGGGTGGCGCTCTATGCACCGCGCAATGCGTTGCTCGACCGCACGGCATCGCACCCTTTCGTGCGCAAGATGATTGCCCGGGCGATGACCGTGCTGCCTAAACCGGTGGAAAAACGCGCCTTTGCCTTGGGGCTGGATCTGGATGGCAAGGTGATTGCCAATCTGCAGGACGCCAGCAGCGGCAATTATTCGCCGATTACCACGGTGCGGGAGTATGGGGACTGGCTGTATTTCGGTTCGCTGAAGGCAATGAACATGGCGCGGTTGCCGCTCACTACCGCCCTCCAGAAATAACACGAACCCATGTGGGAGCGAGCCTGCTCGCGATAGCGTCGTGTCAGTCGATATGAATGTCGAATGACACGACGCTCACTCGAGCAGGCTCACTCCTAAAGGGGGATGTGTGGGTTATTCGCGATCAGCGTTGTCAGCTGTTTCTTTATTCACGCGCTCAGGGTCGTCATCTTCAGGATCCGGTTCGGGTTCGATGTCGTACGGGTCGGGCTCAGGACCAGTGGGCATCGGGTCATACCCGCCCTCCTGTTCACTCGGAAATCCGGGATCAGACATAAGGCACCTCTCAGGGAGTCATTAATGATGACTCTTCACATTCGAGGTGCCGGTGATTACGCCGTTCCAAATTGTGCGACACCGGTCGTCGGTGGCTCGAGACGGCGCGTCAGGACGATGCCTGCAATTGTTGGACGATCTTGTCCTTGACCTGCAATCGCTTCTCCTTGAGCTTCTTCAACACATCATCACTGGGCGCATCGGATGACGCGGTCTCGGCCTTCACCACGTCAGCATCCGCCTGGGAATATTTGTTGATCAGTGAATCCAGTAACGGATCCTTGGTGCGTTTTTGCTGGATCTCTTCCTTTGAAACCTTCAAGTCCTGAAACAGGTCATGGGGCACCGGCATGGAACACCTCCGTTTGATGATCGGTAGCAAACGCGATCGAATTGCGTTCACCAAGTATCAGAATGGCCTTGGTTTGAGGGTTCTGTCGACCACCTGTCAGACCAGCGGTGTCCGTTCGTCGTCCTGTCGCAAATGCGATAAAACCTTTGCCCAAAACCCGGCCTCCACAGATTAACGATCACTGGATCACTTTCAAAAACCTGTGTGGAGAAAAACCAATGGACGGATTCACCCTGCGCCACCTCGCCCTGGCCGTTGCCTTGAGCGCCAGCATGGGCACGGCATTTGCCGCCACTAACAATGATTTCGTCGACAGTGCGGCCGCAGGCGGCATTGCAGAGATCGAAACCAGCCGTTTAGCGCTGGAAAAAAGCAAGTCGGCGGACGTCAAGGCGTTTGCCAATATGATGATCACCGATCATTCGAAGGCCAACGACGAACTGGCCGCCCTGGCGAAAAAGCATGACATCAAGGTGCCGGACAGCACGACCCTGGTCAAACAAGCCAAGGAGCAAATTCTCGACATGCGCGATGAATCCTTCGATGCGGCCTATGCGAACAATCAGGTCAAAGCCCACGAAGACACCATTGAGCTGTTCAAAAAAGAAGCCAATACCGTGACGGACGACAAGGAGAAAGGCGCCACCGCGTTAAAAGGCTTTGCCCAGCAAATGCTGCCCGCCCTTGAGAAGCACCTGGCCATGGCGAAAAAGCTCCAGGCCGCCCACCCTGATAAATGACTCACCTGGAAGACCGCTGATGCGGTCTTCTTTTTAGCTGCTTGAATGGTCCTGGCCTCCCCCGATTCTCAGCCAAAAAATCGCCGCTTAAGGCAGCGCCGACTAGAGTTACCGGGCTACTTACGGTCGTAATGAAAATAACCTGCGCGAAACGCACAACTATTTCATTCGGCAAAGGTCACTGACTTCACGCCGGTCGTTTTCAATGGAACCGGGAAAGACTCATTCAGGAGCACATGGACATGGCAGCACTGCAAATCAGCACACTCGATGCGATGAAAAATAACCAAGCGCAACTGCTCAACGAATGGATCAAGGGCCTGGAAGCCAATGGTGCTACTCGCAATCTCAAAGAACAGGAACTCAAGCAGCAAACCGCAGAGTTCCTGCACCTGGTGGTCAGTGGGCTGGAAAACGGCAACGGGCCAAATGTCTCTGCGCCAGGCTGGGATGAAGCGCGCCAGTTCCTTGAAAAGCTCTCTCACAGCCGCGCCTTGCTCGGCCAGGACTCGCACCAGACCGCCAGCTTCATCTTTTCGCTCAAAGGCCCACTGTTTGGCCTGCTGCAAAACCATTACAAAGACAGTCCAGCGGTGCTCGGCGAGCAGCTCTGGGAAGTGTCTGAACTGCTCGATGCGCTGGGCATGCACACCATCCGCACCTTCCAGAAATCTCGCGAAGCGGTGATCAAGCGCCAGCAAGAAGAACTGCTGGAACTCTCCACGCCGGTGGTCAAACTGTGGGACGGCGTTCTTGCGCTGCCGATGATCGGGACCCTGGACTCGCAACGCACCCAGGTCGTGATGGAATCGCTGCTGCAACGGATCGTCGATACCGGCTCGGAAATCGCCATTATCGACATCACCGGCGTGCCGACCGTCGACACCCTGGTGGCTCAACACCTGCTCAAGACCGTGACCGCCATTCGCCTGATGGGTGCTGACTGCATTATCAGCGGCGTGCGTCCGCAGATCGCCCAGACCATCGTGCACCTGGGCCTGGACCTGCAAGGCGTGGTCACCAAGGCCAATCTGGCCGATGCCCTGAAACTGGCCCTGACCCGCCTGGGAATCACCGTCAGCAAGACGGTATAAGCCCATGGATAGAATTCCTATTCTGCAGATGGGCGACTTTCTGCTGGTGACCATTCAGGTCGACATGCACGACCAACTCGCCCTGACCCTTCAGGACGATCTGTCCGAGCGCATCAGCAACACCTCGGCGCGCGGTGTGTTGATCGATATTTCCGCACTGGACATGGTCGATTCGTTCATTGGCCGGATGATCGGCACCATTTCCGGCCTGTCTAAAATCATGGACGCCGAAACCGTGCTGGTGGGCATGCAACCGGCCGTGGCGATCACCCTCGTCGAACTGGGCCTGACCCTGCCCGGCGTCAGCACGGCGTTGAACGTCGAGCGCGGAATGAAACTGCTGCATGAACGAGTACGCGAGCAATGACCCTGCGCAGCAGCGGTACTCACCCGATTCACATTGAGCAGGACGTGGTCATGGCCCGCCAGACCGCACGCAAGCTGGCCACCGAGTGCGGTATGCGCCTGATCGACCTGACCAAACTGGTGACCGCCGTCAGCGAGCTGGCGCGCAACACCATGGTTTATGGCGGTGGCGGTGACATGGATTGGCAGATCCTCGACGAAAACTCGCGAGTGGGTTTGCGCCTGACCTTTCGCGACGAAGGTCCGGGCATTCCCGACATCAAACTGGCGATGACCGACGGCTGGACCTCCGGCAGCGGCCTGGGCCTGGGCTTGACCGGTGCCAAGCGTCTCGTGGATGAATTCGAACTGGATACCGCGCCCGGCCAAGGCACTCGCATAACGATCACCCGATGGACATGAACATTACCGGCACCCTGACCGACGTCCTGTTGATCGAAGACAGCAGCCAGATCGGCCATGCCCGGCGCACCGCGCAGAAACTCGCTGAACACATCGGCTTCGACGCTACCGATGCCGGGCGTGTGGCGCTGGTGGCCACAGAGCTGGCGAGCAACGTGCTCAAGCATGCCACCCGAGGCGAACTGCACCTGCGGACTCTACCGTTTGAAAACGGTCACGGGATCGAGATGCTGGCGGTGGATCGCGCGCAGGGCTTTGATTTGCAGGCGTGCCTGGCGGACGGTTTTTCCACGGGTGGCACTCAAGGCATTGGCCTGGGTGCGGTGTCACGGCAGACCGACGTGTTCGATGTGTATGCCGATTCCCGGGGCGCCGTGCTGTTGGCCCGCTTGTATCCGCGCACCCACAAGGTTACGGACCTGCGACTGGGCGTCAGCCAGCACTCGCTGGCCCGCGATCCGGCGTGTGGCGATGTCTGGCACCTGGCGATTGACGGGCAGCACCTCAGTGCCTTGGTGATCGACGGCCTGGGCCACGGCGAAGACGCCGAGCACGCCGCCCGCGCCGGCGAAAAAGCCTTTGCGCGAACGCCGTTCGCTTCCCCAGTGCTCCTGCTCGAAGACATTCACCAGGCCATGATCGGCACCCGCGGAGGCGCGTTGGCGGTTGCGCAGTTCGATGCGCATCGCGACAAACTGACGTTCACCGGTATCGGCAACATCGGCGCCAGCCTGATCGCCCCCGACAAATCCCGTGGCCTGGCGTCCCATCCCGGCATCGTTGGCGGGCAATATCGAAAAGCCCAACCCTTTGACTATGCTCACGTGAACGGACATCTATTGATCATGTACAGCGACGGCTTGCAGTCCCGATGGAACTTGCACGACTACCCTGGCCTGGTGCACCGTCATCCTGCCGTGATAGCCGCCGTCCTGCACCGCGATTTCTGTCGCGGCCGGGACGATGTGACGGTATTGGTCGTTGCCCTGGAGGCCGCCCATGGCTGAGACACCCTCGCTCGCACCGGACGACCCCTCGGCACTGATTGCACGCTTGCAGAGTGAAACCGCAGCCCTGCGCGAAGAGCTTGATGAAACCAATCAGGGCGTGCTCGCGTTGTACGCAGAACTCGACAACCAGGCCGAAGAACTGCGACAGGCCTCGGACCTCAAAAGCCGTTTCCTGTCGTACATGAGCCACGAGTTTCGCACGCCACTGGGCTCTATCCTGAGCATTGCCAGCCTGCTCAGTGATGAACTCGACGGCCCGCTCAGCCCCGAGCAACACAAACAGGTCACTTTCGTCAGCACCGCCGCGCGGGAGTTGAGCGACATGGTCGACGACTTGCTCGACCTGGCGAAAATCGAGGCCGGGCGCATCAGCATTTCACCGGCCTGGTTCGACATGCTGGACTTGTTCGCAGCCCTGCGCGGCATGTTTCGCCCAATTGTCGACGCAAGCGCCGTGGATCTGATCTTCGAAGAACCGATGGGCTTGCCGCGTTTGTTCACCGACGACAAGAAACTCGCTCAGATCCTGCGCAACTTCATCGCCAATTCGCTGAAGTTCACCACGCGCGGTGAGGTGCGGGTGTCCGCCCGGCTCGAAGGCACGGACTTCGTGCGTTTTGCCGTCAGCGACACCGGAATTGGTATCGCTGCCGAGCTACATGGCGCATTGTTTGAGGACTTCTCCCAAGTCGATTCGCCCTTGCAAAAGCGCTTGCGCGGCACCGGCCTGGGATTGTCATTGTGCAAACGCTTCGCCGCATTGCTGGGGGGCGAAGTCGGGGTCGAGAGTACACCGGGGGTCGGTTCGACCTTTTTCGTGATCATCCCGCTGGCCATAGCCATGGAGCCTGCCGATGAAACGTGACATCCGCCTGCTGATCGTCGACGACAACGTTGCGACGCGCTACGCCCTGCGCCGGCGCCTGGAGTCTCACGGGTACACCGTGCTCGAAGCCGGGACCGGCGGTGATGGCCTGGCGCTGATCGACAGCGAATCGATCGACGCGCTGATACTGGACGTCAACCTGCCGGACATGAGCGGTTTCGACATCGTGCGCAAGCTGCGTTCCGAGCCTTCCACCGCCCTGTTGCCGGTTATTCACGTGTCGGCTGCCTCGATCCAGACCGGCGACATCATCACGGGCCTGGACGCCGGCGCGGACGCCTACCTGATCCACCCCGTGGACCCGGACGTATTGCTGGCGACCCTGCGCACTTTGCTGCGAGTGCGCGACACCGAAAACGCCCTGCGCGAAAGCGAGGCGCGGTTTCGCGAGATTTTCGTCAATGTGTCGGCGCCCATCGCGGTGCTGGATGCCGATTTCAAAGTGCACGAATGCAACCACGCTTTCTCCCGGTTGATTCTGGACAACGTCGACCCGGACACCCTGGGTGAATGCTTCGCCGAAGACCAGGACGCGGTGATCGAGGAACTGCGCCTGCGTCTGCTCGCGGGCGAGCGCTGGAAAGGCATTTTGAACATGCGGGTGGAGGGGGAGCTACGGGAAACCGAGTGGCAGATTTCACCCTATCGCACACCGGGACTGAGCCTGGTATTTGTCGAAGACGTCACTGAACACCGCCACCGCGAGCGCTCGCACCTGGCCCGACTCGACGACGCCACCTCGCAGCTGGAACGTGAAATCGCCGAGCGCGTGCGCACCGAAGCCCAGTTGCTGCAAGTGCAGAAAATGGATGCGCTGGGCAAGTTGACCGGCGGCATTGCCCATGACTTCAACAACCTGCTGACCGGCATCATCACCAGCCTGGAATTGATCCAGAAACGCGTTGCCGACGCACGCACTGACAAGGTTCAGTTCTACGCCGACGCGGCGTTGAACTCGGCCATGAGCGCCGCCGCGCTGACCCATCGTTTGCTGGCCTTCGCCCGCCAACAACCGCTCGATACGCGGCCAGTGGACATCAACGAACACATCCGTTCCCTCGAAGAATTGCTGGTGCGTACCATCGGCGAACACATCGCCCTGAAGCTCGAACTGACCTCCAAAGCCGCGATTGCGCTGGTTGACCCGATCCAGCTGGAAAGCGCGGTGCTCAACCTGGTGATCAACGCCCGCGATGCCTTGCCGCAGGGCGGGAATATCTGGGTCAGCACTTACGCGGCGTATTCCCACGGCGACCTGAAACTGGCGGATGGCGCCTACGTCGCGCTGTCGGTACGCGATGACGGAACCGGTATCGAGCACAGTGTGATCGACAAGGTGTTTGACCCGTTTTTCACCACCAAACCGCTGGGCCAGGGCACGGGCCTGGGGCTGTCGAGCATTTACGGGTTCGCCCGGCAATCGGGGGGCGATGCGCATATCCGCAGCGTTGCCCGACGCGGTACCGAAGTCACCATCATGCTGCCGGCCAGTTCGGACCCGACCACGGCTGATGTGGTCTCAGAGGCGACGAACCAACAAGGCTCGGGCGAGCATGTGTTGATTGTCGAGGACATGCCGTCGGTACGCATGTTCGTCGCCGAGGTCCTGGTGGATGCCGGTTATCGCTGCACCCAGGCGGGTGACATCGAAGCCGCCCTTGAGCGCCTGCAAAACGATCCGTCGATTGATCTGATGCTGACGGACGTTGGCCTGCCGCGCATGAATGGCCGCGAACTGGCAGATGTCGCCCGAGGGTGGCGTGAAGGATTACCAATCCTGTTCATGACCGGCTATGCAGAAAACGCGATCAATCGGCAGGTGTTTTTGGGGGATGGCATGGAGATGCTGATCAAGCCGTTTCAGATTAGTGAGCTGCTGGACAAGGTCCGACGCACTTTGGACTGCGCCTGACAGACCGCTATCGTCGGAACGCCGCCCGGACCAAGCCCGCTCCCACAATGGGCAGCGCAATCCCTGTGGGAGCGGGCTTGCCCGCGATGAGGCCAGTAAAAACAACACATCAAGCCCTGCCAAGCACCCGGGCCAAAAACGGCGCAGTCCGGCTCTTTTTGCTTTTGGCCACTGTCTGCGGCGTGCCGGCTACAACGATTTTCCCACCCTGATCCCCCGCCCCCGGTCCGATGTCGATCACCCAGTCACTCTGTGCCACCACGCGCATTTCATGCTCGACCACGATCACCGTGTGCCCCGCCACCACCAGCGTATTCAACTGCTCCAGCAAGCGGTCGACGTCTCGTGGATGCAAACCGGTTGTGGGCTCATCAAGCACATACAACGTCGCGCCACGCTGGTTACGTTGCAACTCCGTCGCCAGTTTGATGCGCTGCGCTTCACCGCCGGACAACTCGGTCGCCGGTTGCCCCAGGCGCAAATACCCCAGACCGATGTCGCGCAGCACCTCCAGCGAGCGGCGAATGCCCGGTTGCTCGGCGAACACCTCGACCGCTTCATCCACCGTCAGCCCCAGCACTTGGGCGATGTTCAACCCTTGCCAGCTGATCGCCAGCGTCTCGGGGTTGTAGCGCGCACCATGGCACGTCGGGCATGGCGCGTAGACACTGGGCATAAACAACAACTCGACGCTGACAAAGCCTTCACCTTCGCAGGTCGGGCAACGGCCCTTGGCGACGTTGAACGAGAATTGCCCGGCGTCGTAGCCTTCGGCCTGAGCCTCGGGCGTGGCGGCGTACAGCTTGCGCACGTTGTCGAACAGCCCGGTGTAGGTCGCCAGATTGGAACGTGGCGTGCGGCCGATGGGTTTCTGATCGACCTGCACCAGGCGCTTGATCGAGGCCAGCCCGGCCGTAACCTGACCGCCGCTGACTTGCGGCGCATCGTCCTCAAGACTCGACGCTTCGGTTTCGCTATCGCTGGCGGCCCGCCCCAAATGGGCACCGACCAACTCCAGCAGCGCCTGACTGACCAGGCTCGATTTGCCGGAACCGGACACCCCGGTCACGGCGGTGAAACAGCCCAGCGGAAACTCAACGCTGAGATTGTTCAGGTTGTTGCGGCTGATGCCCTCCAGGCGCAACCAGTCGGTAGCCTTGCGACAGGCGCGCGGTTCGGTGACGGTTTCGGCGAACAGATAGGCGCGGGTCTGCGAGTTCGTCACCTCGGACAATCCTGCCGGCACACCGCTGTAGAGAATCTGTCCACCGTTCTCACCTGCCGCCGGGCCGACGTCGATCAACCAGTCGGCGCGGCGCATGGTTTCCAGATCATGCTCAACCACAAACAGCGTATTGCCAGCGGCCTTCAGGCGTTGCAGCGCTTCAAACAACGCTTCACCGTCCGCCGGGTGCAGGCCGGCTGAGGGCTCATCCAGGACGTAGATCACGCCGAACAGTTGCGAGCCTAATTGTGTCGCCAGCCGCAGTCGTTGCAACTCGCCAGATGACAGCGTCGGCGTGCTGCGTTCCAGCGCCAGGTATCCGAGGCCCAAGTCGGTCAGGGTGCTGACCCGTTCCAGCAAGTCCTGGGCGATCCGTTGCGCGGCCAGGCGTTTTTCCACCGACAGATTGGGCGTGTGGCGCACGTCCGGTGCGTTGGCATGACCGCTGGCACCGTGGGCAACTCGCGCGTCGCGGGCCTCGCGGGTTTGCTGGTGGGTCAACACGTCACCCGCCTCTTCGGCCTGCTCAAGGTAACTGTGCGCCGCCACGGGTTTCAGCACGGCGGCCACTTGTAGCAGTGGCATCTGCGATAACTCACCGATGTCATAGCCCGCAAACGTCACCGACAATGCCTCGCGTTTAAGCCGTTTTCCATCACATAACGGGCAAGGACTGCCGAGCATGAATTGCGAAACGCGCTTCTTCATCAGCGCACTTTGCGAGTGGGTGAAGGTGTGCAGGATGTAGCGTCGGGCGCCGGTGAAGGTGCCCTGATAGCTGGGTTCCAGCTTGCGTTTGAGCGCAACCCTGGTTTCTTCCGGCGTGAGCCCGGCGTACACCGGCACCGTCGGTGTCTCTTCGGTGAAAAGAATCCAGTCGCGCTGTTTTTTCGGCAGATCGCGCCAGGGTTTATCGACGTCGTAACCCATGGTCACGAGGATGTCGCGCAGGTTCTGTCCCTGCCAGGCCGTGGGCCAGGAAGCGACCGCTCGCTGGCGGATGGTCAGGATCGGATCGGGCACCATCAGCGCTTCGGTGACATCGTAAACCCGCCCCAACCCATGACACTCCGGGCACGCGCCTTGTGGGGTGTTGGGTGAGAAGTCTTCGGCATACAACATCGCCTGTCCCGGCGGGTAGCTGCCGGCCCGGGAGTACAGCATGCGGATCAGGCTCGACAACGTCGTTACGCTGCCCACCGAAGAGCGGGTGCTCGGCGTGCCACGCTGTTGCTGCAAAGCCACGGCCGGCGGCAGGCCTTCGATGGAGTCGACATCCGGTACACCGACCTGATCGATCAGCCGTCGCGCATAAGGCGCCACGGATTCGAAATAGCGGCGTTGCGCTTCGGCATAGAGCGTCGAGAACGCCAGCGACGACTTGCCCGAACCCGAGACACCGGTGAACACCACCAGCGCATCGCGCGGTATGTCGATATCGATGTTCTTGAGGTTGTGCTCCCGGGCGCCGCGCACCCTGACCATGCCGGAGGGAGGGTTGGATGTGTGCTTTGGGGGCATCGGGAAACCTTAAAGAAATAACTGAATAAACACCGCCCCATCGGAAGACAGCTGAACTCCCACATTTCGATCTGCGTTAACCGTTCAGGACTGTGCGAACCATTCGGGTGAGTGCTTCAGGATCGTAGGGTTTGCTCAGTAAATAGGTGTCGGAGCTGAGTTGGTGATTGCGCGAGATAATGTCACGGGTGTGGCCCGAGGTGAACAACACAGCCACTGGGGGAATTTGCACTTTGGCCCATGCCGCCAGGTCAGCACTTTTGATCAAGCCGGGCATGACCACGTCAGTAAAAATCAGGTCTACCTGCGTGCCCTCCAGCAACATCTGCATCGCTTGGTCTCCATTGGCCGCCGTCAGGATTTGATAGCCTTCTTCACGCAGCAACTCCACTGCCGAGGTGCGAACCGCTTCGTTGTCTTCGACCACCAGAATGGTTTCATGACCACCGTGCAGCTGTGCAACTTGCTGAGTGGCTTCACTGGGCGCCGGCCGCAGACTACGGGGAAAGTACAACTGAACCCGAGTACCCTGTCCCTCGGTGCTGGAAATCTCGATGTGCCCGCCGCTCTGTTTGACGAAACCGAACACCATGCTCAACCCCAGCCCCGTGCCCTGGCCGTCGGCCTTGGTGGTGAAGAACGGTTCGAAGGCTTGCGCGAGCACCTGTGGCGGCATGCCGATACCAGTGTCCGCCACCGTGACGCAGACGTAGTCGCCGGCCACGATGCCCTTGCCTGCACAAAACTTCTGATCCAGGACGACGTGTTCGGCACTCAAACCGATGGTCCCCTCACCTTTCATGGCATCACGGGCATTGATCGCCAGGTTGAGAATGGTGTTTTCCAATTGATTGCGGTCCACGAAGATGTGCCAGGCATCATCCGGGGCGTTTACCTTGATCTGGAGTGTTTCACCCAGCGCCCGCTGCAATATTTCCGCCAGACCTTCGAAGACCTGTTTTGGATTACAGACGGCTGGCGACAATGGCTGGCGACGGGCGAAGGCGAGCAATTGCGAAGACAATTTGGCGCCACGTTCGACTGCGGCAATCGATGCGTTGACCCGGCGCTGCACGTTGGCGTTATCCGGTTCGTGCCGCGCCAGCAAGTGCAGGTTGCCGGCGATCACCTGTAACAGGTTATTGAAGTCGTGGGCCACGCCACCAGTGAGGCCGCCGATGGCTTCGAGCTTCTGTGACTGGCGCAGTTGTTCTTCAGCTGCCAACCGCGCTTCGACTTCATCGGCGACGCGCTGCTCCAAGTTGCGTGTGAACCTGAGTAAGGATTCTTCGGCAGACTTGCGTTCATGGATGTCGATCAATACGCCGGGAAAACGGAACGGTTCGCGCTGCTGGTTAAACTCGCAACAGCCGCTCGCCAGCACCCATAGATAACCGCCATCCGGGCGCAGCACGCGATACTCCGCATTAAAGGCTTCTCCGGTTTCGACCGATTGACTGACCTGTTCCTGCACCCAATTGAGGTCGTCGGGGTGGATTCTGGTTTCGGTGACGTCCGGGGGCAGGTCGGCCAGATCCTGATCTGCGGGAAAAGAGAAGGTGCGGGCAAAGCGCTCGTCGCCGGAGAGCTTGTTGGCTTTGATGTCCCAGACGAATGAGCCGAGCAAGGCTCCGGCATTGAGTGCCAGGCGCACCCGTTCGTTGTCGGCGCGATAGGCGTCTTCGGCTGCCTGGCGGCGACGTTCGGAAATGACATGTTCCGTGGTCTCGACCACCATCGCCATGACCCCGGCCGGCTTGCCGTCATCATCGGCCACCGGGCTGTAATAGAGGTCCAGCCAGACGTCTTCGGGAATTCCGTCACGCAGAAGCACCAGCTCTTTATTGCGATAGGACAAGGTGCCACCCGCCAGGCAGGTATCGACCACATTGCGATTGAATTCGGCGACTTCCGGCCAGCCCATTTCCACCGGGACGCCCAACAGGTAAGGATGGCGGCCACCGGCAAATTTGGAGTAGGCATCGTTGTAGATCATGTACCCGGCGCGCCCCCACAGCATCACCATCGGCAGTGGCGAGGCGAGCATCAACTGCACCGAGCTGCACAGGCTCGCGGGCCAGGTGTCGAGGCTGCCAAGTTCGGTCTGGCACCAGTCGAACGTACGAATACGCCCGGCCATTTCACCGGTCCAGCCGGCACACCCGTGGCTTTCATCTAAAAACTGCATCGACTGGCTCTGAGTCCCTGTAAATGAACTGACCTGGAGGATCGCGACGACTTGAGAACGGCGTGGACCCGTTTGTTTCGAGCGCCGCCGACGTCAATGGTTTCATAGAGGTTAGCTGATTCTCAACCGGCAGATTTTTGTTGCTCACTCTCCGCGTAGATACCGTCTTGAACCTCACCGGGCAATCGCGTTTTGTCAGGCAAATCCCAGACGCAGCCTCGCGTTGCTCGTCAGCTGCTACAGGGTGGGTGGTGGGGATTTGTAGCAGCTGTCGAGCAACGCGAGGCTGCGTCTGCTTTCTACCTGAAAGAACTCAATTGCCGGGTTTGCGACGGCTGCGCTGCGGTCGGCAATAGCCCGTCGACACAGGTCAGCGGAAATCCCGGCTGCGTACGCTGATGCCGTCGAGCAATGCACTCAGGTCGCTCAAGCGTCCGGCAATCAGGTGGCGAACTTCGCCTTCCTTTTCCCAGCGGCCATCGACCTTGAGCAATTGCGAGCCGACCAGCACCTGGCGTTGCCTTTCCGCCAAGTCGCGCCAGACCACCACGTTGACGTTGCCGAACTCGTCTTCCAGGGTCACGAAGGTCACGCCACTGGCGGTGCCCGGACGTTGCCGCCCCGTCACCAACCCCGCGACGCTGACCGGGCGCCCGTGTTCGATCGCCATCAGTTCTTGCGAACTGCGACAACGCCGGGCTTTCAATTCACCGCGCAACAACGCCAGCGGATGCGGGCCGAGGGTGGTGCCGATGCTGGCGTAATCGGCTTGCAGGTCTTCGCCGACTGTGGGTTTGGGCAACGCCACGACGTCCTCTTCCTGACGCGGCAGGCCGGCAAATAAACCAAGTTGCTTTTGCACCCCCGCCACCTCCCAGCGCGCCCGATGCCGGTCACCGGCCAAACCCCGCAGCGCGCCGGCATCGGCCAGTTGCTCTTGGGCACGGGCGTCGAGGCGCGCACGTTCGCCGAGGTCGGCGATGTCGACAAACACCCCACGCGCGCGCGCCGCTTCGATGCGCCGGGCATCGTCTTCGCGAAAGCCCTTGATCATCCGCAACCCCATGCGAATCGCCGGTTGTGCACCGGTCATCGGCTCCAGGCTGCAATCCCAGTCACTGGCACGTACATCCACCGGACGAATCTGCAAATGATGCCGGCGCGCGTCCTGGAGAATCTGGTCCGGACTGTAGAAACCCATCGGCCAGCTGTTGATCAGCGCACAGGCGAAGGCCGCCGGTTCGTGGCATTTGAGCCAGCAACTGGCGTAGGTCAACAAGGCGAAACTGGCGGCGTGGGACTCGGGAAACCCGTAGCTGCCGAAACCTTTGATCTGCTCGAAGAGCTGCGCGGCGAACTCGGCCGTATAGCCGTTTTTCTTCATCCCGGCGGCTAGTCGGTCCTTGTGCGGTTCCAGCCCGCCGTGGCGTTTCCAGGCCGCCATGGAACGGCGCAACTGATCGGCCTCGCCGGGGCTGTAGTCGGCGGCGACGATGGCGATCTGCATCACTTGTTCCTGGAACAGCGGCACGCCGAGGGTGCGCTTGAGCACCTCCCTCAATTCTTCGGAGGGGTAACTTTCGAGTTCTTCCTTGTTTCGTCGCCGCAGATACGGATGGACCATACCGCCCTGGATAGGACCGGGGCGAACGATGGCCACCTCGATCACCAGATCATAAAATTTGCGAGGCTTGAGCCGGGGCAACATCGACATCTGTGCCCGGGATTCGATCTGGAACACGCCGATGGTGTCGGCACGGCCAATCATGTCGTAGGTGGCCGGATCTTCGGACGGGATCGTCGCCAGACTCAGGTCAAGGCCTCGGTGGCGGCGCAGCAGGTCGAAACAACGGCGGATCGCGCTGAGCATGCCCAGTGCCAGAATATCCACTTTGAGCAACCCGACTGCGTCGAGATCGTCCTTGTCCCACTGAATGATCGTACGCTCGGCCATGGCAGCGTTTTCCACCGGCACCAGGCTGTCCAGAGGCTGCTCGGAAATCACGAAGCCACCGGGGTGCTGGGACAGGTGCCGGGGAAAACCGATCAGCTGTTGCGTCAGGCTCAAGACCCGGCGCAGCACCGGGCTTTCGGGATCGAACCCGCCTTCCAGCAAACGCTCCACGGGCGGCGTGGCATCACTCCAGTGGCCGCAGCAATCGGCCAGGGCGTTGATCTGATCTGGCGGCAACCCCAACGCCTTGGCCACGTCACGCACCGCGCCGGCGGCGTGATAGGTGCTGACCACCGCCGTCAACGCCGCGCGCCTGCGGCCATAGCGCTGAAAGATGTACTGCAAGACTTCTTCGCGACGTTCGTGCTCGAAGTCCACATCAATGTCCGGCGGCTCGTTGCGCTCCTTGGAAAGAAAGCGCTCAAACAGCATGTTCATCCGGTCCGGGTCGATCTCGGTGATGCCCAAGGCGAAACACACCGCCGAATTGGCCGCCGAGCCCCGGCCCTGACAGAGAATTTTCTCGCGTCGGGCGAAGGCGACGATGTCCTGAACAGTCAGGAAATAGCTTTCGTAGCCCAGCTCGGCGATCAGCCCCAGCTCCTTGTTGATCAGCCCGCGTACCTTCTCGCTCGCCCCTTGGGGCCAGCGCTCGCGAATGCCGCGCTCGGTCAATTCGCGCAACCAGGAATCGGCGCTGTGGCCTTGCGGCACCAACTCCCGTGGATACTGATAACGCAGCTGCCCAAGGTCGAAGGTGCAACGCCGGGCGATGGCCAACGTTTCATCGAGCAAGGCTGGCGGGTAGATCGATTGCAAAACCTCCAGGCTGCGCACATGCCGCTCGCCATTGGGATGAAGGCGCAGCCCGGCTTCGGCCACCGGCAGGTGATGACGGATGGCCGTCATGGTGTCCTGCAAGGCGCGCCGGCCACGGGTGTGCATGTGCACATCGCCGCTGGCCACCGCTGGGATGCGCAGTTCCCTCGCAAGGGTCAGCAACGCGTCCAGGCGCCGGGTATCGTCCTGGCCGCGATGCAACTGGACGCTCAGCCACAGGCGTTCGGTGAAAGTCTGTTGCAGCCAGTGGCCCTGTTCGAAGTCATCGACAGCGTCCGGTGCCCACAACACCAGCAGCCCCGGCATCGGCTCGCTGAAATCTTCGCGCAGCACCTGATATTGGCCTTTTTGCGTACGGCGCCGCGCCCGGGTAATCAGCCGGCACAGGGTCTGGTAACCCTCCAGGTTCTCCACCAGCAGCACCAGTTTCGGACCGTTCTCGATGCGGATTTCGCTGCCGATGATCAGCGGCAGCTCCACCGCCTTGGCCGCTTGCCAGGCGCGGACGATACCGGCCAGGGTGCATTCATCGGTGATCGCCAGCGCCTGATAACCGTGCTTTTTCGCCCGTTGAAAGAGTTCGAGGGCGCTGGAGGCGCCACGCTGGAAACTGAAGTTCGACAGGCAGTGCAATTCGGCATAGTCGATGCTCATGCGAACCAGCCCTGCAGCCACAGCGGACCGCCCTCACCCACCGCCCGATAGGCCCAGCCCTGTTGGCCGGAACGGGTTTCGATCAGGTAGTAATCGCGGCGCACGTCGGCGCCGTCCCACCAGCCGGACTCGATGCGCTCCGGGCCCATGAGGATGCGCGTCGAGCCTTCGTGGATCGCCTGCGGTTCCGTCAGCAACCAGCCCGGACGCTGCACACCCGGCAACCCCGCGCAGAGTTGACTGTCGACCCGTGCCTGCCACGCGCATTCGGGCCGGTGATCGGCCTGAAAGCGCAAGCCGTGCACCGCCTCATCACCGAGCCGCGCGCGCAAGCGTTCGCGCAGTTGCTCCCAGGGCAAGGATTGCTGCGGGCGGTCATCGAACAGTTCCTGATACTGCGGGACGAAGCTCGGCAAGTCTTCGGCACACAGCCGAAAACCGCGCACCGGGGCTTCGACCTGAACCTGTTCCAGTCGCCCCCGGGCCAGTTCGAAGAGCATGGCCGGATCGCGTTCGGCGCTGAGCAGGCCGACCTTGATCACCGAGTCCGGCAAGCCGGCATGCTCCAGGTGCAGGTCAAACCGCTGCACGCCGCTGTCCCGACCACAGAGAAAGGCCGACAGGTCGCCGGTCAGCCGGCGCAGCGGAAACAGCAGCGCCTGATGGGACTGCACGTCGAAGTTGAGTTCGATGCGCACGTCGAAACGGTCCGGCGGCAGGTAGAACGCCAAGGCCAGTCGCCGCGCCCCCGTCAACGCGTCCAGATGCTTGAGCACCTGGGCTTCGAAACGCCGGGCCAGGCTCTGTCGCGGCAGCGCCTGCACCTGGTTCAAGGTGCGCAAGCCCATGCGCGACAACGCCGTGGCCACCACGGGTTCCAGGGCGATCCGGTCGACGGGCAACTGCCCGAGATGGTGCTGCAAGGCGTCGTTGTCCGGCACCACCAGCCCGTCATACACGTTGGCCAGCACCCGCGCGGCCACCGGGTTGGGGGCTGCGACGATCCGATGGCGAAAACCCAGCTCGCCGAGTTCGGCGCGTAACCGTGCTTCAAACGTCGGCCACGGCCCGAACAAGCCCAGGCTGGATTCGATTTCAAACACCACGGCACGCGGGTAATGCACGCTGACCTGAGAGCTG
Source organism: Pseudomonas sp. BE134 (assembly GCF_031456105.1). Classification (NCBI taxonomy): domain Bacteria; kingdom Pseudomonadati; phylum Pseudomonadota; class Gammaproteobacteria; order Pseudomonadales; family Pseudomonadaceae; genus Pseudomonas; species Pseudomonas sp. BE134. Next base: position 25,771 of record NZ_JAVDUA010000001.1, on the reverse strand, counting down.
AAGCGATAAGCCCATGCGGCGAGGAACTGCTGCCAGTGCTCGATCTCGGCGGCGTCGTATTCGGCCGTGGCAAAGCCTTTGCTCAAGGCCTGCGCGGCGGTCATCGACTGGCCCGGCCGCAGGCCCAGCGCCCGCGCCGACGCGTTGACCGCTTGCAACACCCGGCGCTGCGCCGGACCGGTCAGCAGTGCCAGCGGCTCATCAGGATCGGGGCGCTGACGCAGCACCGCGTCCAGCGCCAATTGCGGGAAGAGAATACAGACCCAGCGCATGGCAACCTCAATGCCCCACGGGGAAGGCAATCGGCGCCGAGCGCGCCAGCCCGCCCCGGCACTTGAGCACGCGCAATTGCGCAGGCCTGGCGTCGATGGCGATGCGCAGGGCGGCGGGTGAAGGGTTGACCGCTTCATGGATAGAACGGTAGGCGAACGCCAGGGTCGAGCCGGTTTCCGCCGCCACCTGCAAGCGCCGTAACGCCCGGTCATCGGCCTTGTGCGGCCAGCACAGCACCGCACCGCAACTGCCGGAACGCAAGCATTGTTCAGCCGCCCACAAGGCATCCCGTTCACTGGCCTGGATGATCGACAACTGGCGCAGATCGACCCCGGCGTTCTGCCACGCCTGGGGATATGGCACGTAAGGGGGCGCCACCAGCACGATGCGTTCACCCGCCGCCGACAACCGCGCCAGCGCCGGCCACACCAGTTGCAGCTCTCCGACGCCCTGCCCGGCCAGAAGGATTTCGGTCAGCGCAGCTTCCGGCCAGCCACCGGTGGGCAACGCCGCGTCCAGCGCGGCATGCCCGGTGGGTTGCGGGCTGACGGCCGGGGGCGCAGGCCGTCCCTTCCAGACCTGGCCGCCATTGAACAGCGTATCCAGCGCAACGACGGCGCCCATCACCCTTGCCTCACCAGGCCGCAGAACACCCCTTCGATGGCGAGGTCCTGGTCGGGTTGCACGATGATCGGCTGATACGCCGGGTTGCGCGGCAACAGGCGAACCGTGTCGCCGGTGCGCTCGAAGCGCTTGATGGTGACTTCGCCGTCGAGCCGCGCCACGACGATCTGGCCATTGACTGCTTCCGGATTGCGCCGCACACCCACCAGATCGCCGTCGAGAATGCCGTCCCCGATCATCGAGTCACCCTGAACCCGCAGCATGTAATCCGGCACCCGCGAAAAGATTGCCGGGTCGAGCATCAAACGGCTGTGCACCTCGGCATCGGCGCCGATTGGCGCACCGGCCGCGACCCGGCCGAGCACCGGGATGTCCAGCCATTCGGGGCGCGCCGGTTGCCCGAGTAGACGAATGCCACGGGCCTGATGCGGGTTGACCTCGATAAAACCGGCTTCGGTCAGCGCCAGCACATGCTTGCGCGCCACGCTGCGGGAGGCGAAACCGAACGCCTCGCTGATTTCAGCAAGGCTCGGGGACTGACCGTGCTCCGCGATTCGATCGCGGATAAAGGTCAGGATGGCAGTACGGCGGGGAGTTAAAGTCGTCATGGAGTACATTTGTACTCTTTTGGCATTTCCCTGACAAGGAATTGTAGGCGTCGTGTAGGAACTCTGCGTAGGAGCTGCGTAGGAGCCAAGCAGCTGTCGAGTGAAACGAGGCTGCGATTTTGTCTGTAAAAATCGCAGCCTCGTTTCACTCGACAGCTGCTACAGGGGCCGGGCCAGTGTGTAAACGAAGACTCAACTGCCGTCGTCTTCGCTCAAGCCACGAGCCGTCAGAAACCCTGCGATGTAATCGATAAACGCCAGCACCTTCGCGGTCGCCCGCCGATGGCTCGGGTACACCGCCAGAATGTGCGGGCCAAAGCTGTCCGGGTCGATGTCGTAGTCAGCCATCACCTGCACCAGCCGGCCATCGGCGATGTACGGCGCGGCGCTCCACAACGGCGTGTGCAGCAAACCGCGCCCGGCCAGCGCGTTGGCCAGCAACAAGTCGTAGTTGTCGCTGCGCAGTCGCGGATTTTGCGGCTGTGGCAGGCTCAGGCGTTGCCCGTCGCGCTCGACCCACCAGAATTCGCGGCTGAGCAACGGATGGCGGTACAGCAGCCACTCATGGTCATCGAGGGTGTGCGGGGTGACGGCCACTGTTTTACGCGCCAGATAGGCCGGGCTGCCACACAGAGCCAGGCGATTGCTACCGACGACGCGGGCAATCAACCCCGGCAAATCGTCATGGCCTTCGCGCAGGGCCAGGTCGTAGCCGCTTTCCAGCAGATTGACGAACTCATCGCACAGGTCCACCTGCAGATTGATCTGCGGGTATTGCTCCAGAAAACCGCCACACACCTGATCGAGAAATGCCTGCCCATAGGCCAGCGGCGCAGTGATTTTCAGGTTGCCGCGCAGGCCATGCTGCAACTGCTCGATTTCCTCGCCGGCCTCCTCCAGCCGCTGCAACACCTGGCGTGCGGTTTCCAGATAGAGCCGCCCGGATTCGGTCAGCAAGATCCGCCGGGTGCTGCGCTCAAACAAGCGCGCGCCGAGTTCGGCTTCCAGGTGGTTGACCGCTTTGGTCAGGGCCGATGGGGTCTTGCCCAGTTGCTCGGCGGCGCGGCTGAAACTGCCGAGTTGCGCCGTGACCACGAACATTTTCAACGCACCCAACTTGTCCATACTTTTTCCATTCCGGCAAAAACGTTTTTCGTGAGGAAGGCGTTCTGCTGCGCACCAGCAGCCACTAATCTGGCCATCAGACGCAATAACAAGGAAACATTCAATGAAAAGATTCATCCCGAATCTCTTGATAGCCGCTGTTAGTTTTGCCTCGATGGAAGCCATGGCAGCCACCGATCTGGTGCTGATCAATGGCAAGATTTTCACCGCCGACCGTGCCCAACCGAAGGTGCAGGCGCTGGCGGTTCAGGACGGCAAGGTGCTGCAAGTCGGCAGCGATGCACAGATCAAAGCCTTGATCACACCGGAAACAAAAGTGGTGGATCTGGGCGGCAAAACCCTGATGCCCGGCCTGATCGACACCCATTCCCATGCGATTTTCGGCGGTCTGGAAATGGTCTCGGCCAACATGGAAGACGAGGTGGTCGGCCTCGACGAACTGGAAAAACGCCTGCGCGGCTGGCGTGATGACGGCAAGGCCAGACACGGCGATGTGCTGACCATCGCCGGCATGAGTTCGGTCTACTGGGCCAAGGCCGAAGAGCTGGGCAACAAATTCAACCAAGGTGAATGGGCCGACGTGCCCGTGGTGTTTACCGGCAGCGACCACCACACCGCCTGGGCCAACGACTTCATGCTCAAGCGCGCCGGGATTGATGCCGCATTGCTCAAGACCTTGCCCGCGGCCGAAGCGGACACCATCGGTAAACGTGCCGATGGCACCCCTAACGGCTTCCTGGTTGACGCCGGTTGGGACCGGGTGTCCTCGAAAATACCGGTGCCGAGCGCCGCCGATATGCTCAAGGCTGCCCAATCGGCCGTGCGCTACAACAACAGCGTCGGCATCACGGCGTGGATGGACCCCGCCGCCAACGCCGCGCCGGGCGAACCGCTGTTCGCGCTCAAGCCCACGGAGAAAACCGTCGGCGTGCTGCCCGCTTACAAAGCATTGTCCGAAACCGGTGGCATGAGCGCCCACGTCGCCGCCCTGCTGGTGGCCAATCCGAAAAGCATACCGGCCGACCTCGACACACTGGATAAAGTCCGCCAGCAATTTCAGGGCATCCCGAACCTGACCCTGCCCGGCGTCAAGATCTTCGCCGACGGCGTGATCGAATTCCCGGCCCAGAGCGCGGCGATGATCGACCCTTACAGCAACTCGCACAAACAGGGCGAATTGCTGATCGATCCGAAGCATTTTGGCGAACTGGTCAGCGCCATCGACCAGCGCGGCTGGCTGGTGCACATCCACGCCATCGGCGACCGCGCAGTGCGTGAGTCGCTGAACGGCATCGCCCAGGCGCGCAAGGATCGCCAAAGCGGCGTGACGCACTCGATCACCCACCTGCAAATCGTCAACCCGAAGGAGTTTGCGCGGTTCAAACCGCTGGGCGTCATCGCCTCGATGCAACTGCTGTGGGCGTCGGCCGATGATTACACCACGGACATGATCAAGCCCTACGTCAGCGCCCTCGCCTTCCGTTATCAATACCCCGCGCATTCGCTGCTCAAACAGGGCGCGACCATCTCCGGTGCGAGTGACTGGCCGGTGTCTTCGCCTAACCCATGGAACGCCATGGCCCAGGCCATCACCCGCCTCGGCCCGCTGGGCGTGCTGAACATCAAGGAAGCCGTGGATCGTGAAACGATGTTCTACGCCTACACCGTGAATGCGGCGCGCACCATTGGCCTGGAGAAGCAAATCGGTTCCCTGACACCCGGCAAGCAAGCCGACTTCATCGTGCTGGACCGTGACGTATTCACCGTCGACGACAAGGCCTTGAGCGACACCCAAGTGCTGCAAACCTGGTTCGCCGGGCGCGAAGTCTACGCACCGACCCTCTAATAAAAATCCGCTGTACCCGCTGGCCGATCCCGCGTTCAACGCCGGGGTTCGGCGCAGCTTTGCCGCAAAAAAAACGGCCCATAAACAATCCTGCCCCTAACAATAAAAAGCATCGGGACTTTACTCATGAAAGCTTTCACCCTGTTCGCCCTCGGTTCCTTGAGCCTGCTGCCGCTGAGCAGCCAGGCCATCGTCTTGAACGACGACTTTTCCGTCCTGGTGGACCTGACCCTGGCGAGCGATTACCGCACCCGTGGCATTTCGCAAACACTCAATGACCCCGCCGCGCAGGCCGGCGTAACGCTGGCCCACAGCACGGGTCTGTACGTGGGGGCCTGGACTTCGAACGTCGACTTCGGCGGCGGCCTGAAAACCCGTCAGGAAGTCGACTACTACGGCGGCTGGCTCTGGGAAGCCACCGACGACATCAACCTCGACATCGGCTACCTCAAATACACCTATCCGAAAGAAAGCCAGTTCAACCAGAGTGAGGTTTACGGCATTCTCAGCGTTTACGGGGTGAAACTCGGAGCCTATTACTCCGACGATGCGCCGGGCATCGATAGCGAGCAGAACTCGATGTACACCTATGTCGGTTACGAAACCCAGTTGCCCTATGACACAGGCTTAAAACTGCGCTACGGCAACATGGACTTCAAGGACCCGCGCATGTTCACGAGCTCCGGTCATGGCGAAGAGTCGTACCGCGAATGGGAAGTCAAATTGACCCACGAACTGGCCGGGGTGCTGCTGGGCCTGGCCTACATCGACACGGACCTGTCGAAAAGCCAATGCACCAGCAACTGGGGCTACGACGACCTGTGCAGCGCCACCGTGGTGGCGAGCGTCAGCAAATCCTTCTGACCCACAGGAGTTATGAGGTGGGTTCGGGAGTGAGTTGTGCCAGGTACGGCCACGGGTAGATGCCGCGTTCGTGGCCGTCGCTGAAGATCAGTTGCAGGCCGTAGCCTTGGACATTCAACTCGACCACACGAATGCGCGGATCAACCTTCACCGTCAGACCTTGCAGTCGAAACGCCCGGCATTGCGAGCACGGGCACTGACGCCTCAGTTCAGCGTGCCCCAGCCTCTGCTCACGGCCATCCGGCCAGTTCAAGCGCAGCTGCTGTTTACCTAAGGAATTACCCACCGCCACCGGGTTCATTGCAGTTGACTCAAGGCGATGCGCACGGCTTTGCGCACTTCCGGATCGCCGTCGTCTTGCGCGGCCTGCAAGGGGGCGATGGCGCCCTTTTCGTTCAATTCGCCAAGGGCCAGCGCGGCTTCCTTGCGCAGGTTGCTGATGCGGTGGCCAAGGGTTTCGATCAAGGCTTCAAGGGCGGGGGCGTAACGCAATCGACCGAGGCTGCGGGTGGCGCGCAGGCGGACTTGCCAGTAATCGTCGCTCAAGGCCGCGACCAGTGCGCTGCCGGCATCAATGTGGCCGACTTTGCCCAACGTGGTCGCGGCTTCTTCGCGTACTTGCCAGGCGTCGTCTTGCAAGGCCTGGCGCAGCGCGGGCAGCACGTGAGCGTCGCAAGCCAGCCCGAGGGCGCCGGTGGCGGCGCGGCGCACTTCAGTATCGGGATCGGCGCTGGCCAATCTCGCCAAATCCGGCAACGCATCGAGCTGCTTGAGCCAGCCGAGCACCCCCACCGCCTCGCGACGAACGCTAGCGTCTGCATCCGTCAACGCGTTTAACGCGGCAGCGGCGGCCTCGGGAAAACGCAACTCTCGCAACGCCCTGAACGCGGCAATGCGCACGCTGGCCTCGGCGTGCCCGGTCCACGGCAGAATCACCCGACCTGCCGCCTCGCTCTTGAGCAGGCTGAGGCTTTGCGCGGCGGCAGACTGCACGGCCAACGAGGAATCGGTCAGCGCCTGACACAAGGCCTCGACCACCGGAGCCTCTTCCCAGGCTTCAAGCAAGCGAGCGGCTTCGGCGCGGACTTCTTCGGTTGGGTCTTGCGCCAGTCGATTGACCAGCCACAGCAAGCCGTCCGGTTCTTCAAGGTCGGCCAGTTCAATCAGCGCAATGCGGCGCACGCCGGGATCGTCATCGGTCAGGCGCGGTTGCAGGGCGAGAATATCTTCGTTATCGGTTACATCGAATAGTGAGGTCATAGGGCAAATCGCGGCAGTTTGTTTTCAGGGGGGAGTCCGAGAGGGTTCAGGCGCGGTAGCTGCCGACCGTCTTCGTGACGCAGTAATTCGAGGCAATGGCGCTTCAGGCGGGAGAACTCATGGCTCGTCACCAGTTCGGTGGTGCGTGGCCTTGGAAAGTCGAGGCGCAGGTCTTCGATGATCCGCCCGGGGCGCGAGCTCATGACCAGCAGGCGATCAGCGAGGAACAGCGCTTCGTCGATGTCATGGGTGACGAACACCACGGTGGTGCGAATCCGCGTCCAGATGTCCAGCAACAGCTCCTGCATGTTCAACCGGGTCAGCGCGTCGAGGGCGCCGAAGGGTTCGTCCATCAGCAACAGACGTGGGCGGTTGATCAGCACCCGGGCGATTTCCACCCGTTGCTGCATGCCGCCGGAGAGTTGATCGGGCCAGCGCTCGGCGAAGCCTTCGAGGCCCACCAAAGCGAGGATTTCATCGGCGGCTTTGTGGCGCTCAGCCTTGCCGATGCCGCGCATCTTCAGGCCGAAGGCGACGTTGTCACGCACGGTTCGCCACGGGAACAGTGTGTGGTGCTGGAACACCATGCCGCGCTGCGGCGACGGGCCCGAGACCTGCGCACCATCGACTTTGAGGCTGCCGGAACGCGGTTGCAGGTGCCCGGCCAGCGCGCCGAGCAAGGTCGATTTACCACAACCGGACGGCCCGAGAACGCACACGAACTGCCCCGCTTCAATCTGGCAATCCAGACCTTGCACGGCTTCAAAGGCTTGCGAGCCTTCACCGAGGACGATGGACAACTGGCGAATATCAATCCGCCCTTCCGGGGTTTGCATCACGCTCATCAGGCTTTCCCTCGTGGTCGGTGCCACGGCGTGAACAGCCCGCCGAGACGTTTGATCAGCAGGCTGCTGCCCATCCCGAGTACACCGATCAGCAGCATGCCGACGACGATGTCGGCGTAGTTCTGAATGGTGTAGGACTCCCAGGTGTAATAGCCGATGCCGTATTGGCCGGAGATCATTTCCGCTGTCACCAGGCAGAACCATGAGGTGCCCATGCCGATGGCCAGGCCAGTGATGATGCTCGGTGCGGCGCCCGGCAAAATCACCTCCAGCAGAATCGCCCGACGCCCTGCCCCGAGGCTTTTGGCCGAGGCGATCAGGCGCGGGTCGACGCCTTCGACGCCGTGCACGGTGTTGAGCAGAATCGGGAACAGCGCGCCGGTGAAAGTGATGAAGACCATCGACAGTTCCGAGGATGGGAACATGAGGATCGCCAGCGGAATCCAGGCGACAGCAGGGATCGGGCGCAGGACTTCCAAGGGTGGCAGCAGTAAGTCTTCGGCCCATTTCGAGCGGCCGATGACAAGGCCCAGGGCGATGCCGATAAACAGCGCGGCGAGGTAACCGGCGAAGACCCGGCTGAGGCTGCTGCTCAGGTGTTGGCCGAGCTTGCCGGAATCGCCAAGGCCCAACGCGGCCTGGAGGACGGCCAGCGGCGTCGGGACGTTGGCGAAGGTGATCAGGCCGAGGTTCCAGTGACCACTGGCGGCGAGTTGCCAAAACAGCAGGCACAACAGCAGTGACATGGCTCGGGGGAGCCAGCGTGCATAGGATCGGTACACAATTCTTCCTCTCAACCTGATTCCCTGTGGGAGCGGCGGTGCGGCGGTCCGACTTGCCCGCGATGGCGGTGTGTCAGTCGACATAGATATCGACTGGTCTGGCTCCATCGCGGGCAAGCCCGCTCCCACAGGGGAATGCGGTGTGTTTGGGGTTAGCGGGCGGCGACGGATTGGGTGGAGGCTTCGGTGAAGTCGAAGACCTTTCCGCCCTGGGCCGTGGCGAATTGTTGGGCCTGGCCTTTGAGCAGGAACGCGCTGAGCTGCCCTTTCGCATCGCTGGCAAACCACGCCTGATCCGCCAGCAGCTTGATCCCGCTGTCACTCGCCTGGGCATACACCGCGCGGATGTTTTTGCCTTCTTGCTTGAGGCTGGCCAAGGCATTGAATGCCGCTTGCGCCGAGGCGTATTGGCGGACTTTCGGCTCGCCGCGCACCCAGATTTCCGCCACATGGTTGACGTCAGTGATCGCCTTCCCGCTCGCTGCATCCACGGCTTTCAGAGGTGTCTGCGCGTAGTTGGCCAGTTGCGCGGTGTAATCCAGGTTCGAAGCCTTGAACGCAGCGCGGATGTACTGCTCGTCGATAAAGGTATTGAGATCGAGACCCCGATCAGCCTTCTTCAACAACTTGAGGGTATCGATGGCGGTGCCCACCGCCTGACGGTATTCCGGCTTCCAGCTCAGGTCGCGGGTTTGCACGCCCAGCGGGCCGTGAAACAGGTAATTGACCTCGGCATCGACCCCGGTGACCTTGGCGATCAATTCGCTGTACTTCTCAGGTTCCGCCGCCAGCAACTGGTTGGCTTCGATGCTTGCCCGCAGATAGGCAACGACGATTTCCGGGTACTTCTTCGCATACGCCTGATCCACCAGCGCGCCGTGGAACGTTGGTGCCCCGGCCTGGGCGCCGTCGTAAATCTTGCGCGCGAAACCACGGCTCGGGAAAAGTTCGGCGAACGGCACGAAGTCAGCGTGGGCGTCGATCTTCCCGGCCTGTAACGCGGAGCCTGCGACTTCTGGCGGCTGGGCGATGATGTTGACGTCTTTGAGCGGATCCCAACCCTGAGCCGCCACGGCGCGCAGCAACATGCCGTGGGCTGTCGAGGCGAACGGCACGGAAATGGTCTTGCCCTTCAACTCCGCCAATGACTGCACACCCGAAGCGCTCGGCACCACGATGCCGTTACCGCTGCCCTTGATGCTGCCCGAGAGCACGCTGATAAACAGGCTGTGCTTGCCGGCGGTTTCAAATGCCACGCCGTTGAACGAACCGGGGAAATCGGCCATGGCGCCGAAATCGAGTTTACCGGCGACCATCTCGTTGGTCAGCGGTGCGCCACTGGTGAAGTTTTTCCACTCGACCTCATATTGGGCGTCTTTGTATTGGCCGTCGTGAGGCAGGTATTTGTCGAGCAGACCGAGCTCACGGATCAGCAATCCGCCAGCGGCGCAATTGATGGTGGTGTCCTGGGTGCCGATGGCAATGCGGATGGTTTCGGCCGAGGCCGACAAGGTGAATGAGGCCAGTACGAGACCGGCAAACGCTGCACGCAGTAATGTTGGCAAAGACATGGATGTATCCCCTCGAATCATTTATAGGATGTTCGTCTCCGCCACGATCAGGGCGTGGTGGGAAACGAGGGGTGGTTTGAAGCTGGCGTCCGGGGGTTGCCGGATGGCTTTAGGTTGTTTGGGCTGGCCTCTTCGCGAGCAGGCTCGCTCCCACATTTAGATTGTATTTCCCTGTTGGAATGCATTTCCCTGTGGGAGCGAGACCGGCTTGCCGGCGAAGGCGTCCGGTCATTCAATAGAGATGCCGGGACTCACACTCAGCGCAACAGGTAAGGAATTTCGACTTTCACCGCCCCGGTCGGGCAGTCCTTTTCGCAGGGCATGCAGTACCAGCACTCGTCGAAGGCCATGTAGGCTTTCTGCGTGGCCGGGTTGATCGCCAGCAGGTCCATCGGGCAGACGTCGACGCACACGGTGCAGCCTTTGTGGGCGATGCAAAGATCCTCGTCGACCGTGACCGGCGCGTTGGAGCGGAAGAAGATTTCCTGGGGTTGATAGGCCATTGGGCGGTCTCTCCTTTTAGTGATGCTCAGGCCGCAAAGGCGCCGACCCGCAGCCGGTCGTAGGCCTGCATTTCTTCGGCATCGAGCGGGATGATGTAAGGCTCGACGGCTTTCTTGAAGCTGGTCATACGGCCGTCGTCCCCCTTCTTCAGGTGGCAATGGCAGAACCAGTCACTGTCGTTGCGCAGCGGGTGATCGACCCGATAGTGGTAAAGCCCCCAGCGGCTTTCAGCGCGGAACAATGAGGCGCGGGCAGCCATTTCGGCGCAGTCGCGGATCATGCTGACTTCCATGGCGCGCATCAGTTCGTGGGCGTTGTGGGCCTTGATCTGATCGAGATCGCGCTGGATATCACTGAAGCGTTGCAGGCCGATCTGCATTTTCTTGGTCACTTTCGGCGGTTGCAGATAGTCGTTCACAAAGCGCCGCAGCTTGTACTCGACTTGCGCGGGTGGCAGACCGTGTTCGCGGTCCAGGGGCGCGTAGACCCTTTGTTTTTCTGTTTCGATCTGTTTGGCATCAACCGTTGAAAACTCGCGCCCGGCGACAAAGTCCGCCGCATTGTTGCCGGCAAACCAGCCATAAGTGAACGCACCGAGCATGTAGTTGTGCGGCACCGCCGCCATGTCACCCGCCGAGTACAATCCCTTCACTGAAGTCTCGGCTCGTTCGTTGACCCACACACCCGATGCCGAATGCCCGCTGCAAAAACCGATCTCGGAGATGTGCATCTCAACCATCTGCGTACGGTAGTCAGTACCGCGGTTGGCGTGAAACTGGCCGCGACTCGGGCGTTCGTTGCTGTGCAGGATCTCTTCGATGTTCTGGATGGTTTCCTCGGCCAGATGATCGAGCTTGAGGAACACCGGGCCGTTGCCGCTTTCGAGTTCCTGATGGAACTCCCACATCATCTGGCCGCTCCAGTAGTCGCACTCGATGAAGCGTTCGCCCTTGTTGTTGGCGGTATAGCCACCCAAGGGGCCGGTGACATAGGCGCAGGCCGGGCCGTTGTAATCCTTGATCAGCGGGTTGATCTGAAAGCATTCCAGGTTCGCCAGTTCAGCCCCGGCGTGGTACGCCATGGCGTAACCGTCGCCGGCATTGGTCGGGTTTTCGTAGGTGCCCATCAGGTAACCCGAGGATGGCAAGCCCAGGCGTCCGGCAGCCCCGCAGCAGAGGATCACGGCTTTGGCCTTGATCACGTGGAAGTCGGCAGTGCGGCAGTCAAACCCCATCACACCGTTGACCGCGCCCTCTTCATCGGTGAGCAATCGGGTGCAAACCAGGCGATTGGTGATGCTCACCCGCGCCCGCTTCAACTGACGGTACAAGACTTTCTTGATGTCGTGGCCTTCCGGCATCGGCAGCACGTAAGCGCCCATGTGGTGGACCTTTTTGACCGCGTAGTCGCCGGTCTCGTCCTTCTCGAATTTCACCCCCCAGCGGTCCAGTTGTTCGATAGTTTCAAAGCTGTGAGTCGCGTAGGCGTACACCGCCGCCTGGTTGACGATGCCGTCGTTGGCGATGGTAATTTCCTTGGTGTATTGCTCCGGCGTCGAGTGGCCGGGAATGATCGCGTTGTTCAGGCCGTCCATGCCCATGCTGATTGCGCCGCTGCGCTTGACGTTGGCCTTGTCGATCAGCAATACGCGCAGATCGCGGTTGCGTTCCTTGGCCTTGATCGCCGCCATCGGTCCTGCGGTGCCGCCGCCGATCACGACGATGTCGTATTCCTGCTCCAGCGTGCTTCTGGTTATTGAGCTGTGCGTCATGCCTGCGCCCCTTTTTGCCGGTCGATCCGCAAGCGGTACTGGAAGGCATCGCCACGGTAGTAAAGGTGTTCGAAATCCACGGGCTGACCGCTGGCGTCATGGGTCAACCGCTCGATGCGCATGATCGGCGAGCCCGGTTCGACGTTCAGTGCCTGGGTCAGGTCGCTGTCGGCCAGGACCGCGTCGATGGCCAGATCGGCATGACCGAGGGTCAGGCCGCAGTCGTTTTCAAGGATCAGGAAAATGTCGCGGGTCACCAGATCTGCCTTCTCCAGTCGTTCACCGAGAACCTTGGGCAGGTAGGTGATTTCCAGCGAAATCGGCTCGCGGTTGATCAGCCGCACCCGTTTGATCTGCGCCACGATTTCGCCTTCGGCGACCTGCAAACGTTCGGCGACGAGTTTGTCGGCGGTGATGAATTTGAAGCTGCGCAGGCGGTTGATCACCTCGTAGCCGCGACCGGTCATGGACTCGGCGAGGCCTTGCAGGGTGCTGACGTTCTGGAAGGTTTTCGGCTTGGCGACGAAGGTGCCTTTGCCGTGGATCTTGAAGATCAGCCCTTCTTTTTGCAGATCGCCCAGGGCCTGACGCACGGTGATGCGGCTGACTTTGAACAGCGCGCCGAGCTCGCTTTCGGAAGGCATCTGGCTGTCTTGCGGGTATTCACCGTCGAGGATACGGGCGCGCAGTACGTCACGCAGTTGGGTGTGCAGTGGAACGCTACTGAGAGATAGAACGTTATCGGTCATGACAGATCACTTGTTATAACGAGTTATGACGTGATCTTAGATAGACGTTGTGAGGATTGAGAAATACTGTTTGAGCATAAGGTTAGATTCGCCGAACGAACACAATCCTGTGTATCAGCTGCGGAGCACCGCGAGGCTGCGTCAGGCGGCGCAGCCGTCGTGAAATCAGAGGGTGCGGTGTGTCAGGAAAACCTTGCGTGCAGGGTTTGCGACGGCTTCGCCGCCGGACGCAGCCTCGCGGTGCTCCGCAGCTGCTACATCGGTGGAGTTCAGTGACCGCGCTTGAGGATCTGATCCATCACCCAGTCGGTTTTCAGCGCTTCCCCGGCCACTGCCGGATGCTGCGCTTCGCCGCGAATGTGCGCGTTCATGCCCAGCACGTGATGCCACTGGATGTGTTCGTGATGGTCGATGTGGAGGCTCAGATGTTCATCCGCCTGAAGCTGCAGCGGGTGCTCATCAAACACCGAAAAACTGATCCGGCCCTGGCTGCCAATCACTTCGACGCGGTCCTCGCGACGATCCGCCACGAAGTTCCAGCAGCCCATGCCCGTCGCCCCCGAAGCGAACCGCCAACTGGCGCTGACCGCATCTTCTGCGGCATACAGCCCGGCCTGTCGCGCCGTGAAACCGGCGACGTCGGTGATGTCGCCGAGCAGGTACTGGAACAGGTCAAACCCGTGGCTGGCCAGGTCGGCGAAGTAACCGCCACCGGCAATGTCCGGGTCCGTGCGCCAGTTGTGCGCGCCGCCCAGATCGACTGGCGACGGGGCTTTGGTCAGCGTCCAGGTCAGGTGCCGGACCTCGCCGATCCGCCCTGCATCCAGCCACTGACGCACTTGCTGAAAGCGCGGCAACGAACGCCGATAGTAGGAAACGAACAGGTGCAATCCGGCATTGGCAAAGACCTTTTGCATCTCGCGGCTTTGCCCGGCATTCAGCGACATCGGTTTTTCGACACAGCAATGTTTGCCCGCGGCGGCCACCAACAGGCTGTAGGCGTGATGGCTGTCGGGCGGCGTGGCGATATACACCGCGTCCACCTCGGGGTCATTGATCAGCGCTTGCGCGTCGGTGTACACCCGGGCGATGCCATGGCGTGTGGCGTAATCCGTCACCGCCTCCAGCCGCCGCCCCATCACCGCCACCAACGCCGAGCCGGGGGCCTTGTAAAAGGCCGGCCCGCTCTTGCGCTCGGCAACACTGCCGCTACCGATCATGCCCCAACGCACCACGTCCATGTTCATCTCCTGTTCGTTAGCCAATGCGCAACGCGCGCAGGTCCAGCTGACCGTCCTTGAGCGGGGGGCACCAATAGTAACCGCCGGTGATTGGGCGGCTGATGCGGTACAGGCCGTCGGTGATGCCGTCTTCCAGACCGCTCATGCGCCGCAGTTGCGCTTCGAAGGCATCGAGGGAAAAGCCGAACGCGAGGAACATCAGGCCGGCGCGATCACCTTCGATCCATGGCATCGAGCGACGGACGACGAATGCCTCGGGGGCGAAACTTTCCTGGGCAGTGCGTTTGACGTGGGCGGAGACCGGCGCGTCGTCGAGTTCTTCGTTGTCGCTCAAACGACGGCCCATGATGTTGTCCTTCTCATGGGACGGCATTGCGTGGAAACCTTTGAGGTCATGCTGCCACTGCTGGATCGCGGCAAAGCTGCCACCGACCAGGCCGTCCGTACCTTCGCTTAACAGCGCAGCGGCGACAGCGGCGTCGTCGTGCGGGTTTTCGGTGCCGTCTTCGTAGCCGGTCAGGTCGTGGCCGGTCTTGTGGCGGAAGGTTTCGTTCATCTGCACCAGGCGCAGGGCCGGCGCCAGAGCGGCTTCGATGGCCTGGCTGCGATTGAGCAATTCACCCCGGTCGATGCCATGCAACCAGCACCATAAGGCGTGTTGTGTCGACGGGTTGTCGACGCCAACCCCGGTCAACGCCGGAAACGCTCGCAAGCCATCGATCTGCGCGTGCAACGCCTTGACCAGCGACACCCCGAAACCGACCACAGCCGACTTCCCGTCCACCAGGCGCATCAAGTTGTCGAGCGCGACCGGCAAGGCTTCGGCGGATTCGAGGGCGAAGAACATATGACGGGCTTGAGGCGGAACTGGGGTGGCGAGAATGCCCGGCTGGTAATAACTCATATGAACTCCTTGAAAAAGAGCACGGAGTTTAACCGGAGCACGAGGTTTTGTGTGCACGACCCGTAGCAGCTGACGAGCAGCGCGAGGCTGCGTTCGGCTGCGAAGCAGCCGAGAAACCAGGCAATGCGGTGTGTCAGGCACACCTTGCGTACAGGGTTTGCGACGGCTTCGCCGCCGAACGCAGCCTCGCGCTGCTCGTCAGCTGCTACAAAGTATCGAGGGGTGGGCTTTCATTGCGGAATGCGCTCGGGCTCATACCGGTCCAGCGTCTGAAGGCACGGCGGAAACTGCGCACATCGCTGTAGCCGACTTCTTCGGTGATGCGCTCGATCGACATGTCCGGGTTGGCCAGCAGTCCCATGGTGCGCGCCTGGCGCACTTGTTCCAGCAGTGTTTCGAACGTCAGCGAGTGCTCCGTGAGGCGGCGGCGCAAGGTGCGGCTGCTCATGTTGAGATCGCCGGCGATTTTCTCGATATGGCTGCCCTCTGTCAGGTCTCGGGCAATCGCCCGTTCCACCGCCTGGATCAAGTCCATTTTCTGATGCACCTGCGTGGCTTCCAGCTCCAGCAATTTCACCGCCTGACGCAGGGCCAGGGAGTGGTGATTGGGCAGGTGCACATCCAGCCAATGTGCCGCGATCACCATACGGTTTTGCAGGCAGCCGAAACGCACGTCCGGCCCCAGCAGGCGCGAATACTCGCTGAGATAGTCCGGCGCGGGGTGCATGAACTCCACCGCCATCGGTTTGAAGTCCGCCCCGACCAGCGCCCGGCCATACACCAGCAGACTGGCGAAAAACTCCTCGACCGCAAACAGCTGCACATCAGCGAACGGCAAGCGGCATTCAGCGTCGACAAACACCCGATCACCCGCCTCCTCCACGCTCGATACCACAATCCCGCCGGAGGTGTGCTGATGGCGAATGCCCAGTTCAAAGGCATCGCGCAGGGTCTTGCACAGCGACAACACATGCCCCAGCAATCCCAGCGTGCCGAGCACGTTCTGCGCACCGACCCACAAGCCCAGCCCCTGATTGGGCAAGGCTTTGAGCGCGCGCTGAATCATCGCCACGGCCTGGCGATAGGAAATACGCTGCGCCGGGTCCTGGAGATCTTCAAAGGTAAAGCCGAGCCCTCGGCACAGGCTGTCAGGGTTGACGCCTTTTTGCTCCGCGACTTCGGCCAGTGTTTGCAGAAGAAATGGCGACACCAGCGCCAGTTCAAAGGTGGGATCAATCACTTTCATTTGCATGGGGTAAACATTCCGGGACGAGCTGCATTCTTATTTTTGTTACCGGTTATGTCGACGGAAGTTAGCACAGGGTTTAACGGCTGTCCGCAGAAGTCCCCCTTAATGGCCGCCAAAACCCTGCCTTGTGCAGCGCAGACAGCTTATTTCTATGTTGCGGCCCTCGTATGGACGCAGGAAAGCCCGCTAACAATAATAATGAGTACGCCCATGATCCCGACCCGCACGAGATTTCCCCTACTGGTCATCAGCCTGGCCGGCGTCTGCGCCCTTCAACCGGCAATGGCCACCGAGGCCGGCGTGGATAACATCGGCCCTGGCACCGACGGTTTTTTCATGTTGCCGCTGTCGCCCGACAGCCTTCCGGACAACATGCTGGTGTTCAACCTCTACTACAACCACTACACGTCGACGAAGCTGAATATCAGCTCGCTCGGTGGCAAGGTGCCGCAGGTCGACATCGAATCCACGGCGGTGATTCCGCGCCTCGATTACCTCAGTCCGCTGCGGGTTTTTGGTGGCCGCGTGGCGGGCTACATTGGGCAGCCCTGGCTCAAGCAGGAAGTCTCGGTGTTCGGCTTGCACGACACCCGCGAAGGCATGGGCGACACCACCCTCGCGCCGATCATTCTCTGGGACATGGGCCCAACCCTGACCCTGGGCGCCGCGCTGGAAATCACCGTGCCGACCGGCGAATACGCGGTCGATCGCCTGGCCAACACCAGCAACAACTTCTACACCTACAAACCGTTGTTCTCCTTCACGTGGCTGCCGTCGGAAAACACCGAGATGTCGGTGAAGACGACGTACAGCTTCAACGGAAAAAACAAAGACACCGATTACGAGTCGGGGCAGATTTTCCACTTCGACTATTCGGCCAGCTACAAAATTACCGACAACTTGATGCTCGGCTTGAACGGCTACTACCTCAAGCAAACCACCGACGACAAACAGTTCGGCCACACCGTACAGTTTAATGGCGAGGACGTGAGCGATGGGGTTCGCGGGCAGGTGTTTGCGATTGGTCCGGCGCTGCACCTGACCTTTTTGAAGTACGCCAGCGCGGAGATCCGCTGGGCCAAGGAGTTTGATGTGGAGAACCGGCCTGAAGGGGAAATGCTTTGGGCCAAGGTCAGTATTCCGTATGCGTTCTGACTGAACGACGCCATCGCGGGCAAGCCCTAATGCCAGTCAGTTAAGCCCAACCGCACTTTGTAGCAGCTGGCGAAGCCTGCGTTCGGCTGCGCAGCAGTCGTGAAATTAGCCGATGCGGTGTTTCAGGTAGACCGCAAGCTCATGTTTTACGACTGCTACGCAGCCGAACGCAGGCTTCGCCAGCTGCTACGGTCTGCGTTAAGGCTTAACTGATCGGCATGAGGGTAAGCTCGCGATGGCGTCGTAACAGTCACTGAATATCCTTCAGGAATACACCGGCCAGGTATCAACAATCCGCCCGCCCCGAACCGCCAGCAAATCCCCAAACTGCAACAGCACCGATTCTGTCTGGGTCGGCCTTAAAAACACCTGGTCTTCAACCCCCAGCCCCACCGCCGCCGAACCGTTGACTATTTCCTGATTCGAGCTGCGGCCATACACACCGTTACTCTGCAACCCCGGCGGCGATTCGAACTCCGCCATCCAATTACCGCCATAGATGAAAAACGTCTCGCGCTGATTGGTGTCCCACCACGAAAACAGTCGGGACTTGTCATCCAGTGCCGGGATGTCCACTGCCCCGGTGCTTTTCAACACCGGCGTGGCGATGTAAGCAGCGGGCACATGCTCCACCAGCGAAGGCAAATCGTAATGCGTTGGTTTGAGCATCGCCGTGCCCACCGAGACTTCGCTGCTCAGTTGTTCGTGCTCATGCATGCGATAACTCGGGCTGCCGGCCGTGTTGAGGGTCAGTCCTTCATGCCATAGACCGGGGTACTGCTGACGGGTGAAGTCGACGCAGCGGTTGTAAATCGTCATGACCTTGGCGAATAACTCCTCGGGCGAACCGAGAATCCCCGGCACGCCCATACCGACAAACGGGTCGTAGCCCATTAACCCGGCGAACTCCAGGTGCTGCGGGTGTTGGCTGATCAGCGCCAGCATATGCCCGAGCACTGCCACATCGCTGACGCCACCGCGATGCAACCCGACATCCAGTTCGATGTTCACCCGCAACCGCGTCCCCAATCCCTGTGCCAGCGCCAGGTATTGTTGCAGTCGCTCAGGCGTATCGAGCAACCACTGCAATTGCTTCGACGGGTCGAAAGCCCCTTTGTGCGACTGATAAAACAGTTGCGCCGAACGCACCGGCAGTGGCTTGCCCAACAGGATGTCGGACTCGGGAAACTGTATCGCGTCATGATTGAGAAACGGCTGATGAAACGACATCAAGCGCTGCGTGTCGGCACGCTTGGCGATGTAGGTCAGCAATCCTGGCGCTGGCAACGACTTCTCCACCAGCCGCAGGTGCTTGCCGCCGCGCTTGACCGATTGCATCACCACATCGATGTTGTGATCCAGCCGGTCAAGATCGATCAGCATCACCGGACGCATCGGCCCGTGTTCCTTGAGTTCACGGTTCAGCGCACGAAAATAGTCGCTGTACGGTGCGCCTCGATCACTTGGCCGTAACCACGCCCCGACACCCGCCAGTAACGCGCCGACGCCAGCGGTTGCGATCAAAAAATTACGCCGATTGACAGCCATCAGCTCACCCCCAGGATCGATGACAAGTGGGCGTTGAGGAATTTTCCGCTGGGGTCGAGTGCCTGCCGGACCTGGAGGAACTCCTGCCAGCGCGGGTACAGCGGCTGCAGGTGTTTCGCGTTAAGGGTGTGTAACTTGCCCCAGTGTGGCCGGCCGTTGTACTTCCAGAAAATCGGCTCGACGGCGGCGAAAAAGTTGTGATGATCCATCTGGTAATGCTGGTGGACCGAGATCGAGCAACTGTCGCGCCCTTCGAACATGCTCAGGGGGATGTCGTCGGCTTTGACGTAACGGTATTCAATCGGAAACCAGGTGCGCAGGTCTTTGTCCCGGATCAGCTTGAGGATCTCGCGCAGGCACGCCGGGCCGTGCTCTGCCGGCACGGAATATTCCATTTCGTTGAAACGTACCGTACGCACATTGGCGTAGATGTCGAATGAGTCGCCTACCCGGTCATCGAAACTGGCGATGTGGCGCAAGCTATTGAGCATCGTGTGGCGCAGGTCAGGAAAGTCGCTGCCGTACTTGTCGAGCTTTTCGATCAAGGTCACGAATTCGTTACCACCCTCCTCATCCGCCGGGATCGGCGGTGTGGCCGGGTCGGTGGTTTCGTTCAAGGCGATCGACAACGCGTAGTCGGAGTGGGTGACCACTTGCATTTCCCAGTGCTGGTTTTCCCGAGTGTTCTTGTCGAGGTCTTCCAGTAATTCTTCGGTTTTGGCGACCCACTGGTGTTCTCTCAAGCGATAGGCCGGGCGGTTTTGCAGGCGGATTTTAGTCGCCACCCCGAGCGCGCCGAGGGACACCCGCGCCGCGCTGAACACTTCAGGGTATCGCGTGCTGTCGCAGTCCAGCACCTCGCCATTGGCGGTAACCAATTGCAGGCCGCAGACGTGGGCGGAATAAGATTGAAAGTTTTTACCGGTGCCGTGGGTCGAGGTGGAAATCGCCCCGGCGAGGGTCTGGTAATCGATGTCGGCCATGTTTTGCAGGGCCTGGCCGATGTCTTTGAGCGGTGTGCCCATGCGTGACATCGGCGTGCCGGCAGCGAACTCGGCTTGCAGGGTTTTGGCGTCGTGATCGATCAAGCCAGTGAAATAGCTCAGCGACACCAGCGTGCCATCGGTGGGCACCAGCGCGCTGAAGGAATGCGCCGAGCCCACCGGGCGAATCTTGCCGGGGGCCGTGCGCACCACTTGGATCAGCTCATCCAGATCCTTGGGCGCTAGCCGCGCTGCCGGCAGGCAACTCTGGCCTCCCGACCAGTTACGCCAGGGAATCAGCCGTGGCGCGCGCAGCAGTTCGGCCAGCGCAGGCGACGAGCCGAGCGCGGTAAAGGCACCAATGACACTGGCCCTCTGCAACAACTGACGCCGTGTTAAGTCCATCGTCATGAATCGCACCCTGTCGTTCTTATTGTTGGATGTGCTGGCCGGACATGAACGCAATCAGCGCCAGGAACTGTTCTTGTGAGCACTGCATGCACATGCCCATTGGCGGCATGCCGTTGTAGCCGTTGATTGCGTGATCGAGCAGCGTGTCGGCGCCCTGCATGACCCGGGGCTCCCAGGCTTCCTTATCACCCGTCAGCGGCGCCCCGGCCGCCGGGTTGGCGTGGCAGAGTTTGCAACTGTTGTCATAGACCTGCGCCAGCTCGGCGTCGGCTGGTCGGGTGGTGGCCGCTTCACTGTAAGTGACCGGGCTTTTTGGCTCTTCACCACACCCCGCGAGCAACACCACAAAGACGCACCCCATCAGGGCAAAACAAAGGCTAGGCTTTTCAGTGAATCGGCGTGCCCGCATGGCGGTCCTCTCATTGGGTGCCCGGTCAGCCGGATGCACTGTTTTTGTTGTGATCAAGGAGAGCTCAACACTAAGGCACCCCACGTGGGCAGGTTGAGGGCATTGGGGGCCAACAAAGGGGGCTTCTGAGGCCATGACCCCCGCGCCGGGAAATTCACGGGCTACCACGCTGTGGCGCAAATCGCTGAGATGAGTCATGACAAGCGAGGTCGAGGTCTGCTAAAACGTTTCATCAAAGCATCACCTAATCCAGAGGGGGTAGCGACATGACCACAGCCAATATTCTCGACAACCTGTTCCCGAGCCACGCCGACATCCCGGAAAAGTACCGCCTCGACGGCCAGACCGAGCAGCGTGAGTACCTGGTCGATGGCGAACTGAAAACCTGGTCCGGGCCGCTCGCCCAGGTCCGTAGCCCGGTGTACCTGAGCGGTGCCAATGGCGACGAGCAAGTGATCCTCGGCAGCACGCCGTTACTGGATGCCGACACCGCACTGACCGCGCTGGACGCCGCCGTTCGCGCCTATGACCGTGGCCAGGGCTTGTGGCCGACCATGCGCGTCGCCGAACGCATCCAGCACGTCGAGGCCTTTCTGGGTCGCATGCGCCAACAGCGCGAGGCGGTGGTCAAGTTGTTGATGTGGGAGATCGGCAAGAACCTGAAGGACTCGGAAAAAGAGTTCGATCGCACCTGCGATTACATCGTCGACACCATCAATGCCTTGAAGGAACTCGACCGCCGCTCTAGCCGTTTCGAGCTGGAACAGGACACCCTCGGCCAGATCCGCCGCGTTCCGCTCGGCGTGGCCCTGTGCATGGGCCCCTACAACTACCCGCTGAACGAAACCTTCACCACGCTCATTCCGGCGCTGATCATGGGCAACACCGTGGTGTTCAAACCGGCCAAACTCGGCGTGCTGTTGATTCGCCCGCTCCTGGAAGCGTTCCGCGACAGCTTCCCGGCCGGGGTGATCAACGTGATCTACGGCAGCGGCCGCGAGACTGTCAGCGCGCTGATGGCCAGCGGAAAGATCGACATCTTCGCGTTTATCGGCACCAACAAAGCCGCCAGCGACCTGAAAAAACTTCACCCCAAACCTCACCGTTTGCGTGCGGCGCTGGGCCTCGATGCGAAAAACCCCGGCATCGTCTTGCCGGAAGTCGATCTGGACAACGCAGTCAGCGAAGCCGTGACCGGCTCGTTGTCGTTCAACGGCCAGCGTTGCACCGCGCTGAAAATCCTCTTTGTCCACGAAGACGTGGTCGAGGCTTTCATCGAGAAATTCAACGCCAGACTCGCCAGCCTCAAACCCGGCATGCCGTGGGACAACGGCGTGGCGCTGACCCCGCTACCGGAGTCGGGCAAGGTCGATTACCTGCATTCGCTGGTGGCGGACGCCGAAAGCAAAGGCGCCAAGGTGGTCAACCCCAACGGCGGCCTGGCCCGCGCCTCGTTCTTCTACCCGGCAGTGTTGTACCCGGTGACCACGCAAATGCGCGTCTATCAGGAAGAACAGTTCGGCCCGGTCATCCCGATTGTGCCGTACCGCCATCTGGACACGGTGATCGATTACGTCCTGGAATCGGACTTCGGCCAGCAGCTGAGTATTTTCGGCACCAACCCGGTCGCAGTCGGCCGGCTGGTGGACACCTTCGCCAATCAGGTCGGGCGCATCAACCTCAACGCCCAATGCCAGCGTGGCCCGGACACCTTCCCGTTCAACGGGCGCAAGAACTCGGCCGAGGGCACGTTGTCGGTGCATGATGCATTACGGACGTTTTCGATCCGCACGTTAGTGGCCACCAAATTCCAGGAAACCAACAAAGACCTCATCAGCGAGATCATCAGCGGACGCAGTTCGAGCTTCCTGACCACTGATTACATTTTCTGAGGACACAGCGACTGAGCACCTTCAGCCAACGATTACCACCGCTGCTGCGCCGACTGCTGCGTCCGTTGCTGGACCCGTATCGGCGCTACCGGAACGCCAAATTGATCCACGCGGTGCGGGTATCGCTCGGTTTGCTGGCGACGATCCTGCTGACCACCGGCATTGATTTGCCCCATGGTGAATGGGCGTCGGTGACGATGCTGGTAGTGATCGGTGGCTTGCAGCACCACGGCAATATCGGCAAAAAAGCCGCCGAACGAGCCATTGGCACCTTGATCGGAGCGGGTGTCGGTCTGGTGCTGGTCGCGCAACAGGCCTGGCTCGGCATGCCGTGGCTGACTTATTTCGCCATGTCGGTGGTGTGCGGGATTTTCTCCTATCACGCCATTGGCAAGGGCGGTTACACGGCGTTGCTGGCCGCCATCACCGTGTTTATCGTCGCGGGGCATGGCGACAACGCGATCACTGCCGGCCTGTGGCGAGGGGTGGACATTTTAATCGGCATTGCGCTGGCGCTGGCGTTTTCCTTCGCGTTGCCATTGTATGCGGTGTTTTCCTGGCGCTATAACCTGGCCGATGCGTTGCGCGATTGCGCGACGGTTTACGGGCGCATCATCAATGGCGAGCCGGTCAGCGATGACGAACACCTCAAGCTCATGGGGCGCCTGAACACCGTGATGGTGCAATTGCGCTCGCTGATGCCGTCGGTGTCCAAGGAAGTGAAAATTTCCATGACCGAACTGGATGCCATTCAGCGCAACTTGCGGATGTGCGTCAGCACCCTGGAAATCCTCGGCAACACCCGCCCGGATGCCAGCGACCCGCATGCGATGGCGCAGTTGCAATCCGCGATGACTGCGGAACATCGGCAAATCCGCGTGCAACTGATAGGAATGGCGCGAGCATTGAAAACCGGTGCGTCGCAACGGCTGAGCCGGCCCGACGACCTGCCGGCAGTATCAAGCCTCGATGCGCCGGTCTACACCCCGCTGGACGGCTATCGGTTGTTGACCCGCCAGTTCGCCGCCAACATCAGCGAGATGCGCCAGCGACTGGCCAAGACCTCGCCGCGCTGGAACATCTGACGCTTACTGTGCCGCCAACTTGCGAGACTTGAAGCCCCAGCCCTGTTGCATCCCCGCGGCAGCCAGCAGAATCGCCGCCACGCCGAGCCATTGCAGCGGTTCCAGGCGATGGCCGAAGGCAAACCAGTCGACAAAAATCGCCGCGATCGGGTAGATGAACGACAACGCTCCGGTCAGTGCCGTCGGCAGTTTTTGAATCGCGCCATACAGCAGCACGTACATCACACCGGTGTGGACGATGCCCAGCGTCACCAGACTGGCCCAGGCACTCGGTGCTTGCGGCAGCGCTGAAAAGTGCGCGAACGGCGCGAGCAACAGCACCCCGGTGCAGACCTGGATCAATGCGATCAGATGCGGCGGCGTACCGGTCAGGCGCTTGATGATCAGCGCGGCAATCGCGTAAAGGAAGGCCGCGCCCAGCGCCAAACCGATGCCCATCAGGTAATCATTGCCGCTCTCGCCCTGCCCTCCATGGGCACTGACAATCGCCAGCATCCCGAAAAATGAAATGCCCAGCCAAAACAGCTTCTGCAGGGTGAGTTTTTCGTTGAGGAACAACGCGGCCAGGCCCACCAACATGAACGGCTGAACGTTGTACACCGCCGTACCAATGGCTATCGAGGCGCGGGAATATGAGGCGAACAGCAGCACCCAGTTACCGACTATCGCCACGCCACTGATCACTGCCAGCAGGAACGTGGTACGGGTCAGAATGCCGGGACGCAGAAAGCCGAAGGCCGCGCAAATCAGCAGCAAAGTGCCTGCGCCGAAGAGGCAGCGCCAGAACACCACGTCCAGCACCGGTTGCCCGGACACTAGCACGAACCAGCCGATGGTACCGGAGATCAGCATGGCGGCGGTCATCTCGAATGAGCCGCGACGTATTGATTTGTCCATCTTCAGACTCCTGTGTTTGAGCGCAAAGTATGCCAATCATCCGGGAGGCTTCTCCAGCGCAAAAAGCAGGCTAAACTCGGTTTCTGCCTTTCTTATCAAGGTGGTTTTGATTAATTGCCTTACAGGGGTTTGCCATGACTGACGATATCGACCAAGTGCTGATCAGCGCCTTGATGGAAGACTCGCGGCGCTCGCTCAAGGCGCTGGCTAACCTCAGTGGCCTGTCCTCGCCCAGTGTCGCCGAGCGCCTGCGTCGCCTCGAAGAACGCGGTGTGCTCAAGGGCTACACCGTGGATATCGACCCGAAATGCTTCGGTTATCAACTCCAGGCCATCGTGCGGATTCGCCCGTTGCCCGGTCAGTTGCAGGAAGTGGAACGGCAGATTCAAGCCATTCCCGAATTCACCGAGTGCGACAAAGTCACGGGCGACGACTGCTTCATCGCGCGCCTGCACGTGCGCTCGATGGAACAACTGGACACCCTCCTCGACCGCCTGAACACCCACGCCGAAACCAACACCGCTATCGTCAAGAAGACCCCGGTCAAACGCCGGTTGCCACCGATGGCATGAGTGATGTTTGTTCGGCAGTAGCGTAGATTGAGGTTTTCCGGCGAAGGATTGGCGGTCCATGAAAACTCAGGCAATGCTTCTGGCGGCGCTGATGCTGGCAGGCTGCGGTACGATTCAAACGGTGGTACGCGGCGATGAAGTGGTGGCTGAAAGCCTTAAGGAACAGCAGAGCTATTGTGGTGCGGTTCCGCGAATCTACAGCGGTGTGGGCTATGATTTTTGCAGTCTGAATGCGCCGCTGAAAAAAGGGCTGGATGCACAAGACCACACCAATGCTCCAGCTATCGTTCTGATCGACGTGGTCATGTCCGGCGCCCTCGACACCTTGTTGCTGCCCTACACCATTTACCGCCAAC
Organism: Pseudomonas sp. BE134; assembly: GCF_031456105.1. Classification (NCBI taxonomy): domain Bacteria; kingdom Pseudomonadati; phylum Pseudomonadota; class Gammaproteobacteria; order Pseudomonadales; family Pseudomonadaceae; genus Pseudomonas; species Pseudomonas sp. BE134. Next base: position 247 of record NZ_JAVDUA010000001.1, on the reverse strand, counting down.
AGGCCGATGGCAGCATTGTCATCCACTGAATGACCTGAACGTCAGGCAATAAAAAACCCGCCGAACAGACTGTGTGAAAACCTAGCAATCTGCATCGCGGTTTAAGAAAATGCCCCGTAATCGAAAGATACGGGGCATTTTCTTTGTTATGACTTACATCCAAGGTCAAGCGCGCGATCAGACCAGCCTTTTTCCGGTTTCGCTGGAGGATTTAATCCCTGAGGATCACCTCGTTCGCGTGATTGAT